>JBGSWL010000046.1:0-13961 GCA_041752455.1 Roseitalea sp. | reverse complement strand
TCGAACGGTGCATCACCTCGCGATTCATGAGTTTCCCTACAGCGAGACGCCGCTGACCGCGGTGGATTTGGTTAAGATTTACGGGCTCGAGATCTCAAACACCATTCTAGGCGCTTACGTTCCGGGCATCGCACCGCGCGTCCTGCCACCCGGCCATGCCATCCGCATCAAGAAGGGCATGGGCGTGATGATGGACGCGCACTACACGCCGTACGGCACACCCGAGACAGACGTGACGCGGCTTGGTATCCGCATCACGAAAACGCCGCCGAAGCGTGAAGTGTTTAGTCGCTGGTTCTATCGGTCGCGCGGTCGCTTCTTCATTCCGAAGGGAGCCGGCCATCACGTGATGACGCGAGACGACATTTCCTTCGACAAGGACATCGAGATTCTCGAGATGCGTCCGCATCTGCACGCCCGTGGCAAAAGCTTTCTCGTCGAGAAAGTCTCCTACGCGGAGAAACCGACAAAGACGGAACCGGTGTTGGCGGTGCCGCGGTGGGACTTCAATTGGCAGTACGACTACAAGTTCAAAACACCGCTTCGGCTGAAGGGCGGCGAAGCGCTGAAGATTAGTGCCGCCTGGGACAACACGAAGTTCAATCCGACCAATCCGAATCCGGATTCCGACGTGATCTTCGGCGAACAGACCGACGACGAAATGATGGGCTTGTTGGTGATGTGGCGCGAAGCGGAGCCGGACACGGAACTCAAAGCGGAACGAAAGACGGGCAATGTCCCGCAGGGGCGGCGATGAAGTACTCCATTGCGATTGTAGTAGCGTACGTCAGTAGTCTCGCATTCGCGCAAACACCGTCGGACTACGTGCGTTCCTGGCGTGCGCTCGCACCGGTCAGCTCGCCAACGCGGGTGATTGAGGCGAAACGCCATCTTCAGAGTGCGCTGTCCGTCATGGAGAAGATGGTTGACCCCAGTGCCTCAGCCGATTTCTGGCGCGAACACCTACATTTTGCCTCGCTCAAGGAAGAACTGGCGCGGCCGGCGGCGAGCGTAGCGAGGCTCGACCGCATCTACCGAGCACTGTTTTCCGACCAGCCGGGCATGGAATACCCGCAGGTCGATGCGCTTCGACACGCGGTGCGCGAAATGCGCGACGCTTCGGAGTTTGCGACCATGGTTGCACCGGCAGAGGAGTATCGAAAAGTCATCGAGTCCATTGCGGCGGTCATGCCGCTCTACGAGGGCAAGCAGCGTGCGGCGCCGGCCGAAGCGCGGGCGGAACCGGTCCGCTGCCCAGCCGATCAGCGGGTCGTTGAAGGCATCGAAAATGCGCACGAACAAGAGGGCCGCGCCAACGGCGGCGAGCGAAAGACCGAGTGTTTCGGTGTAGAACGTCGGAACGAGAATATAGAGCGGAAGCGTCAGCGCCGCGAGCGGCAGTGCCGGCAGGGCATAGGCCGCAAGATGCGTGCGGGTCGGAGCCAGTTCATCGCCTTTGCCTGTCACGATGTCCGGCCCATCCGTTTTTTCGTTCGTTTTCAAGCGCTTGTGCGTGCAGGCAAAGACCTTGATTCAGCGACTTCACTTATCGATTCATGCGGGTTTCTTCTTGTAGACGATCTGGCGCACATCGATGAATTCGGCGCGAAACCCTGCCTCGCAGTAGTGGAAATAGAATTCCCAGAGGCGCTTGAAGCGGATGTCGAACCCGAGCGCGCTGACCCCGCCCCATGCGGCTTCAAAGCGGCGGCGCCAATCGGCGAGCGTGCGGGCATAGTCCTGCGGGAACGCGCGTTCGGCGGTGACCGCAAGGCCGGTCTGCTTGGCGAATGTGTGCAGCGCCGATGGCGGCGGCAGCATCCCGCCGGGGAAGATATAGCGCTGGATGAAGTCCGGTTGCGTGCGATAGACCGGAAACGCATCCTCGCGGATCGTGATGATCTGCGCCCCGGCGCTGCCGCCGGGTTTGAGCACGCGGGCAACGGTTTCGTACCAGGTCGCCCAATATTCCTCGCCGACGGCCTCGAACATCTCGATCGAGATGACCTTGTCGTAGGTGCCGGTCTCGTCGCGGTAGTCCTGGAACTTCAGCGTGACCTTGTCCTGCAGACCGGCAAGGCGGATGCGCTCGCGGGCATAGTCGAGCTGCTCGCGGCTGATGGTCAGGCCGGTGACACGGCAGCCGATCTCGCGCGCTGCAAATTCGGCAAACCCGCCCCAGCCGCAACCGATTTCGAGGACATGGTCGTCCTTGCCGATACCGGCCGCCTTGGCCAGCGCCCGGTATTTGGCAGCTTGCGCGCTTTCGAGATCGTTGGCGCCATCTTCATACAGTGCGGACGAATAGGTCATCGATGGATCGAGCCACAGCCCGTAGAACGCATTGCCGAGATCATAGTGCGCGGCGATGTTCTTGCGCGAGCCGGTCTTGGTGTTGCGGTTGAACCAGTGGCGGATGCGGGTTGCGATCCTTGCTGGAAGGCCTGCCGCGGCAAGACGGGTTCCCATCTGCTCGTTGACGACGAACAGTTCGAGAAAGGCAGTCAGATCCGGGCTTTCCCAGTCGCCATCCATGTAGCTTTCGGCAGCGCCGATCGTCCCGCCCGAAAGGGCACGGCGCGGCAGGTTCCAGTTGTTGAGGCGCACTTCGGCATGGGGACCGTTTTCACGGCCCTCGACCCGCATGACGCGGCCTTCGGGTGTGTGGATCGTCAGCGAACCCTTGGGCAGGTGCACGGCGGCCTTCAGCGCCAGTCGCGCCTTCAGCGGCAGGCCGCGCAGCGTTTTGCGCAGGTTTGCCGGGGTCAGGTGTTCAACAGAAAACGGGGCGGACGCATCTTCACGCCGTTCGATCATGGCCATGGGTCAAGCCTCACATTCTTCTGGTTGTTGGTCATCGAGGCCGTCACTTGGCCGGTCCGGCAGCGACATCATCAAACGATGTCGCGATCGGAGGTTTTCCGCGGGAGTGGAATTTTGCGCCCTTGATCCACAGTTTCAAGGCTTCCCAGTGAATGCCGGCCATGACCTTCAGTGTCATGAACGGCAGGCGCGCAACCAGTGCGGCAAGCACCGCGCTGTTCATCGGGCGCGCCGAGCCGGAAAATGTTGCTGAAAGCAGCGGCTTTCCGGCTTCCGTTTCGAAGATGCGAAGGCGTACGTCGTCACCCGGCGGCAGGATACGGAAATGGTAGCGCGTTCCCATGTCGATGAACGGCGAGACATAGAAGATCTTGGTGCGTTCCTGGCGCAGGCCGGCGGCGTTCAACTGACCGGGCTCGACAGGGCAGACATAGGTGTGGCGCTCGCCAAAGGTGTTGCTCACTTCGTAGATGGCGCAGGTCAGCGCGTCGGCTTTGTCGTAGCAGAAATAGACCGACAGCGGATTGAACACAAAACCCATCAGGCGCGGATAGGCCATCAGCAGGACGCGGTGCGGGGCGGGCGCGCCGGCGGCCATCACCAGCCCGCGCGCATAGGCGGCAAGGCTCTTGTTCTGGCTGCTGTCATCTTTGGGCAGGTGGTCGGCCTCGTGAAAGGCCACCAGATTGCGCCGGTTGACCGAAAAGAACCGCGCGGACCGTGCCGCTTCAGCAAGCCGGTCAAGATCGATCAGCAGCGTGAAAACCTTGTAGTTGAAGCGGTGGCCGAACGGGTTCAGCCGCGCATGCATGACATTGCCCGGATACAGCATGGCCGCGGCTTTCGGCGGCGGAAAGGCAGTGGCGATGTCTGGTTGGTGTGTGTCCATCATCTGAGGTTACTCTGCCGCCACGGCAAGGGGAACCGCATCAGGGGTTGTGTGGTCCCATGGCAAACGGGCGCCGAGCGCTTGCGCGGCGGCAAGGCCGGAGCGAAGGCCGTCCTCATGGAACCCAAATCCCGTCCACGCACCGGCAAACCATGTCGACCGGCGACCCTGGATCTCCGTCAGCCGCTGCTGCGCAGCAAAGGCACCGGCATCGAACTGCGGATGGTCGAAGGTCCATTCGCCGAAAATCGAGCCGGGTGCCGGTTCGCGCACCGGATTGAGCGTCACGAACAATGGTGTCTGCATCGAAATGTTCTGCAGCCGGTTCATCCAGTAGGTGACGCAGACGTCGCCATCGGCGCCGCCGGCGCTTTCGCTGAGATAATTCCATGCGGCCCATGCCTTGCGGCGCTTGGGCATGAAGGAAGCGTCACGATGCAGGACGACACGGTTCGGCCGGTACGGTACCGCCTCAAGGATCGACCGCTCGTCGCGATCGGGATCGCCAAGCATGGCGCGCGCCTGATCCGAATGGGTGGCGATAATGACGCTGTCAAAGCCGTGGCTTGTCCCGTCGGCCAAGGTCACGACAACGCCGCCGCCTGCCGGTCGCTCGACCGCCAGAACCGGTGCATTGGTGCGAACACGATCGCCGAGCGGTGCCAGAAGTTTCGTCAGATAGGTTCGCGAACCGCCGCTGACCGTCTGCCAGATCGGCGGAGCGACTTCGAGCAGGCGGTGGTTTTCGAAAAAATTGACAAAGGACCGCGCCGGAAAATCCAGCATGCGGACCTTGGGTGTCGACCAGATCGCGGCGGCCATCGGGATGAGGTAGTCGTCGCGGAACCGCGCCGAGAATTGCCGGAACACAAGGTAGTCGCCGATCGACCGGCCTTCCATGAGACCGGCTTCGCGGTCCTTGAGCGCGACACGGTTGAAGCGCAGGATTTCGCGCAGCATCCACAGGAAGCCGGGCGATACAAGGTTGCGCTTTTGCGCAAAGACCGCGCCGAGGTCCTGCCCGCACCATTCGCGCCGGCCGCCATCGAGCGACAGGGCAAAGCTCATGTTGGTCGTTTCATGGGCAACACCGAGATGGGCAAACAGCTTGGTCAGAAGCGGATAGTTGCGCGCGTTGTAGACGATGAAGCCCACATCGACCGCGACCGGCACGCCGTCATAATCGACGTCGACGGTGCAGGTGTGGCCGCCGGCGCGTTCGCACGCTTCAAACAGTGTCACATCGTGGGTTGGCGCGAGCGCAAAGGCCGCCGAAGCCCCAGAAATGCCGGAGCCGATGACAGCAATGCGCGATCTTCCGCCAGGTTCTGTGGAAAACCCGGCCGGGCCTTGAACACGATTCACGCAGCTTCCCCCCTCATGTCCTTGTACGCCTTCAACGCCTTGTCGCGACCTTCCGCAAGACCGACAACCGGCCGCGGATAGGTGCGCCCGAGCGCTATGCCCGCCCGCGCCAGAACGGCGGGCGGTGCATCCCAAGGCTTGTGGATATATTTCATATCGAGATCAACGAGCTCCGGCACAAAGAGTTTCACGTATCGGCCTTCCGGGTCGAATTTTTCGCCCTGAAGCACCGGATTGAAGACGCGAAAATATGGAGCTGCATCGGCGCCCGACCCGGCGACCCACTGCCAACTGGCGGTGTTGGAGGCCGCATCGGCATCAACGAGCGTGTCCCAGAACCACTTTTCGCCGTGGCGCCAGTCGATCAGGCTGTGCTTGACCAGAAACGAGCCCACGATCATCCGCACCCGGTTGTGCATCCAGCCGGTCTGCCAAAGCTGGCGCATGCCGGCATCGATGATCGGGTAGCCGGTCTGGCCGCGCTCCCAGGCGGCGAGCAAAGCCTCGTCATCAGCCCATGGAAATGCATCAAACGTGCGATTGAAGTTGACGGTCTTCAGGTCATCGAAATTGGCGAGGAGGTGCCAGGAAAATTCGCGCCAGACCAATTCCTTTTGGAAGGTTTCCAGATCGCCGTGCGGGATGCGCCCGGCTTCCTTGGCCGCCCACCAGGCTTGCGCCGGGGTGATTTCGCCGAAAGCCAGATGCGGCGACAGGCGCGATGTGCTGTCGCGGTCGGGCAGGTTGCGGTTGTCGCTGTAGCCATCGAGCGGTCCTTCGCAGAACGCGGCAAGGCGCTCCTGCGCACCGGCTTCACCGGGTGTCCATGCGTCGGCAAGGCCGCCGGACCAGTCGGGCTTTTTCGGGAGAAGGTTCCAATCGGCGAGGGTATCGCTTTGCAGACTGCCGGCATAGCCGATCAGGTCTGCGGGGGCTTCCTGCGGTGTGTGAACCTGAACCTGCGTGCCAAAAGCCCGCCAGAACGGCGTATAGACCTTGAACGGCCCGCCGGTGCCGGTGCGCACCTTTGTCGGCTCATGCATCAGCGCACCGGGAAACGACCGGGCTTCCAGCCCGCGCCCGATGAGCGATGCCTTGAGGGCGCTGTCGGTTGCCATGCGCTGCGGCGTGTAGTGGCGGTTCCAGTAGATCGCCTCGGCGCCGGTTTGCGCAACCAGCGCTTCCAGCACGTCGACGGCTGTGCCAGTTCGCAGGACGAGCGGGACGCCGTGAGGCTGAAGGCTTCTGGCCAGCGCATCGAGTGAATGGTGCAGCCACCATCTCTGCGCCGCACCCAAGGCAAGTCCGTCCGGGCCGTCCGGTTCCATGACATAAAGCGCGATCACCGGCCGGCCTTCGGCGGCTGCCGCCGCAAGTGCGCCATTGTCGGCAAGGCGGAGGTCTCTGCGAAACCAGACGATCGCGGGGCGAGGGGTGGTTTCTTTCAAGGGCATGCTCAACGGCAAAAATTTCGGGGGCAGGCAACAAGGCGGGGGCGATTGAGTGGGTGTTACGCCATCGCTCCGGTCGCAGATCACATTGTTGTCATTTTTGCCAGAGGGAAGGTTGATCCGGTCACTCGGACAACAGGGCGTCGACGGTCTTCGCCAGTTCAGCCATCGCTGCCGCAGCGGCATCGCCGTTGCCGCGCTCGACCGACTGGACAAGGGTTGCGTAAAGTGGCGCTTCGGCCTCGGCCAGACCCTGCGGCGGGGCGTTGCGCTCGGCGGTCAGTTTCTTCAGCACCGAGACCGCAACGCCGAACTCGATGATCGCGGAAGCGGCACGCAAAAACGGATTGCCCGATGCTTCGGCAATGACGCGGTGGATCTCGAATTGCGCGAGGCCGAACGGCTCCGGCTGATGGGCGGCGATCATGCGCTGGTTGAGCCAGTAGTGCAGGAGCCGCACATGCTCGGCTTCGCGGTTCCTTGCGGCAAGCCGTGCGGCTTCGACCTCAAGGTTCCGGCGAATGATGCCGAATGCCTCAAGGAAAGCCGGTGACGGCTCGCTCTCCAGCTTCCAGGAGAGAACCTGGCGATCAAACAGGTTCCACCGCGATTGCGGCAACACCCTTGTGCCGACCTTGGCCCGCGCTTCGACAAGGCCCTTGGCTTCCAGCGTTTTCAGCGCTTCCCGGAGCACGGTGCGCGAAACGCCGAACCGGTCCATCATCTCGGCGTCGTTGGGCAGGCTGGAGCCGACCGGCATGTCGCCCGAGACGATGGCGCGGCCAACCTCGTTGATCACATAGGAATGGAAGTTCCGCGCTGTCTGCCGCCCGGAGAGCGTTCGGATCAGGCTCCCGGGTTCGCTCATTCTAACAGGTCCAGGCGCTCACGGCTTCGGGGTTCATGACCGGCTCGGTCCGGACCGGAAGACAAGGCGCTGCAGCACGATGAACATGAACAACAGCACCCCGACGACGATCTTGGTCCACCAACTCGACAATGTCCCGTCAAACACAATGTAGGTTTGCACCAGTCCCTGCAGCATCACGCCGATGAAGGTTCCGGCGACAAAGCCGTAGCCGCCGGTCAGGAGCGTGCCGCCGATGACCACGGCGGCGATTGCATCAAGTTCGACGCCCAAGGCATTCAAAGAGTATCCGGCGGACGTATAGAGGGAAAAGACCACGCCTGCCAGTCCCGCAAGCGTCGAGGACAGGGCGTAAATCATGATCGTGGTTCGTCCGACCGGCACGCCCATCAGGGCGGCAGACGTTTCCGAGCCGCCGAGCGCATAGACGTTGGAGCCAAAACGGGTGCGATGGGCAACCACGATGGCGGCTGCGAAAGCGATCAGCATGATGATGCCGATCACTGTCAGGCGTCCGCCGCCCGGCAGCAGGATGTAGCTCTTGGACACCGCCGAATAGAACTCGTGGCGAATGCCGATGCTGTCGGACGACAGGACCGATGCGCCGCCGCGGGCCAGGAACATTCCCGCCAGGGTCACGATGAAACTCGGCACCTTGAGGAAGTGGATCGCCGCCCCCATCGCCGCGCCGAAGGCACCGGCAGTGACAAGGGCGATCGCGAAAGCCAAAAGCGGATGCAGGTCCAGCCACATGATCAGGACGGCAATCAAGACGGTGGTGAAGCCGATCACCGCGCCGACCGACAGGTCGATGCCGCCGGACAGGATGACAAATGTCATGCCGATCGCCGCAACGCCAAGAAACGCGTTGTCGGTCAGGAGATTGCCCAGAACGCGGGTCGACAGCATGTTGGGATGCTGCAGGACCGCGACGAAATACGCGACGAGAAAGATGGCCGTGGTGGCCAGAAGCGGGCGCAGGCTGCGGTTCATTTTTGCTGTCCGGACGACGACGGGTTCGCTGCTGCAGGGCGTCGCTGGAAGAAGCGCGCCGCCAGATGCGACTGGAGGACAAGGATGACGATGATGACGCCGGATTTGACCACGAGGTTGAACTCTGGCGAAAAGCCGGAAATCAGGATGCCGGTGTTCATCGCCTGGATGATCAGGGCTCCAAGCACCGCCATGGGGATCGAGAAGCGCCCGCCCATCAGCGATGTGCCGCCGATCACCACGGCAAGGATCGCGTCAAGTTCCAGCCAAAGTCCGGCATTGTTGGCATCGGCGCCGCGGATGTCGCCAGCGACGATCAGCCCGGCAATTGCGGCGCAAAAGCCCGCGAACGAATAGACGATCAGCAAAAGGACGCGCGACGACAGGCCGGCAAAGCGGGCCGCCGACCGGTTGATGCCGACGGCCTCGATCAGGAGGCCGAGCGCCGTTTTGCGCACCGCCAGTGTTGCGAGAATCATCAGCACCAAAGCGATGACCGCCGGTGTCGGGAAGCCGAGGATCGAGCCGGTTCCGATGAAGATCAGCACCGGATCGGAGAAGGTGACGATGGTGCCTTCGGTGATCAATTGGGCAAGGCCTCGCCCGGCAACCATGAGCACAAGCGTTGCGATGATCGGCTGGATATCCAGAAAGGTGACGAGAATGCCGTTCCACAGGCCGCAGGCAATACCGACTGCCAAGGCAACCGGCACGGCGACAATGGCCGGTACGCCGGATGTCACTAAGGTTGCCGCCACGGCACCGGCAATGGCCATGACCGCGCCGACGGAGAGATCAACACCCTTGGTCGCGATCACTGCGGTCATGCCGATGGCGAGGATTGCAACCGGCGCGGCGCGGTTGAGCACGTCGATCAGGCTGCCGAAGAAGCGGCCATCCTGCCAGGTGATGGTGAAGAACCCGGGAAACAGGGCCCAGTTCACCAGCAGAACCGCCACCAGCGCGATGACCTGCGGTTGCGTGACGAACGCGTAAACCGGGCGTGCCGGCGGGCGGGGCGGTTGGCTTGCGGGCCGGATATTGGCAGTCGGACGGGTCACAGGGTGTTCTCTTTTGAATGGGTGCCGGCGATGGCCTGCACGATGGCATCCGGCGTGATGTCGTCGCTGGCAAGTTCCGCCACCATCTGGCGTTCGCGCATGACGACGACGCGATCGGAATAGGCGACGACTTCATCGAGTTCCGACGAGATCACGAACAGCGCGAGGCCTTCTTCGCGCAACCGGTTGATCGTGCGGACGATTTCCGCATGGGCGCCGACATCGATGCCGCGGGTCGGTTCGTCGAGGATCAGGAATGTCGGATCGATGGCGAGCCAGCGGGCCAGGATGACCTTCTGCTGGTTGCCGCCGGAAAGGAATTTCACCGGCATGTCGTGGTCGGCAGCGCGGATGTCGAGCGCTTCGGCATAACGACCGGAGAGTTCGATCTGGTCATCGCGATTGAGCGCGCGGAACCAGCCGAGTTTGGCCTGCAGGGCGATGATGATGTTTTCGCGCACCGACAATTCGCCAAAGATGCCGTCGAGCTTGCGATCCTCGGGGCAAAAGCCGAACCCGGCGGCAACGGCCTGCGCGGGATTGCGGATCGACACCGGTTGGCCATCGACAGTGAAGCTGCCGCTTTCGGCCGCATCGACGCCAAACAGCAGGCGCGCGACTTCCGTGCGACCAGAGCCGAGAAGACCGGCGACGCCGACAACTTCGCCCTCGTGCACAGCCAGATCGAACGGGGCAAGGCCGGTCCGCCCGACGCCCTTGAAGCTGACGCGGACCCGGCCTTTTGTGCGGGAATTCAGGGTTGTGGGATGATGTTCGAAGGACACGTCCTTGCCGAGCATCATGCGCACGACATCGGTGGTATCGACGTCCGACAGGGCTTCGGTGGCGACCTTGCGCCCGTTGCGCAGGACCGTCACCCGGTCAGCCAGGTCAAAGACCTGATCGAGGAAATGGGTGATGAAGATTATGCCTAGGCCTTTGGCCTTCAGGCCGCCGATCACCTCGTAGAGGCGCTCGACCTCGTTGCGATCGAGGCTGGCGGTCGGTTCATCCAGCACCAGAACCTTGCCGGAGAGTTCGACCGCGCGTGCAATCGCCACGATCTGCTGGATCGCGACCGAGAACTCGGACAGTTCGGCGTGGACATCGATATCGAGGCCGTAGCCTGCCAAAAGATCGCGGGCACGCGTTTCGATCTCGCGGCGCTGGATCAGCCCGAACCGGGTCGGCTGGCGGCCAAGGAACAGGTTTTCGGCGGCCGAACGATTGGGCAGGAGGTTGACCTCCTGATACACCGTGCCGATGCCGTAACCCTGTCCGTGCAGCGTGTCGCGCAACTGGATCGGTTCGCCGTCGAGCAGCAGTTCACCGCCATCGGGCTGATAGGCGCCGGTCAGGATCTTGATCAGCGTTGATTTGCCGGCACCGTTTTCGCCCAGAAGTGCGTGGACTTCGCCTGCGTAGAGATCGAAGTCGACCCCGTCGAGCGCGCGGTGCTGGCCAAATGTCTTGACGATCCCGCAGCCCTGCAGAACGGGCCGTGTGCCATGGTCTGACATGCGCAATTCCCCCAACATTGCCGGATTGTCTGCTCAACCCGGCGACAATGCAATTGCGCCGGGCGAACCGCCGAATGAGAAACCGCCGACCGTTGTGGACCAATCGGTCGGCGGCAAGCCTCGGTTTTGGGGGAGCTTAGTAGCCGAGGCCTTTACGCCGGTCATACTCGCCCTGCGGATCGTCGGCAGGGGTGTAGAGCTTGGACTCGGTGATGATGAACTTCTCGGGCACGGTGTTGCCGTTGAGGTAAGCGTCCAGCACGTCGAAGGCCGGGCCTGCCATGTTCGGCGTCAGTTCCACAGTGGCGTTGGCTTCGCCCGCAACCATGGCCTGGAAGATATCCGGCACGGCGTCGATCGAAACGACGAGGATGTCGGTGCCCGGCTTCAGGCCTGCGTCCTTGATCGCCTGGATCGCGCCGACGGCCATGTCATCATTGTGCGCGTAGACGGCGCAAATGCTGCTGCCGCCGCCTTCAGCCTTCAGGAAGCCTTCCATGACTTCCTTGCCCTTGGAGCGAGTGAAGTCGCCGGTCTGGCTGCGGGTGATGGTCAGATTTGCCTTGCCGGCCAGCGCTTCCTCGAAGCCCTGCTTGCGGTTGATGGCGGGCGAGGAGCCGACGGTGCCCTGCAATTCGACGACATTGCACTGCTTGTCGCCAACGGCGCCGACAAGCCATTCGCCGGCAACGCGGCCTTCCTTGACCTGATCGGATGCAACCGAGGTCAGGTAAAGATCTTCCGGGCCTTCAATGCCGCGGTCGAGCAGGACGACCGGAATGTTGGCCTCCTTGGCCTCGGTCAGCACTTCTTCCCAGCCGGTCGCGACGACGGGCGCGACAAGGATGGCATCGACGCCCTGGGCGACAAAGCCGCGGATCGCCTTGATCTGGTTTTCCTGCTTCTGCTGCGCGTCGGCAAACTTGAGGTCGATGCCGCGCGCGGCTGCCTCCGATTTGGTGACGCTGGTTTCGGCAGCGCGCCAGCCCGATTCCGAGCCGATTTGCGAAAAGCCGATGACTTTGCCCTGCAGGCCTTCAGCCCAGGCGGTGGACATTGCAAGGCTGCTCAGCCCGGCAAAGAGCATCATTGTCTTGATCGATTTCATGGTTTCCTCCCAGTGAACCTTTGCCATTCTCCTCAGACGGCGTGGTCACGTTAGCAAAAGTATTACTATATGCAATAGCCCGTTTTCGAGCTTGGAAACGGGTGGGCACAGGAGGCAACGCCGACCCGAAAAGGGGCCGGCATAGTTGGCATATCATCAATGATATCAATGGTCTGTCGGCGTTCTCTCAGGTGCGCTGAGCTTGGTCTGGTCACGCGTCCGGCGTGAAATCGAAGCGCATCAGGTGCCGGTAGGTTTCACCCGGCTGCAAATGTGCGGCGGGAAAATGCGGCAGGTTGGGCGAATTGGGAAAGCGCTGTGTCTCGATGGCAAAGCCGGCAAAGCGGCCATAGCGCGCGCCACCTTTGGCCGGGGCACCGTCGAAGTGGGCACCGGTGTAGAACTGGACACCGGGCTCTGTGGTGGACAGTGTCAATCTGCGGCCCGAGGCGGGATCGACCGCGACCGCGCAGGAGCGCAGTCCCGATGCATCTGTGGGCATCGACAGGCAGAAATTGTGGTCAAACGCTGCCTCGCTTGGCAGGCTTTCGCCGATGGCGCGCGGGCTTCTGAAGTCAAACGGTGTTCCTGCGACGGCCAGGACCTCGCCGGTCGGGATCAGTTCGCTGTCGACCGGAGTGTAGAACGCGGCGTCGATGCGCAGATGCTGGTCCATGATGTCGCCGGAGGCGTGGCCTGCGAGATTGAAATAGGCGTGATTGACGATGTTGACGATTGTCGGCGCCGTCGTCGTCGCCGTCATTTCGATGACAAGGCAGCCGTCGCTGTCGATCCGGTAGGTGGTGCGCGCGGTCAGGGTGCCGGGATAGCCCATCTCGCCGTCAGGCGACGTCATCTTGAAGGTCACATGGTCGGCGCCGTGATCCTCGATCTCCCAGACCTTGGTGTCGAAACCTGCGATGCCGCCATGCAGATGATTGGCGCCTTCGTTCCGGTCGACCTGAATCGTCTGCCCGTCAAGTTCGAACCGGCCGCCCGCAATGCGGTTGGCATAGCGTCCGCAGGTGGCGCCAAGGTATTTGCCGGTGGTTTCCCACGCAGCAAGATCATCATGGCCAAGGACGATGTCGGCAAGGGTGCCTGCGCGATCCGCGACCCAGAGTTCGGCAAGGCGCGCGCCATGGTTCAATAGCTTGACCCTGAGGCCGTTGCCGGTGTTGCCGGTCAGCGTCACGGCGAGGACATCAACGCCTCCGATTTCGCCGACCTTGCTGATATCGGCCATGGCGCTTCTGGCGCTCACTGTTCCCAACCCTGCGGCAACAGCGCCGCGGGCATGTTCTGGTAGGCGACCGGACGCACCCAGCGGCGGATCGACAAGGTGCCGACGGAAGTCGCACCAAAGTTGGTCGATGCCGGGTAGGGGCCGCCATGCACCTGCGCATCGACAACCTCGACGCCAGTCGGAAAGCCGTTGGCGAGGAGGCGTCCGGCCTTGCGTTCGAGGATCGGCATCAGCGTTTGCGCAAGGGCTGTATCCTCGTCATCCATGTGCAGCGTACAGGTCAACTGGCCTTCGAGTGCGCGCGCCACCTCCTGCATTTCGCCGCTGTGGCGAACGCGGACGACGAGCCCGAGCGGACCGAAAACCTCTTCGGCAAGCGCATGGTTGGCAAGCCAATCGACGCTCGACACCTCATAGAGATACGGCGTTGCCTGGCGCTGGTCGCACATTGTTGTCAGGACGGCGCGGACGCCGGTTCCGGCGGCGACGCGGTCGCGGCCATCGCGATAGGCTTTCGCGATCCCGTCGGTCAGCATGGTCTGCGGGCCGACCGCGCTGAGGGCAGCGTCGGCCGCTTCGACAAATGCGTCGGCGTCCGGTCCGTCGATCAGGATGGCGATGCCCGGATTGGTGCAGA
>JBGSWL010000045.1:0-4472 GCA_041752455.1 Roseitalea sp. | reverse complement strand
TCGACCGGCCAGTCGGCGGGCGGGCAACGCAGCGCTTCCATCGCCATTTCGACCTGGCTTTCCAGATCCCACAGGTTCTGGCTGTCGATGACATCCTGCAGCCGCGCGCCTTCGTCGGCGGTCTCGTCCGAATAGTTCATCATCAGTTCGTTGTAGCGGTCGAGGATCGCCTGCTTGTCGGCAACGCCTTCCATGACGTTTTCGAGAACGGTCTTGGTCTCGTCGAGCTTCGGCTCCTGGGCCAGATAGCCGCGGGTGAAGCCTTCGCCGATCCACGCTTCGCCGGTGAACTCGGTATCAAGGCCGGCCATGATGCGCAGCACGGTCGACTTGCCCGCGCCGTTCGGCCCCAGAATGCCTATCTTGGCGTCGGGATAGAACGACAGGTGGATGTTCTCGAGGATCTTCTTTGCGCCGTAAGCCTTGTTGAGGCCCGACATGTGATAAATGAACTGGCGCGCCATGGCGTTTGCCCCTGCGGTTATTCCGGATGAAGGATGATGCGTGTCCGCTTACGGCAAAGTGCGCGCGGCGACAATCGTGGAAATGGTGCGAACCGGCGGTCAACCGCACAGTCCGGCAGCCCGCTCACTTGAGATTTACTGGCCCTGCGCCACCTGCTGTCCTATGCTGAAGACAACGCAGCAGCCAAACAACCGGGAGATTTGAGCATGAACCGTTCCACCCTCATTCTTTCTGCCGCCCTCATGTCGCTCGGTCTGACCGGTGCGATGGGCTTTGCCGCAGAAACTGACGATGCCGCGACCAAGCCGACCTGCAAGGCGAACGAGGTTTTCGACGACAAGCAGGGCAAGTGCATCAAGAAAGAACAATCCAGCCAGCTCGATGACCGCCAGCGCTTCGACAACGCCGTCGCACTTGCCTATGCGGGCCGGTTCGAAGAAGCGCTGCCGCTGCTGTTGGCGATCTCGGACCGCAATGATGCGGGTGTGCTCAACTATCTCGGCTATGTGACGCGCAACCTCGGTGACCTCGAAGGCGGCCTTGCCTTCTATCGCCAGGCCATCGCGATCAATCCGGACTACACGCTCGCCCGGTCCTATATGGGTCAGGCGCTGCTTCTCTCCGGTGATCGCGACGGTGCGCTTGCGCAGCTTGACGAGATCGAAAAGCGCGCTGGCCGTGACGCGCGCGAATATGTGCAGCTGGCCGAGGCGCTGGTTGCAGCAAGCGACAACCAGGTTTTCCGTTACTGATCCAGCCGTCCTCTTGACGGGACCTTCTTCCAGTCGTCTCCTCACTCACAAGGGGAGACGACATGAACTTTGATACAGTCATCCGGCTGCAAACGACGTCCGGCGCTGATCTTGCGGTTCGCCACGAACCGGCGCAGGCCATGCCGGTCGGCATCGTGCAGATATGCCATGGCCTTGCGGAACATGCGGCGCGCTACAAGCCCTTTGCCGAAGCGCTCGCCGATGCTGGCCTCCATGTCTTTGCCCACGACCACCGTGGCCATGGCGACACGCGCGCGCCCGACGCGCCGCCCGCCGTCTTTGCCCTCGGTGGCGGCGGCCATGACAAGGTCATCGACGATGTGATGTCGGTGCGCGCGCTTGCAGTGGCTGCCCATCCCGGCCTGCCGGTGATCCTGTTCGGCCATTCGATGGGCGGGCTGATTGCGCTCAACACGGTGCTTGCCCATCGCGATGCTTATGCCGGTGCGGCCATCTGGAACGCCAACTTTTCCGGCGGCATCGCCGGGCGTGCGGCACAGCTGCTGCTCGGCTTCGAGGCGATGCGCCTTGGCTCGGATGTGCCCTCGCGCATCCTGCCGAAACTGACCTTTCAGGCCTGGGCGAAAACCGTCAAGAACCGTCGGACCGGTTTTGATTGGCTGAGCCGCATCGATGCGGAGGTCGACGCCTATATCGCCGATCCGCTCTGCGGCTGGGATGCCAGCATTTCGATGTGGCAGGATGTGTTCCGGCTGGTTTTTGCCGGTGCAGACGACCGCCGGCTGGAAGCGCTGCGGCGCGATTTTTCGCTGCATCTCGCCGGCGGCGGATGCGATCCGGCGACCGCGATGGGCAAGGCCGTGCGGCAACTGGAGGCACGGCTTCTGGCGCACAATTTCACCGACTTCGAGTGCCGCATCACCGGCGACGGGCGGCACGAAACGCTGAATGATCTTGGCCGTGAAGTGGCCATCGCCGATGTCACGGGATGGGCACTTCGGGTCTGCCGCGACGCAGCAAGTTAATGACGGACGGATCGCGGTCTGTTAGGCATCGGCTCAAACACAACCGAAAGGCATTGTGATGGACCTCTTGGCCAATCTTTTCACGCTCGAGAACCTGACGATCTTCGTCATCCTGACAGCGCTGGAGACGGTGCTCGGGTTTGACAACCTCCTTTATATTTCGCTCGAGGCGAAAAAGGTTGGCGTCGCCAACGAGGCCCGCGTGCGCCGCATCGGCATCGTGCTCGCCATCGGGCTTCGCATCGTCCTGTTGTTCGTCGTGCTGCAGCTGATCACGATGTTCGAAGAGCCGTTCTACGAGTTCGCGGTACCCGGCATCGCCGAAGGCGCGGTTTCCGGCCATGCGCTGATCGTTCTGGCCGGTGGCGTTTTCCTCATCTACACGGCGATCAAGGAAATCTTCCACCTGCTCGCCATCCACGAGGTCGGGCACGAATTTGCCGACCGCTCGATGCGCAGTGTCGGCATGGCGCTGTTCTGGATCACGCTGATGAACATCGTGTTTTCCTTCGACACGGTGCTTTCGGCAGTGGCGCTGACCGACCACTTCATCGTCATGGCAGCGGCGATCATCGTTTCGGGCGTGCTCATGGTGCTGATGGCCGAAACGGTCGCCAATTTCCTCAACCGCAACCGGATGTATGAGGTCGTCGGCCTGTTCGTTCTGCTTCTGGTCGGCATTCTGCTGACCACGGAAGGCGGTCACCTCGCGCATCTGAAGTTCTTCGGCTACTCGGTCGAGGCGATGAACAAGGTCACATTCTACTTCGTGCTCGTCACCATGGTTCTGGTCGAAATCGTCCAGAGCCGCTACCAGCGCAAGCTGATGGCCGAGCAAGTGGCCAAGAAGTCCGGCGCCGGTCACTGAACCGTGACGGTGCCGGGCAAACCGCTCTCCGGTATCCGCGTCATCGAACTGGCGCGGGTGCTGGCCGGCCCTTGGGCCGGGCAGTTGATGGCGGATCTTGGCGCCGAGGTGATCAAGGTCGAGAACCCGGCCGGCGGCGACGAGACCCGGCACTGGGGGCCGCCGTTCATCACCGGTGCCGATGGCACAAACCTTTCGGCCGCGTATTTTCACTGCTGCAATCGCGGCAAGAAATCGGTCGCGCTTGATTTTGCCAATCCGGATGATGCGGCAGCGCTGCGCAAACTGATCCGGTCGGCCGATGTCGTCATCGAGAATTTCAAGGTTGGCGGCCTCGCCAAATACGGCCTCGATCATGCAAGCCTTGCCCGCGAGCACCCGGCGCTCATCACCTGCTCGATCACCGGGTTTGGCCAGACCGGGCCTTACCGCGACCGGGCGGGCTATGATTTCATCATCCAGGGGATGAGCGGCTTCATGAGCGTCACCGGCGAGACCGACGGCCAGCCGATGAAGGCCGGCGTTGCGATCACCGACATCCTGACCGGCCTCTATGCCGTTTCGGCGATCAATGCGGCGCTGGTCGGCGCGTTGAAGACCGGGCGCGGCGCACACCTCGACATCGCGCTGTTCGAAGTGATGAGCGCGGCGCTCGCCAACCAGACGATGAATTTCCTTGCCACCGGCACGGCGCCCTCACGGCTTGGCAATGCCCATCCGAACATTGCGCCTTATCAGGTCATCGAAACCGGTGACGGGCACATCATCATTGCGGTCGGCAATGATGGCCAGTTCGCCCGGCTGTGCGCCGTGCTGGGCTTGACCGACCTGCCCGCCGATCCGCGCTTTGCGTCCAACGCGGCGCGCGTTGCCAACCGCGACAGTCTGACCGCTACCCTCGCAGCAGTGACGACAACCTGGACGCGTGATGGTCTGGTAGTCGCATTCGAAGACAAGGCAGTACCGGTCGGGCCGATCAACACCATCGCCGACATGTTCGACGATCCGCAGATCATCGCGCGTGGTCTGGCTACAAGCCTGACCGACAGCGCCGGAAACATCATTCCCGGTGTGCGCTCGCCGGTGCTGATCGACGGCATCGCCTGCGGCGCCAACAGCCGGCCGAGCCCGAGACTGGGCGAGCATACGGAAGAAGTGCTGGCGGAGCTGGACGCCTGAAAAGCAGAAGGCCGGCGTTGCGCCGGCCTTTGATTTACCCGTTGAACTGGCGTCGCAGCGTCACGCCACTTTTCTTGCCAATGCGCATTGCGACCACAGATCGCAAAGTGACTGTGCCAGATGCTCGATGTCGGCGGTCGTGTGGAACGGCGTCGGCGTGATGCGCAGCCGCTCCATGCCGACCGGTACCGTCGGATAGTT
>JBGSWL010000044.1:0-7474 GCA_041752455.1 Roseitalea sp. | reverse complement strand
CGCCAGCGGCAACGCCGAAATGATGGACGGCTTCGAGCGCGACTACCCCAAGGGCCCGCACGAACAGCCGCAATCCATGTGCCCGGCCTTCGGCTCGCTGCGCGTCGGGCTTCGCATGCGCCGCGTCGGCACGATCCTGTCCGGTTCGGCCTGCTGCGTTTATGGCCTGACCTTCACCTCGCATTTCTATGGCGCGCGCCGCTCGGTCGGCTATGTGCCGTTCAATTCGGAATCGCTGGTCACCGGCAAGCTCTACGAAGACATTCGCGACGCGGTCGCCGAAATGGCTGACCCGGACAACTACGACGCAATCGTCGTCACCAATCTGTGCGTGCCGTCCGCCTCCGGAATTCCGCTGCGCAGCCTGCCCAAGGAAATCGACGGCGTGCGCATCGTCGGCATCGATGTGCCGGGTTTCGGCGTGCCGACCCATGCGGAAGCCAAGGATGTGCTCTCGGCAGCCATGCTCGCCTACGCCCGCAGCGAAGCCATTGCCGGCCCGGTCCAGGCGCCGCGCGGTGGCATCTCCGAGCGCCCGACCATCACGCTGCTCGGCGAGATGTTCCCGGCAGATCCGGTCGTCATCGGCGCGATGCTCGAGCCGATGGGCCTTGCCTGCGGCCCGGTCGTTCCGGTGCGCGAATGGCGCGAACTCTATGCTGCGCTTGACTGCGTTGCCGTTGCCGCGATCCACCCGTTCTACACCGCCAGCATGCGCGAGTTTGCAGCTGCCGGCCGCCCGATCGTCCCGTCGGCTCCGGTCGGTGTTGACGGTACGGATCTCTGGCTGCAGCGCATCGGCGATGTCGCCAATGTCTCCAAGGCGAAGATCGACGCCGTGCGCAACGCCATGCGCGGTGCCATCGGCGGCGCGCTTGCCGCCAACCCCATCTCCGGCCGCATCACGCTGTCCGGTTATGAAGGCTCGGAACTGCTCGTCGGTCGTCTGCTGATCGAAGCCGGTGCTGATCTCCGCTATGTCGGCACCGCCTGCCCGAAGACTGCCATGAGCACCGATGATGCCGCCTGGCTGGAAGCCAAGGGCGTCAAGGTGCAGTACCGCGCCTCGCTCGAACAGGACATCGCCGCCGTCCGCGAATTCCAGCCGGACCTCGCCATCGGCACCACACCGGTTGTCCAGTATGCCAAGGAGCGCGCCATTCCCGCGCTCTACTTCACCAACCTGATCTCGGCGCGACCGCTGATGGGTCCGGCCGGTGCCGGTTCGATTGCGACCGTCATCAATGCGGCCATCGGCAACAAGGCGCGCTTCGACAAGATGAGCGACTTCTTTGCCGGCGTCGGCACCGGAGACACCGCCGGCATCTGGCGCGACAAGCCGGTCGCCAATGACGCCTTCCGCAAGAAGTATGCCGCACGCATTGCCGCCCAGAAGAACAACGCCGTCGATGCCGGCGAGGCGGTGGGCACATGAACCGCTTCGCTTGTTCCCACCGTACTCTTTCTCTGTCCGCGGACTTCGCTCGTCGGAGGATGGGCACATGACCCTCATCATCGATCACGATCGCGCGGGCGGTTACTGGGGTTCGGTCTACGCGTTCACCGCTATCAAGGGCCTGCAGGTCATCATTGATGGTCCGGTCGGCTGCGAGAACCTGCCCGTCACCTCGGTGCTGCATTACACCGATGCCCTGCCGCCCCATGAATTGCCAATCGTTGTCACCGGCCTGTCGGAAGAAGAACTCGGTAAGACCGGCACCGAACAATCGATGAAGAACGCCCGTGCGGCGCTCGATCCGTCGCTGCCGGCCGTCGTTGTCACCGGGTCCATCGCCGAAATGATCGGCGGCGGCGTGACGCCGGAAGGCACCAACATCCAGCGCTTCCTGCCGCGCACCATCGACGAAGACCAGTGGCAATCCGCTGACCGCGCATTGAAGTGGCTGTGGACCGAATTTGGCCCGAAGAGCGGCAAGGTTCGCCCGGCAAAGCCGGTGGCCGAAGGTGCAAAGCCCAAGGTCAACATCATCGGGCCGATCTACGGCACGTTCAACATGCCGTCCGACCTGGCCGAGATCATCCGCCTTGTCGAAGGTATCGGCGCCGAGATCAATCTGGTCTTCCCGCTCGGCAGTCACCTTGCCGATGTGCCGAAGCTCTCGGACGCGCACGCAAACGTTTGCCTTTACCGCGAATTCGGCCGCCTGCTCTGCGAAGCGCTCGAGCGCCCGTATTTCCAGGCACCGATCGGCATCCACTCGACGACGGCGTTCCTGCGCGCGCTCGGCGAAGCCCTCGGGCTCGATCCCGAGCCCTTCATCGAGCGGGAAAAGCACACGACGCTGAAGCCGATGTGGGATCTGTGGCGCTCGGTCACACAGGACTTCTTTGCGACCGCCTCCTTCGGCATCGTCGCTACCGAAACCTACGAACGCGGCATCCGCCATTTCCTGTCCGAGGAAATGGGCCTGCCCTGCGCCTTTTCGTTTGCGCGCCGCGCCGGCGTGAAGCCGGACAATGCCGCCATCCGCGCCGCGATTGCCGAAAAGCCGCCGCTGATCCTGTTCGGCTCGTTCAACGAGCGGATGTACCTGGCCGAAACCGGCGGTCGCTCGACCTACATTCCGATCTCGTTTCCGGGCGCCATCATCCGCCGCCACACCGGCACGCCGGTGATGGGCTATTCCGGCGCGGCCTGGCAGATCCAGGAAGTCTGCAACGGCCTGTTCGACGCGCTGTTCAACATCATTCCCTTGGCAACCGACCTCGACGCGGTCGAGGCAACGCCGGCGCGCCTGCGCCAGTCGATGCCGTGGAGCGCCGAAGCCAAGGCCGATCTCGACCGTCTGGTCGAGGCCGAACCGGTTCTGGTTCGCATCTCGGCTGCCAAGCGGCTGCGCGATGCTGCCGAAACAATTGCCCTCAACGAAGACCGGGATTGCGTGGAGACAGATGATGTCCGCCGCGCCCGACGGGTCCTCGTCACGGGAAAGGCCGCCTAGGCGGTGCAACAGGTCCCGCAAAAAGGGATCGAACGGAAGTGGAGAAGGAGAACGACATGACTGACCACACAATGAGCCCCATGCGCCGCGCGCGGGCCCGCGACCGTTTCGAATACCGCGCGCTGGTCGCGCTGATGTTCCTGCCTTGCCTCGTCGTCAGTGGTGCGGCGCGCGCCTCGGGCGCCGCCTCGCATGGCGAGACCCTGATTTCTGCAGCGCTGTCTTCGGCCCGCGTTGCTGCCGGTTACGCCTATCTCGCGTGATCTGGCGCACTTGCCGGCGTCAAAACCGGTGAACCCGCCAAGGCACCCCGCAAGGGTGCCAAGGCAAACCGGCCGCGGGGTACAGCGGCTTACGTGACTAGGAGGTCTCTATGTCCAGTCAAAACACCGTTTCGCTTTCCGGCTTGTCGGAAGGCGAAGCTCAAGAGTTCCACAAGTTCTACCTCCAGGGGATGATGATCTTCACGGCAATCGCCGTTGTTGCTCACTTCCTCGTCTGGATGTGGCGCCCGTGGATTCCCGGCCCGAATGGCTACGCCTCGCTTGAAGGCGTTACCCAGTCGATTTCTGCAATCCTGCCAATACTCGCGTAAGGAGAAGCGACATGTGGAGAATCTGGATGATTTTCGACCCGCGCAAAACGCTGGTCGTCCAGGGCGTGTTCCTGTTCGCACTCGCAGTGATGATTCATTTCGTCCTGCTGTCGACAGATCGCTTCAATTGGTTCGAAGGCAACCCGGCTACCGGGGCTGCAACGATCCAGGGTTCGCTGAACCCTGCCGTGATCGGCTGATTGCGACACCCATGGCGGTGGGCAGGCTGGCCGGGGTGACCCGGCACTTGCCCACCGCCGATCAAACCGCATTCGCAACGGCGAACCGGCTGCCGTCCGGGAGCGCCTTCGGAGGTAACGGCAATGGCTATGCTCAGCTTTGAACGCAAATACCGCGTTCGCGGCGGCACATTGATCGGCGGCGACCTTTTCGATTTCTGGGTCGGACCGTTCTATGTGGGCTTCTTTGGTGTCACGACCGCGTTCTTCGCGGGCCTTGGCACAGCCCTCATGATCTATGGCGCTGCACTCGGACCCACCTGGAATCTCTGGCTGATTTCAATCAATCCGCCAGCCATCGAATATGGTCTTGGCCTTGCGCCGCTGAAAGAAGGCGGCCTGTGGCAGATCATAACCATCTGTGCTGTCGGCGCCTTCATTTCCTGGGCGCTGCGCGAAGTTGAAATCTGCCGCAAACTCGGGATGGGCTATCATGTGCCTTTCGCGTTCGGCGTGGCAGTGTTTGCCTACATGACGCTCGTCGTCTTCAGGCCGCTGCTGCTTGGCGCCTGGGGTCACGGCTTTCCCTACGGGATCATGAGCCACCTGCAATGGGTGTGGAACACCGGCTACCAGTACGGCAATTTCCACTACAATCCGGCGCACATGATCGCGATCACCTTCTTCTTCACGACCAGCCTGGCGCTTGCACTGCATGGCGGCATGGTTCTGTCGGCTGCCAATCCGTCAACGCACAAGTCGGTGCGCTCGGGTCCGGCAGAAGTGAAGACACCGGAATACGAAGATACCTATTTCCGCGACACGATCGGCTACTCGGTCGGCACCTTGGGCATCCACCGCGTGGGCCTGCTGCTTGCCTTGAACGCCGGCTTCTGGAGCGCCGTGTGCATCTTCATCTCGGCGGGCCCGATTTATGGCGGCTCGTGGATCGAGTGGTGGGAACCCCTGCGCACGTTCTCGCAGATGTGGATGATGAGCTGAGGAGAAACGACAATGTTGCGTGAATATCAGAACATCTTTACCACCGTTCAGGTCCGCGGACCCTTGGAAGCGGGCATTTCGATCGGCTCCGGCGACGGGGAACGCACGAAGGAACCCTTCTACTCATGGCTTGCCGGTCTGATCGGCAATGCCCAGATCGGGCCGATCTATCTCGGCTTCCTCGGCACGGCATCGGCGATCTCCTTTGCGATCGGCTTTTCCATCATCGGCTTCAACTACCTGGCACAGGTGGACTGGAACCCGGTGCGCTTCATTCTGGAAATGCCGTGGCTCAGCCTTGATCCACCGCTCGCCGAACACGGCCTGAAGGTCATTCCGCCGCTCGCCGAAGGCGGCTGGTGGCTGATGGCCGGCTTCTTCATCACGGCCTCCATCATTTTGTGGTGGTTCCGGATGTATCGCCGCGCCGTCGAACTCGGTCTCGGCCTGCATGTCCCGGCAGCGTTTGCCGCCGCGATCTGGCTCTATCTCGTCCTCGGCTTCATCCGGCCGATCGCGATGGGCTCCTGGTCTGAAGCCGTGCCGTTCGGCATCTTCAGCCACCTCGACTGGACCAACAACTTCTCGCTCGTCTGGGGCGGCAGCCTGTTCTGGAACCCGTTCCACATGCTGTCGATCGTCTTCCTTTATGGTTCTGCCCTGCTGTTTGCCATGCACGGCGCGACCATTCTGGCGGTCACCCGCTACGGCGGCGAGCGCGAACTGGAACAGATCACCGACCGCGGAACCGCATCGGAACGTGCCGCCCTCTTCTGGCGCTGGACGATGGGCTTCAATGCCTCGATGGAATCGATCCACCGTTGGGCCTGGTGGTTTGCCATGCTGACCACGATCACCGGCGGTATCGGCATCCTGCTCACCGGCACGGTTGTCGACGACTGGACCGTCTGGGGCATCAAGCACGGCATCGTGCCTGAGGATCCGAGCTGGTGGCCTGATACACCGGACTCGACCACATCGTCCTGGGGTCAGTGACCCTGCGACCTGAAACCGCGACCTCTGGCGCAACCCCTTTGAACGTTGCGCCAGAGAGAAAGCCGGCCTGATCGAACAGCGAATGCGATCACCATCATTGCCGGGCCGACCCTCCGCCGTAACCCGGCCACTTTGAACCTCCGTTCTTGCGAACGGAGGTTCTCTTTTTTGCCCAAGCGGAAAACCCGGCCGCGCCTTTCTGGCGCAAACGGGCTCACAAACCAAAATCTGGGACGTTTGGTTCAGACCCGGAAGTCAGGAAACCGCTCGGCATAGATCCGGAACCAGGGCGTGTAAGCCTCCAGCCGGCGCGCCATGTCGGCGGCAAGTTCATCGGCGGTGACCCAGGCGGTTTCGCAAACTTCATCCGGGTTCGGCGCGATGACCAGCGTGTTCCGGTCGGCTTCCGCGGTAAACATCGTCACCAGTTCGTGCTCATGCAGGCTGTTGCCGACATCGGCCGAATATTCGACCACGCGGCGCTCGGTGAGCGGCAGCGTGAAGCCGAGTTCCTCTTGGAGGCGCCGCTCGGCGGCGCTGCGCTGGTCTTCCCCGCCCCAATGGGGATGGGTGCAGCATGTATTGGCCCATTGACCGCCGCAATGATACTTGCCCAAGGCGCGCCGCTGGATCAGCAGGTGGTCACCGCTGAAGACAAAAACGGAAACCGCAAGGTGAAACACTGCCTCGCGATGGGCTTGCATCTTGCCGATGGGAAAGTGCGAACCGTCTGCGGCAATGCCGGGAATCATCGGATCCGTAACGTCTGCCGGATGGCTGACCTCTGATGCGTCCATGAACCTATCCATCCTTGTCAGGCCGCCTGGTCGTGAAAATCTGCCGGCTGAACCGGTTCTGCCGATGATGATTTCGCCTCGGTTTCAACGGCAAAGCGCTCGAGCCCTGGCCAGGCGCCTTCGACGGCAAGCAGGTTGAAGCGGGCAAACAGCGATTCCGCAAACCACCCTTCCTCGAAGGCGCGGCGCACGGCAACGCCATGCGTCGGACTTTTGAGTGAGAAGTCGCGCATCGCCGCTTCGTCATCCCAGATCGAAAACGTCATCTGGTGCTTCCACGGCACCTCGCCGAGCCCGGCCATGAAGTGGCGGTGCTCGTCTTCTTCTGCGGCATCGGAAATGGCAGGCACCAGCGCCCAGAACGGCATGATCGCCGACCATTTCAAGGTTGCCCGCGTCAGCGCAACGATCGGTCCTGCGGCTTGCGTCAACGGATCGATCGCGAAAGGCTCACGCCCGTCCCAGTGGCCTCGTGAACGGGTGGCGGCAAGAAACAGCGTTGCATGTTGCCCTGCACGTCCCCGCCAGCGGGCATGGACCGTACCCCGGCTCGTGCCCCTGCGGGCCGCATCGAGGCTCTCCCAGACGCAGAGCAGACCATATTTGGAAAGGTCCGGCTTGGTGGAAAACCCAGCCCCGGCACCGCTTCCAAGCATCTTGTGGAAGCCGAGTCCCGACTCGCGCGCCAAAGCGCCACGTGCCATTCCCATCTGGCCGAACGCGAAGGCGCGTGCGGCAAGTCCGTCAAAGCGGAACAATGACAGCGTGGTCACGGCGACCATGCGGCTTGGTCCTTTCGGCTCACGCCACTTTTCTTGCCAATGCGCATTGCGACCACAGATCGCAAAGTGACTGTGCCAGATGCTCGATGTCGGCGGTCGTGTGGAACGGCGTCGGCGTGATGCGCAGCCGCTCCATGCCGACCGGTACCGTCGGATAGTT
>JBGSWL010000043.1:0-7628 GCA_041752455.1 Roseitalea sp. | reverse complement strand
AGCGCACGCGCCAGCGCCAGCGTGATCACCGTCTTGCCGCTGCCCGAGGCGGGCGCGGCGATCATCAGCGCCTTCATCCCACCTCGTCCCGCAGGCGAAAGCCGAGCGGATCGGCATCGAGCACGCGCCCGTCCTTCAGCGCGCCCAGCCAGTCGAGCCCGGCGCGAAGGCGCACCACTTCGCCGACAACCACGATTGCCGGTGGCTCGAGGCCGGAGGCTTCAAGGTCTGCAGCAGCACGCGACAGCGTCGTCTCCAGCACCTGCTGTCCGCTTGTTGCCGCATTGCAGACGAACGCGACCGGCTCGTCCGGCGAGCGGCCATGCGTCATCAGCCGTTCGGTGATCAGGTCCACATGCTTCATCGCCATGTACATGACGAGCACCGGCGAACCCTTGGCGATATGCGCCCAGTCGATCGCTTCAGGCAGTACGCCGGTCGAATCATGGCCGGTCAGGAAGGTCACGGAATGGTTGGTGTCGCGGTGCGTCACCGGAATGCCCGCATAGGCGAGCCCGCCGATGCCTGCGGTAATCCCCGGCACGATCCGGAACGGGACCGAGTGAGCGGCAAGTGTCAGCGCTTCTTCGCCGCCACGACCGAACACGAACGGATCGCCGCCCTTCAGCCGCAGCACCCGGTGCCCGGCGCGAGCCAGTTCGACGAGCCGCAGGGAGATGTCGCGCTGTTTCGGCGAGGGCTTGCCGCCGCGCTTGCCCGCATATTCAAGCTTGGCGCCGGGCCGCACCAAGGCAAGACAGGCCTCGTTGACCAGCGCATCATGCACGACCACATCAGCCTCAGACAACGCATGTGCCGCATGCAGCGTCAGCAGGCCCGGATCACCCGGACCGGCACCGACCAGCCAGACATGGCCCGGCAGGAACGGGATGCCGATCTGGCCGACCGCTGCCGCCAATGCTGCGCCCATCATGCTCTCGCAAGCTGCTTTCTCGTCGCTCATGGCTCACCTATAAGACGTCCATGACGGACACGCCATATCAGGATTTCGGGCAGGACGACGCCGGAGCGCGCAAGCCCGGCGGGCCGTTGCGCCGTGGCTGGACAACCGGCGCCTGCGCCACTGCCGCCACCAAGGCTGCGCTGACCGCGCTCCTGACCGGAGAGTTTCCCGACCCGGTGACCATCGCCTTGCCGAAGGGGGAAACGCCGGCCTTTCCGCTGGCGCACGAGCGCACCGGGCCCGGCTACGCGGAAGCCGGTATCGTCAAGGATGCTGGCGATGACCCCGATGTGACCCATGGCGCCACGATAATCGCCCGTGTTGCGGCCGGTTCGCCGGGAAGCGGCATTGTCTTTCGTGCAGGCGACGGCGTCGGCATGGTGACCAAGGCCGGCCTCCCCGTTCCGCCGGGCGAACCGGCGATCAATCCGGTGCCGCGCGCCATGATGATTGCCGAAATCGAGACCTTGGCGCTTGCGCATGGCATGGCCGCCGATTTCATCGTGACGATCTCGGTTCCCGGCGGTGCGGAAATCGCGACCCGCACATGGAACCCGCGCCTTGGCATTGTCGGAGGCCTGTCTATCCTCGGCACGACAGGGATTGTCCACCCGTTTTCCTGCGCCGCCTGGATCCACTCGATCCACCGCGGCGTTGATGTGGCGCGCGCCGAAGGCCTTTCCCATGTCATTGCCGCGACCGGCTCCACATCCGAGGCGGCGGCGCAGGCGATCCACCAATTGCCCGACATCGCGCTGATCGACATGGGCGATTTTGCCGGCGGGCTTTTGAAATATCTGCGCGCCCACCCGGTGCCGCGCCTGACGATCGCCGGCGGCTTTGCCAAACTGTCGAAACTCGCGCAGGGCGCGCTCGACCTGCACTCGGCCCGCAGCCAGGTCGACATGGACTGGCTTGCGGCGCGTGCCGTCGAAGCGGGGTATCCGGAGGAAGCTGCAGAGCGCCTCAAGACCGCCAACACCGCGCTGGAAGTCCTTGAAGCCACCACAGCAGCCGGCATCGATCTGGCTTCACCCGTCGCGCTGGCGGCGCAAGCGACCGCCCGCTCGGTTCTGCGCGATGCGCGCGTTGAGATCGAAATCATCGTCACCGACCGGCAAGGCGCGGTTCTGGCACGGACCGGTTTTGCATGATGGACGACACGCCGCATGAAACCATCCTGATCCTCGGCGGAACCCGGGAAGCCGCCGCGCTCGCCGCGCAACTCGTCGCCGATCATCCCGAATGGCGCATCATCACGTCGCTGGCCGGCCGCACCCGTGAACCTTCGCCGGTTGCCGGCGAAGTGCGCGTCGGCGGGTTTGGCGGCGCGCCAGGCCTTGCAGCGTTCATCCGTTCCGAGTGCATCACGCGCCTGATCGATGCAACCCATCCCTTCGCCCGGACGATCAGCGCCAATGCACAAGCCGCCACACAGATGACCGGCATACCGCTCGAAGCCCGCACCCGCCCGCCCTGGGAGCGCCAGCCCGGCGACAACTGGATAGACGTCGCCTCGATCGCAGAGGCTGTCACGGCGATCCCGCACGATGCCCGCGTCCTTCTGGCGCTCGGTTCCCAGCATATCGCCCCTTTTGCGGCACGGGCTGATGTGCACTTTCTTGTGCGCATGATCGACCCGCCGGAGGCGCCGCTGGCTTTCGCCAGCCACGACCTTCTGCTGGCAAGGCCGGGCGGCGACTGGCAGGCGGAAGCCGAATTTCTGCGTGACCACGCCATCACCCACATCGTTGCCCGCAATTCCGGTGGACCGGCCGCCTATCACAAGATCGCCGCGGCGCGCGAACTGGGATTGATCGTCATCATGATTGCGCGTTGAGATGCCAAAACCGCCAAAACCGCCCCGGTCACGCTGATGTCGAACCTTCGCCGAGCCATTGCCACGCTTTGCGCCCTTGTCGGCCTTGCCGCCCTGCTTTCAGGCTGCGGCGGCGGACCGCAAACGCTCGGGCTCGAGACCGCCACAAGCTTGGCGCAGGCTTCGCTCGAGCCCGTTCTGGTGGCCACCAGCCGCAAGCCGGATCCCGATCCGCTGCTGATGTTCTCCGGTGAGCGGTCGCTTGATCTAGCCTTCGCCGATCTGACGATCAGTGTTCCGATGAACCGCGAAGCCGGCACCATCGCTTACCCGGCGGCCCGGCCCGATCCGGCAAAGCAGTTTGCCACAACCGCCGCGCGCCGGCTGGACGGCGCAGAAGCCTTTCGTGGCGTGTTGAACGAGCGGCTGGCAGCGCGCGGCGGTGCCCGCACGGTGTTCGTTTTTGTCCACGGCTACAATGTCAGCTTTGCCCACGGCATATTCCGCCAAGCCCAGATGCGGCACGACTATGGCGTTCCGGGCATTTCAGTCAGCTATTCCTGGCCATCGGCGGGCAAGCTGCCGCTCTATCTCTACGACCGCGACAGCATGCGCTTTGCCGTCGAGGGTCTGATCGACACGCTCGATCTCATCGTCAAAAGTGACGCAGACGAAGTGGTGCTGCTCGCCCATTCCATGGGGACGCAGCTTGCCGTCGAGGCGATGCGCGAAGTGGCGCTGCGCGGCCGCGCCGACTTGCTGGAGCGCCTAGAAGCCGTGATCCTCGCCGCGCCGGACATTGATGTCGACGTGTTCAACCTGCTCTACCGTGACATCAAGCCGCTGCCAGACCCGTTCATCGTGCTGGTCTCGAAAAAGGATCGGGCCCTGCAGGCCTCACAGCGCCTGCGCGGTGGACACCCTCGCCTCGGCGAAGGCGTCGACATCAACGATCTGCGCGCCAATGGTGTCACCGTCATCGACCTGTCGACGCTTAATGATGGCGGCCGCGGCAGCCACGCCACCTTTGCCCGGTCGCCGACGCTGATATCCATGGTGCAATCGGGCAAGCTGCGCCTCGACCACCTGACCGATCATCAGCAGCCTGCAGACGGGGGCGTTCTTGGCGAAGGGATCGGGGCCATTTCCGATCTGGCGGCGGGCATTGTCTACCTGCCCGCCACATTGGTCGGCGTCCGCTGATTGTTCACTCGCTGAGGGTGATCGCCATGTCCTTGGGCCAGCTGACCCGGTAGGAGAGGGTCATTTCCTCTTTCGCGCCGGCCGCAATCGTCCGGTCCCAGGCGCCAACGCCGCGTTTGCCATCGAGATCGGTGACATCGAAGGCGGTGGTCGGCGGCAGCGTCTCGACGCGGATGTCTTCCTGGTTGCTCGCAGGAACCCGGTCGATGATGCGCACCGGCATGGCAAAATCGTGCCGGTTGGTCGCCGTGAATGTCCACGTCCGCTGGTCGACATTCGATGTGGTCAGGATGCCGGTCTCGCGCTTGGTGCGATCAACGTCGATGCGCTCGACCACCACGAAATCGTCCGGACCGAAACCTAGCGAGTGTTCCTCACCCGCAGCCAGAAGCGGCATGGCCCCACGCCCCACATAGGCGCCGTTGCGCGTCAGCAGCACCTCGCCCGGCAGGTAAACGTCGGCCCCGTCATGGGTGAACTCCGCCACCAGATAAGCGGCCGGATCAAACCGTGGCACGCTGACAGCGGTCAGCGCGGCCTTGTGCTCGACGTTGCCGATCAGCACCGACTTGTCCTCGCCGGCATTGGTGACGCTGACCCGGCCGGCAATCGTGTAGGTTGCCTGGAACCCGCCAGTATCCATGGCCGCTTCCGCCTCGCGGATCGGCTCTTCCAAACGCATTTCGGCGGCGTCGGCTGCATAGGGCGCTGCTGCCGGCGCAACCGACTGCGCCTCCATCTTGCCGCGGGCTGCGACATTTCCGTAGGGTTGGACTTCGATCCGGTCGAGAATCTCGCCGGGCAGGTCCGGCGCATCGGTCGCCCCGCCCGGTCGTGCGGTGGACAGCACGAGGGCGACATTGTCCCAGCTTTCGGATGTCGATTGGGTGACAAGCGCCCGTCGTGTCAGGGCAAGCGTCAGGTCCTCGACCCCGTCGCCAAGATCGATCGCCGCATCATAGACCGCCCGCCAGCCGGCTTCGGCGACGTTGTAGCGCACGATGAAGCTGCCTTGCGTTGCCGCGTCAGCGGTCAGTTGCACCTCCACCGCAGTGCGCGATGCTGCCTCCGGCGCCTGCCGGTTGAGGTCTTCATACAGCGAGGCGAGATCCTCATCGACCGTGCGACGCGCTGCCCGGATGGTGACTGTTTCATCGTTCAGGGCGCCAAGGCGCGTTGCGGCCGTGTCGAGGATCGCATCGATGTCGGCAGCGCCAAGCGGCGCCGCGCCATCGCCGCGCGGACCAGCCGCGCCATTGGCAAGCGTCGTCAAGACCGAACGCCGCACGTCGATATCGGCAAGCTGGCGGTCAAGCCGAACCGCTTCGTCCTGCAGCGCCGCGATCTGCTGTTCGATGCGCCTGCGCTCGGCCGGATCAGCCGAGGCGGCAGCGGCGACATTGCGCACATCGACACTGCCGATGGTTATGCCGGTTCCGGTTCCTTCGACGCGGATCGACGCCGGGTCGACGAAGGCGGGAAGGTCGTCGATGACGATCGTGTGCTCGCCCGCTTCCAGCGCGCCGACGGCGACACGAGCCACCTGCGCGCCCGACGGAAACACCGTCACGGCATCGACCTTCGAATCAATGTCGATGCGGGCGGCCAGTGCAGGCATCGCCGCAAGGGTCGTTGAAGCAAACAGAACGGCAAGCGCAATACGGGTCATCGGGAGCCTCCTTGGCAGGTCATGATCGCCTGCCTCACTGCCGCGTCATATTGGCGCAATTCCGGCGGTTGTGCGACAGAACAAAGCAATTTCAGCGAAAGTGGGCACTGGTTTCGCGTCCGGAATTGCGCCAGGCAAAGAGCAATTTCAGCGAAAGTGGGAACCGGTTTCGCGTCCGGAATTGCGGGAAACAAGCAAGCGTTCCGAAAGATTTCAGTCAGGCGTAACGGCGCCTTGCTTCTTGCCCCGGTTGCGTAGCACGTGGGAAAATTCGGCATTGTAGAGGTCGCTGTCGCGGAACTCGTTTTCCCCGAACACCTGACCGACCAGCACCAGCGCGGTGCGGGTGATCTTGGCTTCGCGCACCTTCTCCTTCATCTCGGCCAGGGTGGTGCGAATGTAGAGTTCATCGGGCCAGGTGGCGCGGTATGCGATCACCACCGGGCAATCGGCCCCGTAATAGGGTTCCAGCTCGCGCCTTATATGGTCGAGATTACGGATCGAAAGATGGATCGCCAAGGTTGCCCGAGACCGGCCGAGAATTTCCAGCGTCTCATGTTCCGGCATTGATGACGCCTTCATCCCGGTACGCGTGACGATCACCGTCTGGGCGATTTCCGGCAGCGTCAGTTCCGTTGCGAGGCGCGCTGCCGCTGCCGCAAAGGCCGGAACGCCGGGCGTCACGTCATAGGGGATCGACAGCGCATCGAGCCGCCGCATCTGTTCGGCAACCGCCCCGTAGATCGACGGGTCGCCGGAATGCACCCGCGCCACGTCCTGACCCTTCGCGTGCGCTGTTTCCATCACGGCAATGATGGCATCCAGATGCATCGAGGCCGTATCCATGACCAGCGCATCGGAAGGTGCCGCCTTGACGATCTCTTCCGGCACCAGCGAGCCTGCATAGAGACAGACCGGGCAGCGCTCGATCAGCCTGAGCCCGCGCACGGTGATGAGATCGGGCGCGCCCGGCCCCGCGCCGATGAAATGGACTGTCATAACTTTCCTTTTTCGGCCTTTTTCCAAGTTTGTCGGATTACCGAACGGGCAGCCTTCACGAACTCATCTCCTTCAGTGTCACCGGATTTGATATTATTCGGATCATTGAACGCGCCAACATAATTGTAAAACGCATCCTCTAATTTCTTGTGACTTGGATTCTCAGTGTTTAGACGTAGGAGCATTTTGTGGCCTAATACCTGAATTTTGTGTAGATGATCATAGGCATTGAAACCTTCATCGAATCTTCGTCTCTGTAAAATTAGAGACATAGATTTTATTTCAGCTATTTCAGTTCGTAAAGACTCAATCCAACGCTCCCGCATTTGGGCAACCATTGATCTGTGGGTAGCTCTCGATGCCCACCAGGATGTTATCATCGCAGTGATCGCACCAATAATAACACCGGCAGCAATAAATGCGTCTTTGTTAGAACTGAGAAACTCCAAAACATCATCCATTGCTTTGCATCCTATCCGATCCCCGTTCCTTCCTTGGCGGCATAGCCGCGCGGCGTATAGACCCAGCGGCGTCCGTCGCCGGTGGCAACCACACGGCTCTGCGACGAACCGACGATGACGACAGTCAGCATGTCGACCTCGTTGATGTCGAGCGAGCCCAGCGGCACGATCCGCACGGTTTCGCCGTCGCGCCCCAGATTGGTCGCAAGGATCACTGGCGTATCGGCAGGCCGATGGCGCAGCAGTTCGTCGCGCGCTTCGGCCAGTTGCGTGCGGCGCTTTTTCGACACCGGATTATAGAACGCGATGACGAAATCACCTTCGCCGGCCGCCCGCACCCGGCGGCGGATATCGGCAATCGGGGTCAAAAGGTCCGACAGCGAAATCGTGCAGAAGTCGTGCCCAAGTGGCGCTCCGGCGCGCGCTGCTGCGGCCTGCAGCGCCGATATGCCCGGCGAGACCGCGATAGCGATGCGCTGGGCGCCATCGCTGAGCCCGCCCTTGTCGAGCAGT
>JBGSWL010000042.1:0-7158 GCA_041752455.1 Roseitalea sp. | reverse complement strand
GCGGGCGCGAACCGCATCGCGCGCGGCGCCATAGGCGGTCTCGACATCAACGCCATAGCGGGCGGCGGCGATGACCTCGGAGGTGAAATTCTGGAACGCGCGCACCGACCCGATCGCCTCGGTGGCGTAGGCCGAGGCGTTGGCAAGGGTGTCCTGGGCAAGCCGCGAGCGTTCGCGCACTTTGCGCCCGAAGAGGATGATCGGCAGCACGATCAGCGGAATGGCGGCGACCACCAGCGCTGACAGGCGCGGGCTGGTGGCGATCATCATCGTCAGGGCGCCGATACCGAGGATCGTGTTGCGCAGCGCCAATGACGCTGTGGCGCCGACGGCGGACTTGATCTGCGTGGTGTCGGCGGTCAGCCGTGACACGATCTCGCCGGACTGGGCGGTATCGTAGAAGGCCGGCGACAGCGTCATCACGTGGGCGAAGACATCGCGCCGCAGGTCGGACACAACGCGTTCACCAAGGATGATGACGAAATAGTAGCGCAGGGCGCTGGCTGCCGCCAAAAGCGCGGTGATGGCGATGAGCACCGAAAAATACTGGTCGATCAGCCCGGCATCGCTGCCGCTGAAACCATTGTCGATGACGCGCCGCACGGCGGTCGGCAAGGCGAGGGTCGTTGCGGCCGCAATCAGCAGGAAGAAACCGGCGGCGGCCATCATCGCCTTGTAGCGCAACATGTAGGGCCACAGGCGCGCCAGCGGCTTCAGGTTTTTCGTGCGCTTTGCCGGCTTTTCCGCCGCTTCAGGTTTCCCGGATGCGGCGGTTTTGGCCTTATTGGCCAGAGTTTCGGTCGTGCTCATGGTCCGTCCCGTTTAGCGGAGGCGTCTTCGCGATCAAGCCGAACAGCCTGTGCGGACGCTCTTGTCTCCATTTGGGTGCTGGTGTATAGGCTCGCAACACGTTTTCAAAGCCGTGAGCTTGAGGTTCACGGCTTTTCCTTTCCAGACTGGCGGAAATGATCGCGCGTCATATTCGCCCACCAACCGACGGAACCAAGACCATGAAGGCCGCCATTCACCCCGACTATCACAAGATCAAGATCGTCATGACCGACGGGACCGAATATTACACTTATTCGACCTGGGGCAAGGAAGGCGACACGATGAACCTCGACATCGATCCGACCTCGCATCCGGCCTGGACCGGCGGCCAGCAGAACCTGCTCGACCGCGGCGGCCGTGTTTCGAAGTTCCAGAACCGTTACGGCGGTCTCGGCATCTGATCTGGTCATTTACCAGTCGCAGAATAGGAAAAGCCGGGCAATGCCCGGCTTTTTTTCGTTCAGTCTTTGAGGGTCGGCTCAAAGGCTGCCGAAGGCGGTCTTCAACAGATTGATCTGCGCAGTGACCGGGTTTTCGCCGGCTGTTGCCTGATGGTCTTCACCGGACAGCATGTCGGCATCCATGCGACGCACGCGCGCCTGCAGGCCGAGCGACTGGTGCACAAGCTGGCGGAACTGTTCCGGCAGTTCGTTGAAGGCATCCAGTCCGCCGGTGGCCGATGCCGTGTCGAGGCGGATCTTGCGTTTTTCGGAAGCGACCTGTTCGCGCGTCATTTCGCCATTGCCGAGCGCCCGCTGCAACAACAACCATGATGCAACCTGCATCAGGCGCGTTGTCAGGCGCATGGACTCGGCGGCATACAGCGTGGCTGCCGTCCGGCTCAGCCCTTTGGCGTCCACGCGGCCCTGCCCGTCGAGATAGGTGGCGGTCACCTCGACCAATTCCATGCCTTCCGCATAAAGGGTCCGGAATGCCGGCGAGGATGCCTTGCGCTCCATGAAACGAATTGTATTGGAACCGCTACTCATCAACGCCACTGACCCTGCTCTCTATTTTCCGGCCGCCAAGACCCGTCTACGCGGCCCACCGGCGGTTCACAGCCCATGTGTGGAGCAGTTCACAAGCAAGGGCAAGGCTATCCTTAATGAAGGGTTAACGGGTGCCACCGTGGAACAAAGGCCAAAAAAAAAGAGCCGCTGATGCGGCTCTCGGGAGTTTAACAGGGAGGCGTCAAACAAAGCAACATCGTCACCTTGAGTGTATTCGGCACAAATCCGAACATTGCCATCAATACCCTGTAAAGCTTAATGGACGGTAAACGAGCCTTCGCCGGGCGTGCCATTACCGGCCAAATATCGCCTCGGCAGCAGCGCGGGTCCGGTCGCGTTTGTCGCGTTCGGCGCCAAGGCGCCCGATCTCGGTTTGCAGCAATGCCATGGTCGCTTCCAGTTCGCTGACAGACAGCAGAGACAGATCCTGACCGATCACATAGGCCGGACGAACGGCCGGCTTGTTGTCCTCGTCACGCATGATGTGCGTCCTCCTTGCGTTGACCTTGCAGGCCCGGCTGTTCAGATAGGGCCACGCGCAAAGTCCCAAAAACTGTACAGGAGTTTCGATCATGGCCACGATGAAGGCAATCGCGATCAGCAAGCCCGGCGGGCCGGAGGTGCTGGTGCCGGTCGAGCGCGACATTCCGGAACCAAAACCGGGTGAAGTCATCATTTCCGTCCAGGCTGCCGGGGTCAATCGGCCTGATGCCCTGCAACGGGCGGGCGCCTATCCGCCGCCGCCCGGCGCGTCCGACCTTCCGGGCCTTGAAGTTTCCGGCACGATCCATGCGGTTGGCGAGGGCGTGACACGCTGGTTTGGCGGCGAAGCGGTCTGTGCCCTGACGCCCGGCGGCGGCTATGCGCAGTTCTGTGCCGTGCCTGCCGGTCATGTGTTGCCCAAGCCGGAAACGCTTTCCTTCGTGCAGGCGGCGGCTGTGCCTGAAACCACCTTCACGGTGTGGCACAATGTGTTTCAACGCGGCAGACTCAAGGCTGGCGAGGTTCTTCTGGTTCATGGCGGAACGTCGGGGATCGGCACCACGGCGATCCAGCTTGCCAAGGCATTCGGGGCAAAGGTGATCGCAACCGCGGGCTCTGCGGAAAAATGCGCGGCTTGCCTTCAGGTCGGCGCCGATCATGCGATCAACTACCGCGAGACCGATTTCGTCGAGGCCTTAAAAGCCGTCACCGATGGCCATGGCGCCGACGTCATCCTCGACATGGTTGGCGGTGATTATGTGGCGCGCAACTACCGTGCTGCGGCGGCGGACGGGCGGATCGTGCAGATATCGACGCTTGCCGGACCGACCGCCGAGGCCGATTTCCGGCTTCTGATGGTCAAGCGCCTCACCCATACCGGCTCGACACTGCGGCCGCGCACCGACGCCTTCAAGACGGCGCTGGCCGGGGAACTGGAAGCCAAGGTCTGGCCGCTGATTGCCGATGGCCGGTATGCGCCGGTGATGGACATGGTCTTTGCGCTCGATGATGCGCGGCTCGCCCATGAACGGATGGAGGCGGGTGACCATATCGGCAAGATGGTGCTCACGGTCGCCTGACGCGGATTTTCCGAATATCCACCAAAACAATGACCCGGCGCGGGTTGCGCCGGGTCATTGCCGGGAGGAAACGCTGGTTGTCGTAGTTCAGTCAGTCGATGCTTACTTCACCATCGCGCCGAGACGCATGAACTGGGTTTCGCCGTTGCTGTCATCAACGCCATCATTGTCGGTGATGGCAAACCAATTACCGGCGGCATCGACCGCAAGGCTTTCGACTTTGTCGAGCACATATCCACCCTGCGACTGCAGCATCGGCATCAGGTCGAGAACTTCTTCCTTCGTCACGACCGGCAGTTCGCCGCCGAGCGCTGCGGGTTTCAGATCGGCAACCGGCACACGGAACACCTTCTTCAGGACTGCGGCAGCGCCGATCTGGTTGTCGCGCTCGACGATATAGACATGCTCGCCCGACAGGGTGGTTTCGGAAAGGCCGTTCCAGCCTTCGCCCTTGGCTTCCAGCGGGTAGCGCACAGCGCCCCATTCCTTGGTGGCGATGTTGTAGGAGACGAGTTTCACGAAGCCCTTTTCATCGTCTTTCCATTCGCGCTGGATCGCGACCCAGAGCGTGTCGCCGATCTTTGCAACGCCTTCGGCGCCGAAGCGTTCCTGGACAGTCAGCAGCGAGGACGGGAACGAGATGTCAGCGGTTACTGCGCCGGCCGCATCGACGCGCACCAGACGGTGGGCGATGCCACGGTCGGCACGGCCTTCCGAGGCGAGCCAGAAGCCGCCTTCACCATCAAGGGTGATGCCTTCGAAGTCGGCCAGCGGCAGCGGGTTGCCGCCGCGGGTGACGCGGGTGGCAGCGGTGATCAGCGCCGGGGTCTGGTTGGCGTCGATCGTGAAGATCGTCGGCTGACCTTTGTAGACGCTGTCATTGACCGCATAGAGGATGCCGGGCTGCGTTGCGTCGGCAACGGCGCCGGAGAGGGCGCCCCAACCGAGCGGCCGGCCATCCTGCATCTGCGATACGATGGTCGGGTAGGCGGCCGGGCCGTCGCCAAGCTGGTAGAGCGTGACGTGACTGCGAACGCCGCCGTCTTCGACAAGATCAACTTCGTTGGCAATCGCCAGAAGACCGCGCGAGGCGATGGCAACCGCGCCTTCCGGGCTGAGGCCCGACGGCAGAAGCTGGACAAATTCCGGGGCTGCGCCGGTGTCCTTGTAGACGCCGATCACGGACGCGCGTTCCGACAGCACGAAGATGAACTTGGTATCGCCGAAGGTTGCGACTTCGAGGCCCTCGGGTTCTGCACCCTTGTTGCCCGAACGGCCTTCCGGATAGTGGCCGGCCAGAGCGATGCGGTGCTCGAGATCGAGGCCGCTTTCAAACAGCACTTCGCCGGTCTTGTTGAAGATCGTGAAGCCGCGTGAGCCGCCTTCGTAGTCGCCTTCGTTGGCGGTGACGAACCGGTCATTGTCGAGCCACTTGACTGCGTCCGGCTCGCGCAGGACGTTTTCGAGCTTGCCGTCGAAGGTCAGGGCGCCTTCCTCTTCGGTGTCGACATTTTCCAGCGTCACGGCGCCAGCCGAAAAGTGCGACAGCACCTTGCCGGTGCGGCCTTCGATGATGGCGATGTGGTTGTTTTCCTGCAGCGTGACGACAACTTCGTTGGCATCGTTGATGGCAACGAATTCGGCTTCCGGATCTTCCGGTGCGACGGTGGCAAGACCGGTCAGGTCGGCGGTGACCATCGAATCGCACACGACTGCGCCGCTGGCGATGCGGAACGTGACGACCGAGCCGGCCGGCATCTGCGGGATGACGCCGTCGTTCAGTTCCTCATCGCGTTCGTTCTCGATGGCAACGGCGGCCATGGTGCCGTCGGGCGAAATGGCAATCGAATCAGGCTGACCGCCGAGGTCGCATGTCTGCTCGACTTCGCGCGTCATCAGGTTGATCGAGAGAAGCTTGCCCGATGGGGTGACGTAGTTTTCTGAGGTGTTGACTGCGACCAGTGCGCGGCCGTTCTGGACGGCAACCGAAGTCGGCTCGCCTTCGGCGGCGACAAAACCGGCGGCAACCGGCTTGGCCGGGTCGGTGATGTCAACAAAGCCGATGCCGCCGAGCGGGCTATCGGAATAGACGAGCATCATGCCGTCCTGCGTCGCTGCAATGATTTCGGCCGAGGAAACCGATGCCTTGTCAGTGCCTTCCGGAATGTTGCTGGCGACCGGGAATGATGCCACGCGGTTGAAGACCATGCCGCCATGGGAGGCAGCGAAAGAAGCGACGGTCCCGGCCATCAGGGCGATGGCTGCGGACGATGCGAAAAGGCGATTGCGCATGGGGGTTCCTCCAGCTTGAAACTGCATCCCTCTTTTTGAGGGTCCGCATGACAGGTGCGTGACAGAGCGATGAAACAACCGTGACCGCATGGCCCGCCTTGCGATTGCAAAACGCTACCCGATCGTTTAGATCAGGGTCGAATTCCCGGACATTGTGGCCTCCAACCACGCCCGCGACACCGGCGCGGACGCCAGCGGAGCCTTACCCTTTGACATCACTTACCTGAAAGGTGCTTGCATCATGGCCCAGCTTCTCATGCCCAAGGCAACTGCCGTCTGGCTCGTCGACAACACGGCGCTGACCTTCCACCAGATCGCCAATTTTTGCGGCCTGCATCATCTGGAAGTCAAAGCGATCGCCGATGGCGAGTCGGCGCAGGGCATCAAGGGTCTTGACCCGATCAACACAGGCCAGCTTTCGCGCGACGAGATCGAGCGCGCCGAAATGGATCCGGCGCATCCTTTGAAGCTGTCGGAGCCGAAAGTGCGGGTGCCGCAAGCCAAGAAGAAGGCGCCGCGCTACACGCCGGTTTCCAAGCGTCAGGACCGGCCGAACGCCATCCTCTGGCTGGTGCGCAACCATCCGGAACTCAAGGATGCACAGATTTCGCGTCTGGTCGGCACGACCAAGAACACGATCGAACAGATACGCACCCGCGGCCACTGGAACTCGGCCAACCTGCAGCCGGTCGATCCGGTGGCGCTCGGTCTGTGCACGCAGATCGACCTCGACTTCGAAGTGCAGCGCGCCTCGCGTGGCCGGGTTGTGGATGTCGAGCCGGAAGCCGGTGACATGCTGCTGCCGGCAACCCAGACCGAGACCATGCCGATCGGGGCCGGCGGTTCACGGCCTGCGCCTTCCGATGATGATGAACTCGATGCCGATACCGTCTTTGCCAAGCTGAAGGCGCTGAAACGCGCCGACACCGACGCGGACGAAGAGACCGACGACAACCGGTTCTGATCTCGATCGATGACACGATGACCATGGCGCCGGTGGATTTTTCCACCGGCGTTTGTCGTTCAAAGGCCGGCTGCGTTGAAATCAAAGCACGGCGGCACGTCGCCATTGGCGCGCATCTGCTCGTAGAAATCCTTGAGCCTGCGGCCCGTCTGATGCCTGAATGTTTCCGGGCCGACTGCCATCGCGGCGATCCGGTCGATACGGAACATCCGGAAATCGGAGCGCAGTTCGCACCAGGCGATCAGTGTCCACGCCCCGCCCCAGAACCAGAGACCGAGCGGCAGCAAGGTCCGGCTGGTCGCTGCGCTCGCCGCATCGCGGTAGTCGATAGTCACCTTGTGCTGATCGGCGCAGGCGCGCTCCAGTTCGTCGAGCCGCGTGCGTGTTGCCGTGTCGCTTCGGAACTCAGGGGCGCGGATCGCCACTTTGCGCAGGCGGTCACGATCAGGCGGTGGCAGCGCGCATTCGATTTTTGCCAGCGCATCCTCGGCGCCGCGCG
>JBGSWL010000041.1:0-4571 GCA_041752455.1 Roseitalea sp. | reverse complement strand
CCGGGAAACCCGCGCCGGTGGACGCCGGGCCTCGTCGTCGGCGGCGTGTTGGCTGTCGTCGTGCTCGGATCCAATGCGACGGTTCTGGCAGCCCTGACCTTCGGTTCGCCGCAAACCGTCGTTCTGGCGCTTCCCGAGCCGGTGGCCGTTGTTGCAACACAGCCGATTCCAAACGGAACCACCGTCGCGTCCGACGGCGCCACTGATGGGTCCGATATCGCGCCCGTGCCCATGGGCGAGGAGCCGCTGCCGGTTCCGACCGGCGTCGAACGCGGCAACGACCAGCAGATTTCGCCGGATGGTCCCAAGATCATCACGCTGCGCGCGCCCGATGCGGCCAATGTCGGCCAGTCGCCGGATCTCGCCCATCTGCCGGAGGATTCGGCGCTCGAGGAAACCGAGGCCGGCCTGCTGCCGGTGCGCGCTGCCGATGGCCGCCGACCGATGGATATCTATGCACGGCCGTGGTCCGGCACCAACGGCAAGCGCATCGCACTGGTGATCGGCGGGCTCGGCCTGTCGCAGACCGGTACGCAACGCGCCATCGATCAACTGCCGCCTGAAATCACTTTGGCTTTCGCACCATCGGGCAATTCGCTTGATCGCTGGATGCGCGAGGCGCGAAAGCAGGGCCACGAACTTCTGGTGCAGGTGCCGATGGAGCCGTTCGACTATCCGCAGGTCGATCCCGGTCCCAACACGCTGCGACTGGCGTCCTCGGCCGAAACCAATCTTGAAAACCTGCATTGGGCGATGGGTCGGCTGACCAACTACACCGGGATCATGAACTTCATGGGCGGCCGCTTTGTCGGCGACGAAACGGCGATGGCGCCGGTGCTGGGCGATCTGGCATTGCGCGGCCTGCTGTTCTTCAACGATGGAACCGCCGGCAGCGCACGGCTTTCCGAAACTGTGCGCACCGCCGGCGTTCCCTATGTACAGGGCAACATTGTCATCGACGCGTCACGCAACAAGCCCGATATCCTGGCGCAGCTAGGCGTGCTTGAAGCGCTGGCCGAGCGCAGCGGCATGGCTGTCGGCAGCGGTTCCGCATTGGAGCTGACGGTCGACACGGTCGCCGAGTGGGCCAATGAAGCCAAGAAGCGCGGCTTTGAAATCGTCGGCGTTTCCGCTTTGGCGCGTTGAAGGAAGGACCGATTACAAAATGAGCAAGTCTGACAAGGCAGCGCGGGCAGAGGCCGGGCCGGTTCCGGCCGACAGCCTGCCCTATCGACCCTGTGTCGGCATCATGGTGCTGAACGGCGAAGGCAAGGTCTGGGTCGGACGTCGCCGCAAGGAGGGCAACACGGAATATTCCGGCTCGCCCCTTCTCTGGCAGATGCCGCAGGGCGGCATCGACAAGGGCGAAGATCCGTTGCCGGCCGCTTACCGTGAACTTTATGAAGAGACCGGGATGCGCAGTGTCGAGTTGATCGAGCAGGCACCGCGCCTCGTGCGTTACGACCTGCCTGCGCACATGATCGGCATCGGCCTGAAGGGCAAGTATCGCGGCCAGGAACAGTACTGGTTTGCGTTGCGCTTTGTCGGCGATGAAAGCGAGATCGCCATCAACCCGCCGCCGGACGGCAATGAACCGGAATTCGACGCTTGGGAGTGGCGGGACATGGCCCGCCTGCCCGACGAGATCGTCGATTTCAAGCGTGCCCTCTATGAAGAAGTAGTCGCGATGTTCGCCCATCTGGCCGGAAAACAAGCGTGACAGCCAGCGGACGCCGGTCGCTGTTTTCAATCGCCGCTCTGGCACTCGGAGCGTTTGTCTTCTGGGTTCTGCGTGACAATTGGCTTCTGGCGGCAGCGGCGGCACTCGCCGTTTTTGTGATCGGCGGCTTTATCGGAAACCGGCAGTTTCAGAGAGCCGCCTCGATTGACGAGAAGATCGCCGACCTTCGCGACCGCGTCGACAACCCGCCATCTTGAATAACCAGCTTGCGTGATCAGCCCTGCGCGACAGCCGCCTGCAAGGTGGTCAGCTGGTCGAGATAGGCCGATGCGCGCAGCCGCGACTCGTCATCCTTGGCGTCGGTCACGTCTTCGCGGGCATTGGCCACCCGCTTTTCGATGTCCGCGCGGTCGATATCGGCAACGCGCACGGCCGATTCAGCCAGAAGCGTGCACGAGTCCGGCGTCACATCGATGAAGCCGCCGAAAACCACATATTTTTCCTGCCCGCCTTCGGCCTGCGTCACTTCCGCGACACCCGGCTGCAGGGTGGACATGAACGGCGCATGGTTGGCCATCACCGTGAAGTAGCCGTCGGTTCCCGGCACGGTCACCGCGGTGACATCCGTCGAAACGAGCAAGCGCTCCGGTGAAACCAGTTCGAAGTTGAAGCTACCAGCCATGATGCCTTACTCGGTTTCCGGAAGCAGCGAGAGCACAAGCCCTGAGGCAACGCCCATCAAGGCCCCGACAATCACATTTGCGAGAATGGTATGCTGCGGGAACATGCCGATGAACTGGTCGAGCGAATCAGGCCCGATCAGGAAGCCGGTCACGGCTCCCGCCAAAGCCAGTTGCGCCATCAGTTCAAGTTTCATGTCCCGCAGTCTCCAGCCAATGGCTCTATGTGCGCAGTGTTACATCAAGCCGCTTCGGCGGCAAGACGCTGGGCTTTCGCGATGGCTTCTTCGATCGTGCCGACCATGTAGAACGCGGCCTCAGGCAGATGGTCATAGTCACCGGCGACAAGACCCTTGAATCCCTTGATCGTGTCGGCGAGATCGACCAGCTTGCCCGGCGAACCGGTAAAGACTTCGGCGACGAAGAACGGCTGCGACAGGAAGCGCTCGATCTTGCGGGCGCGGGCGACCGTCAGCTTGTCTTCTTCCGACAGCTCATCCATCCCGAGGATCGCGATGATGTCCTGCAGCGACTTGTAGCGCTGCAGTGTCGACTGCACCGAACGGGCCACCGCATAATGCTCTTCGCCGACGATCAGCGGATCGAGCATGCGCGACGTCGAGTCGAGCGGATCCACGGCCGGGTAGATGCCCTTTTCGGCGATCGAACGGTTCAGCGTCGTCGTCGCGTCAAGGTGCGCGAACGAGGTGGCTGGCGCCGGGTCGGTCAAGTCGTCGGCAGGCACGTAGATGGCCTGCACGGACGTGATCGAACCCTTGGTCGTCGTCGTGATGCGTTCCTGCATCTGGCCCATGTCGGTTGCCAGTGTCGGCTGATAGCCCACGGCCGAAGGAATGCGGCCGAGCAGTGCCGAAAGCTCGGAACCTGCCTGCGTGAAACGGAAAATGTTGTCGACGAAGAACAGAACGTCCTGGCCCTGGTCGCGGAAATGCTCGGCAACCGTCAGACCCGACAGCGCAACGCGGGCGCGCGCACCCGGCGGCTCGTTCATCTGGCCATACACAAGCGCAGCCTTGGAGCCTTCGCCGCCGCCATGCTTGTTCACGCCCGATTCGATCATTTCGTGGTAAAGGTCGTTGCCTTCACGCGTCCGCTCGCCGACGCCGGCAAACACCGAATAACCGCCGTGGGCTTTTGCGACGTTGTTGATCAGTTCCATGATCAGAACCGTCTTGCCCACGCCTGCGCCGCCGAACAGGCCGATCTTGCCGCCCTTGGCATAGGGCGCGAGCAGATCGACGACCTTGATGCCGGTGACGAGAATCTGCGCTTCGGTCGACTGGTCGACATACTCCGGTGCCGGCTGATGGATGGCGCGGCGGACCGTCGTGTTGATCGGGCCGGCTTCGTCGACCGGTTCGCCGATGACGTTCATGATGCGGCCGAGTGTCTCTTCACCGACCGGCACCGAGATCGGTGCGCCGGTGTCGGTCACGTCCTGGCCACGCACCAGACCTTCGGTCGAGTCCATCGCGATGCAGCGCACGGTGTTTTCACCGAGGTGCTGCGCCACTTCCAGAACCAGCCGGTTGCCGTGGTTGTCGGTTTCCAGTGCGTTGAGAATCTGCGGCAGGTGGCCGTCGAACTTCACGTCGACGACAGCGCCGATGATCTGCTCGATATTGCCGGTTGCGACCGCAGCAGTGGCGGCTTTCGACTTGGCGGCTGCTTTTGCCATGGTCTTTACCCTTCCCTTAGAGCGCTTCGGCGCCCGAAATGATTTCGATCAGTTCCTTGGTGATCTGCGCCTGGCGCTGGCGGTTGTAGGACATGGTCAGCTTGTTGATCATGTCGCCCGCATTGCGCGTCGCATTGTCCATGGCGCTCATCTTGGCGCCCATCTCGCCCGCCGCGTTTTCGAGCAGCGCGCGGAAGATCTGCACCTTGATGTTGCGCGGGATGAGGTCGGCCAGGATCTCGCCCGGCTCCGGCTCGTATTCGTAGATCGCCGTGTTGGCCTCGACCTTTTCGGCCGCCGCGGCTGCTGGTGCGGCCGCGGGGATGATCTGCTGCGCGGTCGGGACCTGGCTGATCACCGACTTGAACTCGGAATAGAACAGCGTGCAGACGTCGAAGCCGCCCTGGTTGAACAGGGTGATCACCTTCCTGGCGATCATGTCGGCATGCACGAAGCCGACCTGCTTGGCGTCGCGCAGCTCGATCTTCTCGATGATCAGCGACGCGAAGTC
>JBGSWL010000040.1:0-17579 GCA_041752455.1 Roseitalea sp. | reverse complement strand
GGCATCAAACGCCGCGACGGCGGCGGGCACATCGCCGGCGTTTGCGCGGATGGTCGCCGCGCGCATCGCGGCCAGAACCGGGTATCGGCCGTAGCCATCACCTTCAAGGGTTGAAAGGGATGTGATCGCTTCATCGGTCTTGCCGGTGCCGGCTAGGGTCAGCGCTTCCATGAAGCGGTCACCGGATGCGTTGGCTTGCGAGTTGGAATACCAATCCCATGCCCGGTATGCGCCGGTTGCAACGACGATCGCCACGGCGATGCCGATGACGATCGTGCCGTAGCTGTCCCAGAACGCCTTGAGGCGATCAGAGCGCAGTTCTTCCTCGACCTCGCGGATGAAGCTGTCGTTGTTGTTGGCCATGGGTCTTCTTTGTCTCCTGCAGCTGCGGCTGCGCCATTGCTGGCCGCTTTAGCGCCAAAACAAAGCGAATGTAAGGGTCTCAGCCAGGAAGGACGGGAACGCCGAACAACCAGGCATGACCCTGCAGCAGCAGCCAGAGATAAAGTGCCGTGCCGACAACCAGCGCAATGACATCATTGCGCACGGAAACCGCGCCGAAATCCGGATTGCCGCGGCGCTTGACCGAGATACGGTTGAACACACCCCAAATGAGAAACGAGCCGAACAGGAGCATCGAAGCCAGATCGCCGTTGGCGAGCAGATGACCGAACGCCCAGATCTTGACCGAAAGGATCATCGGGTGCTTGACCGCCTGCTTGATCCTGCCCGCGGGGACCTGCGAGGCAATCAACAAGACCAAGGCCGGCCACATCAGGAGAATGTTGATGTGCGCCATGAAAGTCGGCGGCTCCCAGATGGTCAGTGCCGGACGGGCAAGTCCATAGCCCCAGACGATCAGCACCAGCCCGACGAGGGAAACGAGCGAATAGCCACCCTTCCAGAGCCCCTCGCCGCGCTTGGCGATCAGGTCATCGCGCAGCGCGGGAACCGCCATCCGTGACGAATGGGCGCCGAGGAAAAGGATCAAGCCGGCGATGAGGATCAACATTGGATGCTCCAGAAAATGCATGACCGGCAACCGGCCAGCCACGGGGTCGACGATGGTCTCGCGATCTTCTGGATAGCTGCCCACAGTGACAACTGGAAGACCCTGGCTCGACCTTAGGTGATACACTCTACCGGAACGGTGTTTTCCACTAGTCCGGCAGCAATCTGCCCCTCCGTCAGGACCCCCGCGCATGACAACACGCATCTTGTTGACCGGCGTCAACGGCTTTATCGGCGGCCACATCGCCGTGCGCCTGCTGGATGCCGGTTACAGCATATGCGGGTCGGTGTGGCCTGCCGACACCGATGTCGAAGCAACGCAACGATACCTGCAAGCCGCGCTGGCCGATCCGGCGGCGATCCAGCGCTTGGACTTCGCTGTGCTGGACCTGTCGTCCGATGATGGCTGGCGCGACGCGATGGCGGGTTGCCAGGCTGTTGTCCACACTGCTTCGCCAGTCCCGATGCGCCAGCCGCGCCGGGAGCGAACCGTGGTCAAACCTGCGGTCGAAGGCACGCTGCGCGTGCTCAAAGCCGCCCAAGACGCCGGGATTGCCCGGGTTGTCCTGACCTCTTCAAGCGTCGCCGTGACCGAGGGGCATGGAAAGACCCGGACCGAACCATTCACCGAAGCCGAATGGACCAATGTGTCAGCGCGTGGCCTGTCGCCCTACACGATCTCCAAGGTCATGTCGGAACGCGCCGCCTGGGATTTTGTCGGCCAGGCCGCCGCACCGGAACTCGTGGTGATCAATCCCGGCTTCACCATCGGCCCCGTGATCTTCGACAATGTGTCGACCTCGATGCGGGTCATCCAGCGGATCGTCGTCAATGTGGATCCGGCCCATCCCCACTTCGGCTACCCCTTGGTCGATGTGCGCGACGTTGCCGAAATGCATGTGCGTGCTCTGGAAGTGCCGGAAGCGGCAGGCGAGCGCTTTCTCGGCGCCTCGCGGTTCATGTGGTATTCCGACATGGTGGCCGTTCTTGCCGACGCGTTTCCCGACCGCAACATCACGACAACCGCGCTTCCTTCCTGGATCGTGCGTGCGGCAGCGCCGTTCAAGCGGCGCCTTGCATCGGTGGTCGGCATTCTTGATGCGCCGATGCCCGTCTCAACGGAAAAGGCTGAACGTGTGCTCGGCACGACCTTCCGCGATATCGAACCGAGTATCATCCTGGCCGGTGAGCACGCCTTGCGCATCAAGCTGGAGCGCGACGGGTTGCCGATCCGGTAAATCGCACCGATCGATTTCTCAAAACGCTGATCGCGCCCGAAAACAACAGACTGAAATCCGAAATCGAGAAGCGGCGAAGCGCTGCCCGATCCATCTCTTCTGCAGCGCGGCAGTGGTTGCCGCCCGACTGTTCCGAAGGATGACAACAATGACCAATTTCGCCCGCAACACCGCTCTCGGCCTCGTGCTTTCCCTCACCGTCGCGACCGGGGTTCTTGCAGCCAGCGCGCCTGTCTTCGCAGCTGAAACACCTGCCCGCGTGCAGCAGGTGGTGACCCCTGATCTCGATCCCATGACGACAGGTACGGTGCAGACACAGACCGATTCCGCATGCGGGAACCGCCTGCTTTCGCGCGATACGGCAAACTGCGGCGGAGCGCCGGCATTGAACCGTACGCCCTGGCCTTCGGCTCCCATCAATCCTGCCTTCGGCTTCTGATCTTAAAAGCCTGCGCCCTTTCGGGAGTCCTGCAGAACCGGTATGCAGGAGCGACGGAGATGACGATGCCTGCAGTTGATCTTTTTGAAGCCATAATGCGCGGGGGTGCCACGGCGCTCACGCTCGTCATGTCGGTCCATCTGCTTTCGACCCGGCCCTTCGACATCAGCGCCCTTTTCGGGGCGCTGTTTCTTTGGGGCGCTGCGCTCTACGCGGTGATCACCATTCCGGTGATCGAGGCCGGACTTGGCCCGATGCTCTTTGTCGTCAAATCGTTCGCAATCGCGTCGCCGGCTTTCTTCTGGCTGTTTATCATCGCTTTGCTCGAGGACAGTTTTCGATGGCGCAACTGGATGGCGGTTCCGCCGGTTCTTGCCGCGGGCCTCGGGCTCATCTGCGCACCGTTTCCGCAATTGGAGACTGCCAGCCGGTTGATACAGTTCACCATGACACTCGGCCTGATGACACATGTCATGATCTGTGTGCGCGCCTGCGCGACCAATGACCTGGTGGTCAGCCGGTGGCGGTTCACGCGCGCGCTCGCGGTCCTGGTCCCGGTCATCGTGGCGATGATCGTGATGGTCGAGGTGATCGAAATCCTTGGCTTGCGCGAAACTTGGGGTCGTCATTTCATCACCGCCGGACTGGTCATCGTTTCCGCCACGCTCGCGCTGACGTTGACGGGACTACGCAAGACGCTGATCCCTGAGCGCCAGAAGCAGAGTGCGGCGCCGGTCGAAACACTGTCGGCAGCCGACCGGATCGCCCTCGGTCGCTTGCGTGACCTGATGGATGAAGGGCTCTACCTATCGGCAGGCCTGACCATCGGCAGTCTTGCCGGCATGCTCGAACTTCCCGAACACCGGCTGCGCAAGCTGATCAACAACGGTCTTGGTTACCGCAACTTTGCGGCCTTTCTCAACGACTATCGCATCGAGGAAGCCAAGCGCCGTCTGGCGAGCGCTGCCCTCGTCAACCGGCAGATCACCACGCTGGCCTTCGATGTCGGTTTTGGATCGCTGGCGCCCTTCAATCGTGCGTTTCGCGACCGCACCGGCATGAGCCCGACCGAGTATCGCGAAAAAATGCTTCTGGCCGACTGATCCGACGCGGATCGCGGGCGTACAATTTGACAACGTCAAGATTGACTGCTGATCTTTGCAGCGCCAGGAAGGATATGCCCGTGCAGACTGTGCTTCTCACCGGAATCAGTGGTTTCATCGCAAAGCACATCGCCGTGCGCCTGCTCGATGCGGGTTTTGCGGTGCGCGGGTCGGTCCGTTCCCTCGACAAGGCGGACGTGGTGCACGACACGGTCTTGGCGCACGTCAAGGACAAGGCATCGGTCGGCGAACGGCTGTCCTTTGTCGAACTTGACCTGACCGATGACGCCGGTTGGGTCGAGGCCATGGCCGGGATCGATGTGCTGATGCATACGGCCTCCCCTTTCCCCTTGGTGCAGCCGAAGAACGAACAGGATGTGATCAAGCCGGCGGTCGAAGGCACGTTGCGGGCGCTGCGTGCCGCACGAACGGCGGGGGTAGAGCGCGTGGTGCTGACCTCGTCGGTCGCCGCGATCATGGAAGGCAATCATCCCGACCGGCCGCTTAATGAAGATGACTGGACCGACCCGACCTCGCCGAACGTCAATCCCTATTCTCGATCAAAGACACTGGCCGAAAGAGCCGCCTGGGACTTCGTTGCCCGGGAGGCGCCCGACATGAAACTGACCGTCATCAACCCGGGTTTCGTCCTCGGACCGGCGCTGGACGGAGACTACGGGACGTCGCTTGCCGTCATCGAACGGCTGCTGCGCGCCAAGGATCCGATGCTGCCCCGGTTCGGTTTCACCTGCGTCGATGTACGCGACATTGCCGACATGCATGTAAGCGCCATCGGGATCGGGGAGAGTGCGGGCAAACGGTTTGCCGGCGTTGCGGGCTTCCTTTGGTTTTCCGACATCGCGCGCGTCGTGAAAGACACCAACCCGGACCGCAAGATCCCGACACGCGTCGCGCCGGACCTCATGATCCGGATGCTCGGCCTGTTCGACCCGGCGATCCGCACCATCGTGCCGATGCTCGGCGTGCGCCAGGAGGTCGACAGCAGCCGCGCACGGGACGTCCTCGGCATTGCGTTCCGGCCGCTTGACGAGGCCGTGCGCGATGCAGCCGAAAGCGTCGTTCGACTGAAGGGCCTTTGAGAACCAGACAGCGCATGTCGTATTGCACGCTCTGAAGGTCGGCCTTGTGATTGCCGCCGCGTCCGCCTGCGGCAACAGTCAGCGCCTGCGGAGGGCATCACATGGACGCGACGATCGAAGACCCGGTGGAACCGGCACGCGCACGGCGCAGCGGTCGCGGCGGCGGCCGGACGGGCAATGACCGGCGCGGTGGCGCGGCGATCCGCCAGATGCCGTGGGAAATCCCGGTCAATTCGGATGCACCCACCGAACCCTTGCCGCCGGAAGGTGTGCTCGCCATCCACGATACGGCGATGCGGATCCTTGAAGAGATCGGCATCATTTTCCTCAATCTGGAAGCTGTCGAGATTTTCCGCGCCAATGGCTGCACGGTCGACCAGGAGACCCGCGATGGCGCGCGCGTCCGCTTCGGCCGCGACTACATAATGGAAAAGGTGGCGCTGGCGCCTTCCTCGTTCACGTTGACGCCGCGCAACCCGGACCGGCAGATCAACATGGGCGGCAAGCACATGATTTTCGGCAACATTTCCTCGCCGCCGAACTATTCGAACCTCGATGAAGGGCGAAAGACCGGTACACGCGCTGCCTATCAGGATTTCCTGAAGCTGACGCAGTATTTCAACTGCATCCATTTCGCCGGCGGCTATCCGGTCGAGCCGATGGACCTGCATCCATCCATCCGCCACCTCGACTGCCTCTATGACAAGCTGACGCTGACCGACAAGGTCGTGCACGCCTATTCGCTCGGCACCGAGCGTGTCGAAGACGTGATGGAGATGGTGCGCATCGCCGGAGGCTACACGCACGAGGAATTCGATGCGACGCCGCGCATGTACACCAACATCAACTCGACCTCGCCGCTTAAACACGATTGGCCGATGATCGACGGGCTGATGCGTCTTGCCCGGCGCGGCCAGCCGACGGTCGTCACTCCGTTCACGCTGGCCGGTGCGATGAGCCCGATCACGCTGGCGGGAACCGTGGCGCAGTCGCTCGCCGAAGCGTTGTGCGCGATCGCGCTGATCCAGACGATCAAGCCGGGATGCGCCTGCGCCATCGGCACATTCTCGTCGAATGTCGACATGAAGACCGGCGCGCCGGCGTTCGGCACACCTGACTACATGCGCGCGACGCAGATCACCGGGCAGATGGCGCGGTTCTACAATCTTCCGCTGCGCTCATCGAACACCTGCGCCTCCAATGCACCGGACAACCAGGCGACGTGGGAATCAACCCATTCGCTGTGGGCCGCCGTCTCGTCGGGCACCAACATGGTTTACCATGCGGCCGGCTGGCTGGAGGGCGGACTGTGCGCGTCCTATGAAAAGTTCATCATCGACTGCGAGCAGATCCAGCAGATGATGTGGTACATGCGCCCGGTCAAATGGGATGCGGATGAGTTGGCCTTCGACGCCGTCAAGGAAGTTGGCCAGAACGGCCATTTCTTCGGTATCCAGCACACGCAGGACCGCTACGAGACCGCGTTCTATGCGCCGTTCCTGTCCGACTGGTCGAATTTCGAGAACTGGCAGGATCGCGGGTCGGTGCAGACCGTCGAACGCGCCAACCGGCTCTGGAAGCTGATCCTTGCCGAATATGAGGCCCCGCCGATGGATGAAGCCATCCGCGAGGAACTTGCCGACTTCGTTGCCCGCCGCAAACAGGAAGGCGGAGCTCCGACAGATTTCTGATGACCGATTTGCCCACCCACATGCAGGCAGTGGTGCTGACCGCGCACGGCGGCCCGGACAAGCTCGAAGTCCACGCCGATTGGCCGGTACCACGTCCAAGTTCCGACGAAGTGCTGATCCGTGTGGGCGGTTGCGCCGTCAACAACACCGACATCAACACGAGGATCGGATGGTATTCGAAAACCGTGACCGGCAGCACGGATGACGCGATGACGACTGCCGTGCCTGCGAGCGCTGCCGCAGAGTCCAGTTGGAGCGGCGCGGCCATCCGGTTCCCGCGCATCCAGGGTGCCGATTTATGCGGCGTGATTGTTGCAACCGGCGCGAATGTCCCGGAGCGGCGGCTTGGCGAGCGGGTTCTTGTGGCGGCGATGCAACCGCGACCGGCTTCGGCCGAGGGACTGGACTATGTCACCTTCGGCGCTGACATGGACGGCGGGTTTGCCGACTATGCGGTCGCCGCTTCCGACATGGCATACAAGGTGACCTCAAACCTGAACGATTTAGAGCTTGCGTCGTTTCCCTGTGCGGCATCCACGGCCGAAAACATGCTGGACCGGATCAGTCTGACGGCTGGCGAACGGGTCCTTGTGACCGGCGCATCGGGCGGTGTCGGTTCGGCGGCAGTCCAGCTCGCAAAAATGCGCGGCGCGCAAGTGGTCGCCGTGGCATCCGCCGACAAGCATGATTTCGTACGGCGGCTCGGGGCAGACGAGGTATGGCTGCGCGACGCGGCACTTCCGGTCCAGCATTTCGATGTGGTCGTCGATCTCGTTGCAGGGAACCGGTGGCCGGACCTGATCGAAGCGTTGAAGCGCGGGGGACGGTACATCGCGGCGGGTGCCATCGCCGGTCCGATCGCCGAGATCGATCTGCGCACCGTCTATTTGCGGGACCTGATCATTGCGGGAAGCACCTACCAGCCACCTCATGTGTTTGCCAACCTGGTCCGGAGCATCGAGGCCGGGGCGATCAGGCCGGTTGTCTCGAAAGTGTATCCGTTGTCGCAAATCCGGCAGGCGCAGGCTGATTTCGTCGGAAAAACATATCCGGGCAAACTGGTCCTCGTGCCAGACAGCCTCTATCGGGAAAGTGCGGGAGTGACCCTATGAAAACCAATACACGCGTTGTCGTCATCGGGGGCGGGGTCGTCGGCTGCTCGGTGCTTTATCACCTGGCCAAGGCTGGCTGGACCGATGTCATGCTGATCGAGCGGTCGGAACTGACCTCCGGCTCGACCTGGCATGCGGCGGGCGGGTTCCACACGCTGAACGGCGATCCCAATGTTGCCAAGCTGCAGGCCTACACGATCTCGCTTTACAAGGAACTCGAAGAGCTGACCGGCCAGTCCTGCGGGCTGCATCTGGTCGGCGGTTTCATGATGGCCGATACGCCCGAGCGCATGGACTTCCTGCGCGCCACCCATGCCAAGGGCCGCTATCTCGGCATGGAAACCGAACTCGTCACGCCGTCGGAAGCCAAGACGATGTTTCCGATCATGGATGAGACGAAATTCGTCGGCGCGCTGTGGGATCCGGTCGAGGGCCATCTCGATCCGTCCGGCACGACGCACGCCTACGCGAAAGCCGCCAAGATGCTGGGCGCCGAGATCGTGCTGCGCAACCGCGTCATAGAACTGACGCAGGATACCGACGGCACCTGGAACGTCGTCACCGAACAGGGAACCGTGCGCGCCGAGCATGTCGTCAACTGCGGTGGCCTGTGGGCGCGCGAAGTCGGCCGCATGGTCGGTCTTGAACTTCCCGTGCTGGCCATGGAGCACATGTACATGCTGACCGAGGACATGCCCGAGGTCATCGAGTACAATCAATCGACCGGCCGCGAGTTCTGCCACATCATCGACTTCAAGGGCGAGATCTACACAAGGCAGGAGCGGCGCGGCCTGCTGCTCGGCACCTATGAAAAGGCCTGCGTGCCGTGGTCGCCGGTCAACACGCCTTGGAACTTCGGCCATGAACTGCTGCAGCCGGATCTCGACCGCCTCGCGCCATCGCTGGAGATCGGCTTCCGCCATTTCCCGGCGCTGGAAAAGGTCGGCATCAAGCAGATCATCAACGGGCCATTCACGTTCGCGCCCGACGGCAACCCGCTGGTCGGCCCGGTGCCGGGCCTCACAAATTACTGGAGCGCATGCGCTGTCATGGCCGGGTTCAGCCAGGGCGGCGGCGTCGGCCTGACACTTGCCAACTGGATGGTGCACGGCGATCCGGGCGCCGATGTCTGGGGCATGGATGTGGCTCGCTTCGGCGAATGGTCGAGCCTGCGCTACACCAACGCCAAGGTGCGCGAGAACTACTCGCACCGCTTCTCGATCCGCTTCCCGAACGAAGAGCGCCCGGCGGGGCGCCCGGCACAGACGACACCGCTCTACGACGTGATGGTGCGCGACAACCACGCGGTGATGGGCGATTCGTGGGGGCTGGAAACGCCGCTGTGGTTTGCGCCATCGGCCGAGGAAGCGCACGACGTGCTGTCGTTCCATCGCTCCAACGATTTCGAGCACATCGCTGCCGAAGTGAAAGCCTGTCGCGAAGCGGTCGGCGTCACCGAGATCGCCAACTTCGCGAAATACGAAGTCAAGGGCGCCGGGGCCGAAGCCTTCCTGTCGCACCTGATGACCAACACCATGCCGAAACCCGGCCGCATCGTGCTGACACCGATGCTGAATGAAGGCGGCAAGCTGATCGGCGACTTCACCATCGCCAATATGGGCGCCGACCGCTTCATGATCTGGGGCTCGTCCTCTGCGCAGCGCTATCATATGCGCTGGTTCGAGCAGCACCTGCCCAAGGACGGGTCGGTCGCGATTCACCGTTTCGACCAGACGATGGTCGGCCTGTCGATCGCCGGTCCGAATTCCCGTGCCGTGCTCGAACAACTGGTCGATGCGGATGTGTCGAATGCTGCGTTCCGCTTCATGGATTGCCGGGAAATGGATGTCGCGGGTGCGCCCTGCATCGTCAACCGCATCACCTATGCCGGTGATCTCGGCTACGAGATCTGGATGGCGCCGGCTTACCAGCGGCGCGTCTATGAAGGAATCAAGGGGGCGGGCGAAGCGCACGGCCTGCGCGATTTCGGCATGCGGGCGCTGCTCTCCATGCGGCTTGAAAAGAACTTCCCGACCTGGTTCCGCGAATTGCGGCCGATCTACGGGCCTTACGAAGGCGGGATGGAGCGCTTCATCAAACTGTCGAAGAACGACTTCATCGGCCGCGAGGCCGCGGCGAAGGAACATGCCGACGGCCCGCGCCTGCGCCGCGTGTCCTTCGTGATCGATGCGGGTACCGCCGACGTGATGGGCGACGAGCCGATCTGGGCAAAGACCGAGACGGACTTCGGCACGGTGGAGGACGGCCACGGCTATGGCCAGAAGCGCTACCTGCCGTCCGGCGACCAGGCACCGGCCAATCCGGACACCGGCAATGTGCGTGACGGCTGGCGCGTCGTGGGCTGGGTCACGTCCGGCGGCTATGCGCACTATGTGAAAAAATCGATGGCGCAGGGCTACGTGCCGGCAGCGCTTGCATCGGACGAAAGCGACGGCCTGTTCGAAGTGGAAATCCTCGGCCAGCGCTATCCGGCGCGGATCAACGCCGAGCCACTGTTCGATCCGACCGGCGAGCGCATGCGGGGGTGAGGGTTTGCCCCCTCACCGCTTCTTGACGAACTCGGCGCGCAGGACGAGGCCCTTGATGCCGTCGAACTTGCAGTCGATTTCCTGCGCGTCGCCGGTCAGGCGGATCGAGCGGATCACTGTGCCGCGGCGCAGGGTCTGGCCGGCGCCCTTGACCTCGAGGTCCTTGATCAGCGTCACCTGATCGCCGTCGGCAAGGATGTTGCCGACGCTGTCACGGACAACCACATCGCCTTCGCCGACTGAAGTTGCCTGCTGCGCCTTGATCTCGGCGGCGGAAAGCCATTCGCCGGTTGCCTCGTCATAGATATAGTCGTCGTCGCCGGGGTCACTCATGGTGCCGTAGTCCTGATCGTGAAGCTGCGGCAGCGATACAGGCCGGAACCGGCGCACGCAACCGGCGCGGCGGGTCGGCTCGCCACGGGTCCCGTCCACGTCACACTTCTGTCATGCGAGTCTGGTCTTGAGCATAAATGCAAGCCGGACATGCCGTGATGACCGAACCCAGCCATTTCCGCACCCTGTTCCTTTCGGACATTCATCTGGGGACGCGGGGCTGCCAGGCCGAGATGCTGGTGGACTTCCTGCGCGAGCACGAAGCGGACCGCATTTACCTCATAGGCGACATTTTCGACGGTTGGCGCCTGAAAAAGGGCTGGTACTGGCCGCAATCCCACAATGACGTGGTCCAGAAGCTGCTGCGCCAGGCGCGCAAGGGCGCCGAAATCATCTATGTGCCGGGCAACCACGACGAAGTGATGCGCACCTATCTCGGCTCGCATTTCGGCGGGATCGAGGTCAAGGCGCACGACATCCATACCGCGGCCGATGGCAACCGCTATCTGGTGATCCACGGCGACCAGTACGACATGGTGGTGATGAACGCCAAATGGCTCGCCCATGTGGGCGACTGGGCCTATGTGACCGTGTTGTGGCTGAACGGCTGGTTCAACCGGATCAAGCGGCTTTGGGGCGGCCAGTACTGGTCGTTGTCGAAATGGCTGAAACTGAAGGTCAAGCAGGCCGTCAGCTTCATCGGCGCATTCGAGGACACGCTTTCGGCGGAGGCCAAGAAGTACGAGGTGGACGGCGTCATCTGTGGCCACATCCACCACGCCGCGATCAACCGGATGGATGGCTTTACCTATGTCAACACCGGTGACTGGGTGGAAAGCTGCACGGCCATCGTCGAAGATCATGATGGCAAATTGCACCTGATCGACTGGGCGGCCATTTCGCGCCAACGCCACAGCGACAAACTTGCCGCCGTTGCCCCGTCGAGGCGCAGTCTGGTCCAGACGCGCAAGACAGCGGCTTGAACGGCTGCCATTGCGCCAACTACGCTCCGTGAAACAAGAAGAGGACAACAAAGTCATGGGCTCGCCATCAGCCAATCCGACTGTCCGCCGCCAACTCGGCGACGCCGTCCATCAAAACAGTGCCTTTTCGGTCACCGGTCTTCTCGAGCGGATGTTCGCGCATACCTTCACCGGTCTTGTCTATGCGCAGATCTGGGAAGACCCGATCGTCGACATGGAAGCGCTCGCGATCGGTGAAAACGACCGGATCGTCGCCATCGCCTCGGGCGGTTGCAATGTCATGAGCTATCTGACGGCAGGTCCAGCAAGCGTCGAGGCGGTTGATTTGTCGCCGGCGCATGTGGCGCTGAACCGGCTTAAATATGCAGCCGCGGCGCATCTGCCGACCTGGGACGACTTCTTTGCGTTCTTCGGCCGTGCCAATGATCCCGGCAATGAAGCCCGGTACGATCGCTTCATCGCGCCGCATCTGGATGCCGACACCCGTGCGTTCTGGGAGGCTCCGCGCCGTCCGTTCGGCAAGCGGCGGATCACGATGTTTGCTGACGGCTTCTACAAGTTCGGCGCGCTCGGCCAGTTCATCGGCTGGGCACACCGCATCGCGCAATGGAATGGCGTTGACTTCCGGCAGTTCATGGCCTCACCGGACATGGCAGCGCAGCGGCGGTTCTTCGACGAGAAGATGCTGCCGGCGCTGAACAGCCGAGTGGTGAAGTTTCTGGCGTCCAACCGCGCGTCGCTGTTCGGCCTTGGCATTCCGCCACAGCAGTACGAGGCGCTGGCGGGCGCTGCCGATGGCGACATCCATGCGGTGCTGGTCGAGCGCACGCGGGCGCTGATGTGCGACCATGCCTTGGCTGACAACTACTTTGCCTGGGCTGCTTTCAACCGGGGATATGATCCTTCCGGCAATGGCCCGCTGCCGCCCTACCTGACGCGAGAAGCCTACGAGACCGTCAAGGCGAACGCGTCGCGCGCGTCGATCCGGAACCGCACGGTGACCGATTTCCTCGCCAGTTGCCCCGATGCCTCGCGCGATTGCTACGTGCTGCTGGATGCGCAGGACTGGATGAACGACCAGCAATTGAATGACCTGTGGCGCGAGATCACCCGCACCGCGCGGCCGGGCGCCCGTGTGATCTACCGCACTGCGGGGATCGAAACGATCCTGCCGGGACGGGTCACAGATGCTGTCCTGTCGCGCTGGACCTATGCGGCGGACCGCGCCAAGGGTTGGCATCGCGACGACCGCTCGGCGATCTATGGCGGCTTCCACCTCTATACGCTGGGTGCCTGAACGATGAACGCGGTGAACCAGAACCATTCGCGGCTGATGGATGCGGTCTACCGCAACCAGCGCCACGTCTACGACCTGACACGCAAGTACTACCTGCTTGGCCGTGACCGGCTGATCGAGAATTTGGATGCGAAGGCGGGCTCGAGCGTTCTGGAAGTTGCCTGCGGGACCGGTCGCAACATCATCCTGGCTGCGGAGCGTTACCCGGAGGCGCGCTTTTTCGGCTTCGACATTTCCGAAGAGATGCTGAAAACCGCACGGACCAATGTGGACAAAGCCGGGCTATCCAGCCGGGTGACATTGGCGCAGGGCGATGCCACCGGTTTCGACCCGCAGGCGATGTTCGGCGTCGAACGCTTCGACCGCATCTTCATCTCCTATGCCCTGTCGATGATCCCGCCATGGGAACTGGCGGCGCAGGAGGCGATGCGCCATCTGGCGCCGTCAGGTTCGCTGCATGTGGTGGACTTTGGCCAGCAGGCGGCCCTTCCCGGCTGGTTTCGCAGCGGGCTGCATGCCTGGCTGGCAAAATTCCATGTGGAGCCGCGCGCCGAGATGGAGCAGGTGCTGACGACGCTATCGGGCGCAACGCAGCGTCCGCTCCGCTTCGAACGGCTCTACCGTGACTATGCCCATTATGGCGTGATCGGACCGGTCAACGTCGTCTGACTGGCACGTGTTTGCGATTGCAATCATATAAAGGTTTCCTTATGTCGTTATGCGACTGTTCCCGAGGAAACCGCCATGACCAATCCGCTCGCCGACCTCATTGCCAAAAAGGGCGTTCTCCTCGCCGATGGCGCGACCGGCACCAATCTCTTTGCCATGGGCCTTGAAGCCGGTGAGGCGCCGGAGTTGTGGAACACGGCATCACCGGAGAAGATCACCAAGCTGCATCAGGATTTCGTCGATGCCGGTGCCGACATCATCCTCACCAACTCCTTCGGCGGTACGCGCCAGCGGCTGAAGCTGCACCATGCGCAGGACCGCGTGCACGAACTCAACAAGGCTGCGGCCGAAATTGCCCGCACTGTCGCCGACAAGGCCGGGCGCAAGGTGATCGTCGCCGGTTCTGTTGGCCCGACCGGCGAATTGTTGGTTCCGCTCGGCGCGCTGACGTTTGACGAAGCCGTCACCTCGTTCCGCGAGCAGATCGCGGGGCTGAAAGCCGGCGGCGTCGATGTCGTCTGGATCGAGACGATGAGCGCGCCGGAAGAAATGCGCGCAGCGGCCGATGCGGCCATCGCCGAGGACATGCCCTATACCTGCACCGCCTCGTTCGACACGGCGGGCAAATCCATGATGGGTCTTCACCCGCGCGAGATCGGCAATGTATTTGCCGGCGAACCGGTCGCGCCGGTCGCGGTCGGTGCCAATTGCGGCGTCGGTGCCTCCGACATCCTGTCCTCGCTGCTCGACATGCGCGCCGGAGCGCCCGATGCCGCGATCATCGTCAAGGGCAATTGCGGCATTCCGCAATTCAAGGGCGAGGTTATCGTCTATTCGGGCACGCCCGACCTGATGGCCGATTATGTGCGCCTTGCGGTCGACGCGGGCGCTACGATCATCGGCGGTTGCTGCGGCACGTCGTGCGACCATCTGGCCGCGATGCGCCACGCGCTCGACACCCACGTCAAGGGCGATGTGCCGACCGTGGAAACGATCGTCGAGCGCATCGGGCCGCTGGTCAACCGCGCAGCGGGTGATGGCAGCGACCAGCCGGTGCGCGAGCGCCGGGGTGGCCGCCGCAGGCCGGGCGAAACCGCCTCAGAGGCCTGATCCCACGGTTTGCGGTTGGCCGGGGTTTTGTTCTCCGGCATGCAACTCCAGCCATTCCTTGTCGATGTCCGGCAGGTCCTCGCCCACGATGGCGCTCTCGAAGGACTGCAGGCGCTTGTAGATCGACAGCAGTTCGACAACCGTCGTCCATGAATTGACGAGATACTGGAACGACGAGGACACTTGTCCGAACGCCGTCAGGACCTGCTGCAGGATGCCGAAGGTAAAGCCGACGGCGGCACCGGCGACAATCGTCGGGATCAGCAGGATGTAGACGAAGATGTTGTCGGCCTGCAGGTACAGCGAGCGGGCGACGTTGAAATACATGTAGTGGAAATACAGCCGGAAATAATTGCGGCGCACGTCATCGAACAGTTCGCGCACGGTCATCGGCTGGGCGCGCTCTTCGCGATCCTCGCCGTAGACAAGTTCCTTGCGGTAGGCCGCCTCGACGCGCTGGTTCTTGAACTCCAACCCCGGCAGCTTGATGCCGACGATCGCAAGCAGCCCCGTTCCGAACACCGACCAGACGAGCGCGGCGGTGAAAAGCGGCGCCGGGATGTTCCCGACGATCGGCAGTTCGGTCACATACTGCGAAAGGCCCCAAAGCACCGGCAGGAAGGCGATCAGCGTCATGACCGCATCGACTGCCGAAACGCCAAGACCTTCCATCACACCGGCAAAGCGCATCGTGTCTTCCTGGACGCGCTGCGAGGCGCCTTCGATGTGGCGCACCTGCTTCCAGCGGGCGACGTAGTAGTTGTTCATCGCCGTGCGCCAGCGGAAGATCCAGTGCGAGACGAAGAAGCGCTGGGCCACAAACAGGAAGATCGCCATGAAAGCGATCTGCGCAAAGATCACGATGAGGTCGAAAAGTTGCGCCTGTGTTACCGTCGAATTTTCCCCGAGGGCCGACTGCACGCCGTCGAAGAACGGCCGGCGCCAGTTGTTGATCGCCACCGAAACCTCGACGCCGATATTTGTGACCAGAAGGATCAGCGACGTGCCGGGGATCGACCACCACTGCCACGGATGCGGGCTGTAGCGGAACCAGAAGGCAGAGAAGATCGCCGTTGCGCCGATGTAGTAGAGGTAGAACCAGAGGAATTCCGGCGTGACAAAATGGCCAAGTCCGATCACCTGTTCGGCGCCTTCCGGCGTTGCGCCGAAAAGCGCGTTGCCCCAGGTGCTGCCGCCGGCATACCAGACGGCGATACAGACGGCGCTCCAGGCGAGAAAGCTCAGGAAAAACAGCTTCGGCTGCGGAAAAAACGATCTGAACACGGCGGCGGCCCTTCCCGGGTCTGGTTTTGCAAATCAGTTGTCACAGTTGTAAGCCACGGAATGAAAAATGACAGGGCCGGAGTCCCTGTCCGTCAACACAATCGGGCGAGCACCAGATGATCATGAGGATCGGCGCGCCCGCAACAGGAGAGACCTTATGAACGAGACAGCGCTTGCCGCAGCCGGTCTTTACGCGGCGCTGAACATGGCGGTCCTGATGTGGCTGACAAAGGTCACCGGCGATATCCGCCGCAAGGAAAAAATCCTGCTCGGCGATGGCGGCAACAAACTGCTCGCGCGCGTCATGCGCGGCCATGCCAACGGCATCGAAAACGTGCCGATGTTCCTGATCATGCTGTTGGCGGCGACCCTGATCGGCATGCCGACCATCGCCGTTCATGTGTTCGGCATCGTTTTCACGATCGGCCGGGCCATCCATGCCAGCTATTTCATCAGCCTTGATGCGCCGTTCCGCAACCGCATCATCGGGTTCGGCATCGCGTTTCTGGCACAGGCCGCGCTGACGGTCGGCCTGATCGTGCACGGTCTGTGGCGACTGGTCGCTTGACCAGTGTCACTGTTATCGCAACTCCGGACGCAAAACCGTTTAAACTTTTGCTGGAGTTGCTTCAGGCCGCGTCAAAACCTGCCGTTGCTAGCGCTTCGACGAGGCGTTCGCGCGGGGCGGTCGTTTCGACCTCTACGTCCTTTCTTTCCAGATCAGCCTTGATGGCGGCCTGCGGATCGACATTCTGGATCGCCTTGGTCACGCCGCGCACGCAGCCGCCGCAGGTCATGTTCTCGATATGAAGTTGCATGTTGTTTCCTTGCATCGTCGTACGGCCCATATTGGAAGGTAAGACACCCATCTTGGACCAACAAGAAGGCTGGAATGCAATCGTGAATGCACCGCTGCCGACAAACGCCTTGACTGAAACCACCCGGCTTTCGCTGGGCGTGGACGGTATGACCTGCGCCTCCTGCACCGGACGGGTGGAACGGGCGCTGCGCGCCGTGCCGGGCGTGACTGAGGCCAGCGTCAATCTGGCCACCGAAAAGGCTGAAATCACCGGCGCATTCGATATGGCCCTCGTCGTTGCGGCCATCGAGAACGCCGGTTTCGATGCGCGGCTGCCGGAACCAGCCGGTGCTGACGCGGAAGCCACGGCCGAGCGCAAAGCGACCGAGATGTCATTGCTGCAGCGGGATCTGGCGATTTCGGCAGCGCTGGCACTGCCGGTCTTCATTCTGGAAATGGGCGGGCATCTGATCCCCGCCTTCCATCATTTCATCATGGCCACCATCGGGCGCGAGGCGAGCTGGATCCTGCAGTTCGTGCTGACCAGCGCAGTGCTTTTCGGTCCGGGCCTGCGGTTCTTCCGCAAGGGCGTGCCCGCGCTGATGCATGGCGCGCCGGACATGAACAGCCTTGTTGCAGTCGGCACGACGGCCGCATGGGGCTATTCGGTGGTGGCCACCTTCCTGCCCGGACTGCTGCCGCCGGGCACGGTCAATGTCTACTATGAAGCGGCGGCGGTGATCGTGACGCTCATCCTGGCGGGCCGCTACATGGAGGCGCGCGCCAAGGGCCACACGTCCGACGCGATCCGCCGTCTTGTCGGCCTGCAGCCGAAGACCGCGCGCGTCGTCCGTGACGGCT
>JBGSWL010000039.1:0-2214 GCA_041752455.1 Roseitalea sp. | reverse complement strand
GTGATCTCGACGCCTTCGCCGGTCTGAACGAAGTTGAACACCGATGGACCGTCGGCGGGATTGAAGTCGTCAAAATCGGGGCCCGAAAATGTGATCGGAGCTGCGCCGTTGATCGTCAGGATGGCCGATCCGGCACCGTAGGTCACATTCAGACCATTCAGGGTCGCGCCTTCAATGACGACCTTGTCATTGTTCGAAAAATCAGTGATCTCGTCGCCGGCCAGCTGGGCAAGTGTGCCGCGCACCTCGTCCTCTCCGGCGCCGGTGGTGATTGTATTGGCGCCGGTTCCGACGCGAATGACGTTGTCCAGCGCGTTGCCGGTAACGGTATAACCAGCGGACGAGCCTTCGCCGTCGAAATTCTCGACGTTCGGCGCCAGTGGCGCCAGCGCCGTATCGGTTCCCGTATAGATCACCGTGTCCACATTGGCTGAGCCGTTTGCGCCCACTTCGGCCGCGGTGTCGGCATAAATCTCGTTACCGAATGCTTCGATCGTCAGGTCGTCAAAATCGACTGCGTTGAGCTCATTGCCAGCTGAAGTCTCGGCAAGGAACCCGAAGGCCGCGCCGGAGATTTGCTGCGCAGGGCCGCTCCCGATTGTGTGGGCGCCCGTCAACACAGCCTGCAGCACGCCGGCCGGCAAGGAGAACCCATTCAGATTGAGCGCTGTGAATTCGCTATCGCCCTCAAGGCGGTAAGCGGCGTCGACCGAGAAGGCGTCCGCCATGTTGATTGTAAGGCGCAGCTCCAGATTGCTGATGGCAACATTCAGGAGATCCGGAACAGCGATCTGCGCTACCACGCTATAGTTCGCGTCACCAATCTCGTAGCCGAGTTCGAAACCCGGCACTCCGTTTACCGATCCGAAGACGAAGCGCAAAAAGTTCGCCTGCGTACCATCACCAAAGATCATACCCGTGAGTTGGCCAGGCTCCACGCCGTTCGCCGCCGGGATCCAGTTCTTCATGGTCATCGTGGCAACGAGGCGGTCGGTATCGGCAGACGGCCGAACGCCTGTGTGCAATACATCCCGCGCGGTATTGGCCGCGCCGACGACTGTGCCGGCGATGACCTTCTTGATCTGAAGGATCGGGGCATTGCCGCCAGGCAGGACATTGCCGCCGATATCGTAAAGACCGTCAAATTGCTGGTCGACCGGGAAGTTCTCGAACGCGGTCTGCGCGTCACGGTTGGGCGTCACGCCGTCAAGGGCGGCGCCCAGCAAGCCCGTGCTCGCGAGCGAGGTCGGGAAGTTCGTATTCTGCGGATCGAAATCAAGGACGATCTTTTCACCAGGCGCAAGGGCAAAGCCGTTATCGTCGCTGAATTCGAAGGGGTCGGCGACATAGTCGACGCCGTCCAGATCGCGGTCTGTGGGATTGACAATCTCCGATCCGGCCAGCGGCACGGCGCCGTTATTTGGCTGGAAGATCTCGATCAACGGGCCGTTCTGACCATAGACAGCGGTCCAGATCGACCCCTGGAATGGCTGGGTCAATCCATTGTCGATGAAGTCGTCACCGACAGTCGCAATGCCGAGCGGCGAGCCGCCGGCCGCGATAACCGTGCGATCGGCCGCAGTGGCAAAGCCGCCTGTGACCGTGCTCGACATTGTGCCGTCTGCATTCCGGCCCATGACAATAATGTTGCCGCCGCCAAGCTGGGTCGCGAGGATCGCGCCCGACATCTTGGTCCCGCCCGCATCGAGAATGGTCGATGTGTATTCTGCAAGGCCGTTGATCGATCCGTTGCCGGTGTCGAGCGCCCCGTCAGTCTTGCCGGCTTCCTTATAATCGCCTTCGACAGGGTTCTTGTAGGCAACGATATCAGCGATGTCGGAAGGCAGGCCTGCCTGACCGAGAAGCACACCGCCGGCCGGCGCGGCGCCGCCCGCAACGACGGCTGCACCAAAACCGTCAGGAAGCGCATAAATGTCATAGAGAACACCGGGCGTGACGGCGAGCACCTTCTTGGTCAGGGCTCCGGCGGCGGCGCCGTAGATGCCATTCGACGGGAAGGCAGCGTTGTTATTCTCCACCTCTGTAAGCCAGGCGATGACTTCAGCGAAGTCACTGCCGCCGCCGTTTCCGAAACTGTCGGTGTTGGAGACCAGAAGGAAGGCATTGTCTGTTCCTGCAGCAGGCGAGAAAAGCAGGCCGGCGCGCGAGCCTTCGGCCCGCGTCGGGTTGGGATGGCCGCCATAGACATAGGTC
>JBGSWL010000038.1:0-5464 GCA_041752455.1 Roseitalea sp. | reverse complement strand
GTTCGCCGGTTTCGCGGATGCGCCGTTCGAGTTGCGTGCGAAGCGCTGCGGTTTCGGCGCGCTCGGCGGTCAGCGCGCCAAGGTCCGTTTCACTGGCTTCCAGCATGCCGCGCGCTGCATCCACCTCGGCAACGAGGGTCGCTTCACGATCGCCGGCGCCTTCTTCGTCCGCCGCAAGGTTTGCGGCTTCCTGCGCCAAGGTCTCGATCATCGCGGCGTTTTCGCCGATCATCGCTTCTTCGCGGGCCATGTCGCGTGCCAGTTGCGCAAGGCGCTCCTCGAACTCGCGCTTGCGGGCGGCAAGGCGGCTTGCCTCGGCATCCAACTGGTCGCGGGCAATCGTCAGGCGCTGCAGGGTCGCTGCAGCAGCCGCCTGCGCGGTGCGAAGGTCCGGCAAACAACTTTGGGCAATTGCCTGAAGCCGCACGGTCTCCATCTGGCGCTGGGCCGCCTGCGCCACCGCGCCGGTTGCCGCCGAGAGCAGCGATTGGGCATCGGCCTCGGCAGCCTTCGCCTGCATCCATCGAAGATGCAGAAGTGTGGCGTCGGCCTCGCGAATTTCACGCGACAGCGCCCGAAACCGGTTGGCCTGACGCGCTTGCCGCTTCAGGCTTTCGATCTGGGCTTCCAGTTCGGCGACAACATCTTCGAGCCGCTCGAGGTTCTGTTCGGCGCCGCGCAGCCGCAACTCCGCCTCGTGCCGGCGCGAATGCAGGCCGGAAATGCCCGCGGCCTCTTCGAGCAACGCCCGGCGCGCCTGCGGCTTTGCCTGGATCAGTTCGCCGATGCGCCCCTGCCCGACCATCGACGGCGAGCGGGCGCCTGTGGATTGGTCAGCAAACAGCAGCTGGACATCCTTGGCGCGCGCATCGCGGCCGTTGATCTTGTAGGCCGAACCGGCTTCGCGCTCGATCCGGCGCGTCACCTGCAGCATGTCCTCAGCGTTGAAGGCAGCGGGCGCTGTGCGGTCGGAATTGTCAAGAAACAGCGATACTTCGGCGGTGTTGCGCGAGGAGCGGGTCGCCGAACCCGAGAAGATGACATCGTCCATGCCGGACGCGCGCATGTTCTTGTAGGAACTTTCGCCCATCACCCAGCGCAGCGCTTCGACAAGATTGGACTTGCCGCAGCCGTTTGGGCCGACAACGCCGGTCAGCCCCTTCTCGATGACGAACTCGGTGGGCTCGACGAACGACTTGAAGCCAAGCAGGCGGAGCTTGTCAAAGCGCATCGGCCCCGCCTTTCAGGCGCACGGCGCAGAAGCGCCGCGCCCCTCGGGACGTGTCAGACAAGCGGGTCGATGATTGCCGACATCTGCTCAACCGTCAGAGCTCCGGGGTATTTCTTGCCGTTGATGAAAAAGGTCGGTGTCGCATTGACACCGAACTCGTCGGCCGCACGCACACGCACCTTGTTGACATCATCCAGAAGCTTCTGGTCGGTCAAGCAGGCGGTGAAGCTCTCTTGTGTAAAACCGGCCAGCTTGGCGATGTTTTCGAGCGGAGCGCGCGCGTTCTGGGCCTGCGCCCAGGTCGGCATCTGCTTGAAGAGCACTTCCACCATCGGAAAGTATGCGCCGTTTGGCGCGCAGCGCGCCAGCATGAAGGCGGCCGCAGCACGCGGGTCGAACGGGAACTCGCGCAGGATCAGCCGCACCTTGCCCGTCTCGATGTATTTTTCCTTGATGATCGGCAGGGTGTTGATGTGGAAATTGGCGCAATGGCCGCAGGTCATCGACGCATATTCGACGATGGTGACCGGCGCATCGTCCTGGCCCAGCACCATGTCCGGCAGCGCATTGTCAGCCAGAAGTTTTTCCATATCGACTTCGCCTTCAGAGGCCGGTGCACCTGCCTGGGCGTGGGCAAGCGGCGCAAAAGCCACCGCAGACAACCCGGCGGCGAGCGCCACGACATCGCGGCGTTTGAAGGAAAGCATGTCGGCCATGGTCGAAAATCTCCGTTGATCGTGGTGTCGTCAATTTTCATAGCAGGCCGAATCCGGCACCAGCAAGGCGCAAGGACGCCGCGCATGGCAGCCTGGCCGCAAGACGGTCACGTTCGCGTGAACAGATGGCGGTCATTGCGCTTGACGAAGATCAACCGGCACGCCCAAGTGGCGCGATAACGTCCGTACAACAACAGGACGGGAGAAAACCACCATGACCAAAAGCCTCGAGGAACGCCGCACCCAGCTCGAAACCCGCCGCAAATACCTGATGCTGCGTCTGGAAAACATTTCCGACGAGCTCGACGATGCGCCCAATCCCGATTGGGAAGAGCAGGCGGCGGAACACGAAGACGACGAAGTCATGGAAGATCTCGGCAATGCCGGGCAGAAGGAGATCGTCGCGATCGATGCGGCGCTGGAGCGGATCGAGGCCGATACCTACGGCGACTGCGTGATCTGCGGAGACGAGATTTCGCAGGAGCGGCTCGATATCCTGCCGCATACGCCGTTCTGCAAGACGCACGCACCGGGCGCAAAATGAGCCAAGCAGGCGGCGCGCCGGTCTCGCGCGTGCGTCTGCATGACAGTTGGCGCGATGTTCTCGCCAACGAGTTTGCCAGCGACTGGATGGCGCAGCTGCGCGCCTTCCTGGTTGCCGAGAAGGCGGCGGGGAAACGCATCTACCCGCCGGCAAGCCAGTGGTTTCACGCGCTGGATGTAACCCCGCTCGATGCGGTCAAGGTCGTCATCCTTGGCCAGGACCCCTATCACGGGCCGGGCCAAGCGCATGGACTGTGCTTTTCGGTGCTGCCGGATGTCCGCGTGCCGCCGTCACTCGTCAACATCTACAAGGAACTGCAGGCTGATCTCGGCATCGCGCCCGCAACGCATGGCCATCTGGAAGCTTGGGCGCGTCAGGGCGTCCTCCTGCTGAACTCAGTCCTGACCGTGGAGGCCGGGCTTGCCGCTTCCCACCAAGGCAAGGGCTGGGAGCGGTTCACCGATGCGGTGATCGCCCGCGTCAACGAACGACGCGAGCCTGTCGTCTTCATCCTGTGGGGCGCCTACGCTCAGAAGAAGGCGGCATTTGTCGATACCACACGCCATCTGGTGCTGCGGTCGGTGCACCCCTCGCCGCTTTCAGCACACAACGGATTTTTCGGCTCGCGGCCGTTTTCCAAGGCGAATGCGTTTCTTGAAAGCCATGGCCGCGGCGCGATCGACTGGCGGGTGCCGCCATGCGATAATTCAGCTTTTTCTTCTACTTGAGATCATTGCTCTGAAATATATTTAAATTTATGATAACGCTGCGGAGTTACCTTGCAGTGGAGTTTGCGCAGTGAGTGTTCTTGGTTTTTCCTTGCATTTTGCGAGCGACGTCAACTGGTGGGCTGACTTTGCAAGATCCCTTGCTCCAGTTCTTGCAGCTTCGATTGCGGCCCTTTTTGCTTACAACGACTACTTGAGGCGCCGAAGGGCTTCCAACAGACACGTCTTGTTTGCGCTTTGGGAGGAGAGTCGCCTGATAAACTTGGACTGTGTGCAGTGGGACAAAGGATTCAATTTCGAAGCCTTGCAGACAAAAATCCGGAATAACGACAAGTATCGACCCTATTCGGTCAATTTTCGCTCCAGTGCAAAGGCCATTGAAAAATTGATGAGCGACATGTCGGGTATACCGGGAGATCTGGTCAAGGCGGGTACCCGCTATCATTATGATGATAGCAACGCTGCGACCTTGATCGGGTTTATTGGATCAACCGACTGGCTCCAGTTGGATATCCACCAAAAAGAAGCCTCTATAAGGGATGCAAACGACGCGATGGTTGCTCTGATGAGAAGCAGCGCCGAATTTCACATGAAACTTTCGAAGGAACTTCGAGTCAAACATGCCACGGACTTGGCGCAAATCGGCATGAAGTCAAACCCGGCTGTCTGAACTCAGATAAGAGCCCGGCTGTCTGAACTCAGATAAGAGGGCGAATTGGTCCGCGCATCACTATTCTCCTTCGCTTTGCATATAATCCTGAACGAACCGAATTTCAAATTGTTTAATCCGGCTTGTGTCCAGGGTGGCCGGATAACGCCAACTTTGCACCTGCAACGGCAAACGGTGCGCCATGCATCAAGAGGTCGAAGATGTCGATCGGGCGCACCAGCGTTCCCGATGCCAGCATCCTCAGCTTTTCAACAATGTGCGGCTCCGGCACGAATGGCGCCAGCCCCAGCGCCACACAGGCAAGGATGACCAGTGGCCAAGACAGGTTCGCCAGAATCGTTTTCATCAAGGCCATGGTGCGTGCGCCGGTTACGATCTGATCTTTATATAAATGAAGTCGAATGAAATGGCGAGACGGCAACATTATTGCGTTTTCCACTGCGCAAACGCCGCTTCGATGGCTGGCAGGTCATCGGGCAGATCAGCAATCAGCAAAACGAAATCATCCGGCGCGACCGTTTTGGCGACAGCAGCCAGAGCGGTTTCCCGGTCGACGTGGGCGCTGATCTGCGCGTCGGCCTTGCCGGCGGCGACAAGTCCCACCTGCAGGCGCCGGGTGATTTCGCCTTCCGGCAAGCCGCGCCGGTAATGCGCCATTTCATAAATGACGAAGTGGTCGAAATGCTCGGCAACAAGCCTCGGCACTTCATCATACTGGGCGCGTGCGCGATTGCCGGGCATTGAAAAGCAGAGAATGCGGCGCCGTGACGGGGCCACACGCCTGAGCAATTCTCCGAGGCTCGCAATGGCGTGCGGGTTCATGGAGCGGTCGCACACCAGATCGAACGGGTAGCCGGGAAGGCGATTGAACCGTCCCGGGTTGGTGCTGACCGTGCTTTCAAACCCGGAAAGACCTGCACGTATCGCCGGCAGATCGGCGCCAAGCGCAAGCCCCAGCCCTGCGGCCACCATGGCGTTGGTCGAGTACGCATCCGAAACACCGGCAAGCGTCACCGGAATGTCGGCAAAAGCCATGATTGTGGTTGGTGCCTTGCCCGGCTGCAGCAGGACCATCGCCATGGCGTCATCATCGCGGGCGATAACCTTTCCCTGCGCCGCAAGGTGCGAGGCAACCACGGGCGACCTTCCCTCAAGCGAGACGAGAGTAACGCGCCTTGCGCCGTAGCGCGGCACCAAGGCCAGGGTTTGCGGATTGTCGGCGCTGAGCACGACGTGGCGCCCGGCATCGGTGACGCGCCGCTTGATCGCGGCCATCGCCTCGACGGTTTCAATGCCATCGATGCCGATGTGGTCTTGCCCGACATTGAGAAGCGCGGAAGCTGTGACCGGCCGGATGAAAAATCCCCACCGGAGGATGCCGCCACGGGCGGTTTCCAGCACAGCCGCCGTGGCCGAGCGGTCCGCCAAGGCGATCTTGTGGCCGGTATGGCCTGCAAAGTCGCCAATCCCGATGATCGTGCCGCCAACGGTGACGCCGTCCGTGGTGGCGACCGCGACCCGATGACCGGCAGCTTCAAGGATGGCAGCCGTCAGACGCGTCGTGGTGGTCTTGCC
>JBGSWL010000037.1:0-9026 GCA_041752455.1 Roseitalea sp. | reverse complement strand
ATGGCAAGGCTCGCTGCCTCGGCCCCGGCGACACCGCCGGATACCGGTGCGTCCAGATAGTGGACACCGCGCGCCCCGGCGAGCGCGGCGAGCGCCCGGTCCCGATCCGGCTCAATGGAGCCCATGTTCGCGATGACAGCGCCTGCTTGAACCGCAGCGATCACCCCGTCATCGGCAAGCACACTCTGCGTTACCGGACCGTCCGCCAGCATGGCGATGACGAGGTCGGCGTCTTCAGCCACATCGGCAGGCGCGTCGGCAATCCGCGCTACGTCGGCAACCCCATCGGCATTGGGACGCGACCGGTTCCAGACCGTCAGTTCGTGACCGGCCCTTGCCAGATTGCGGATCATGGGCTTGCCCATCAGCCCGGCACCGAGAAAGCCGATCTTCATGGAAACAACTCCGCGCCAATCGCCGCGAGCATGGCATTGGCAACGTCGGCATCCTGGTCGCCGCTGCCAGAACCCACCCCGACACCGCCGATGCAGTCGCCGTCGATGATGACCGGAAGTCCGCCCTTGAGGCCGGTAACGGTTCCGTCCGTCGCCGCAGCAATGGCAGGGCGAACCGCTTCGGGAAGCAGATGCGAGGGCGCACGAATGGAAGCGGCGGTCAGCGCCTTGGCGCGCGCACTCTTGCGGCTGAGGAACCGCGCACCCGTCATGCGCAATTCAGCGAGCAATTCGCCGCTCGCATCGACAATGACAAGGCACTGCGGCTGGCCCATCGCGTCCGCTGCCGCTGCTCCCGCCTCAAGCATGGCGAGGGTCGCCTTGTGGGTGAGGGTTGTCGTCGATCGAAAAAACGTCATGGTTCCCTCTTCCGTGGGGATGTGTCTTGATGTTATCGATAACACATCAAGAAGGGGGGACGCGATGACCTTTTTCGAAGTGCATGACCCGATCTTTGCGACCTATGTCCTTGGCAATGCGCCGGTCAAGAAACTGGCGACAGGCTTCGACTGGGTTGAAGGACCGGTTTGGTTCGGCGATGCCAACTGCCTGCTGTTTTCCGACATCCCCAACAACCGGATCGTGCGTTGGTCGCCGGATACGGGCATCAGTACCTATCGCCAACCTTCGAACTTTTCCAACGGTCACACCCGTGACCGGCAGGGGCGGCTTGTCTCCTGCGAACACGGCAGCCGGCAGGTCACCCGAACCGAACCGGACGGAACGATCACCATCATTGCCGACGCATTCGGCGGCAAGCCGCTGAACTCGCCCAATGATGTCATCGTCAAGTCAGATGGCACGATCTGGTTTACCGATCCGCATTACGGGATCATGACTGACTATGAGGGCCACCGCAGCGAACAGGAGAACATCTGCGCGGTCTACCGGGCCCATCCGGACACCGGAACGCTCGAGCAGGTCGTCACCGACCTGCACTGCCCGAATGGCCTTGCCTTTTCGCCCGAAGAGACTGTGCTCTATGTGGCCGACACCGGACGCATGTTCGGCACGGACCCGCAGCAACTCTACGCGTTCGAGATCGGTCCTGACGGCATTCCCGGAAAGGGCCGGCCGTTCTTCAAGGTCGATACCGGCCTTTCCGACGGCATCCGGATCGACACGGACGGCAATGTCTGGTCATCGGCGGGTGACGGCGTTCACTGCATTGCGCCCGATGGCCGGCTGCTGGGCAAGATCCTGATCCCCGAGACGGTTTCAAACCTTTGTTTCGGCGGACGGGCCAAGCACCAGCTTTTCATAACCGCCACGACAAGTCTCTACACGATCCATCTCAACAGGCGGGGCGTCCAGCGCCCCTGACAGGTCATGACCATACATCACGGACTGATCGGGCTCGGCACCATGGGTGCGGCCCTCGCGCTCAATATCGCCGAAAAGGGCTACCCCCTGGCCGTGTGGAACCGCACGCCTTCGCGGACGGCTGACTTCATGGGCAAGGCCGGTGCGCTTGCGCCCATGCTGACGACGGCCGGCATGCTTGAGGAACTGGTTGCTGTTATCGCGCGCCCGCGCACCATCATCCTGATGGTTCCGGCGGGTGAAGCCGTTGACGCCATGATTGCAGGGCTCGGGCCGCTGCTGGACGAGGGCGACATCCTCATCGATGGCGGCAATGCCAATTTCCATGACACCAACCGCCGTGCGGCGGCAGCCGTGTCCCAAGCCTTTGACTTCATCGGGCTTGGCGTATCAGGCGGCGAGGACGGCGCGCGCCATGGCCCTTCCATGATGGCCGGCTGCACGGTCGAAACCTTTGAGCGCGCACGTCCGCTGCTGGAGGCAATCGCCGCGCGCTACAAGGACGGGACGCCCTGTGTCGGTCTGATAGGGCCGGGCGGGGCCGGGCATTTCGTCAAGATGGTGCACAACGGCATCGAATATGCCGACATGCAGATGATCGCCGAAGCCTATGGCCTGATGCGTGACGGGACCGCCATGCCGGCCAGCGGCATTGCTGAAACCTTCGCGCGGTTCAACGAGGGGCCGCTGCGATCCTACCTGATCGAGATTTCGGCCAAGGTCGCTGCGGCCATCGATCCGCAGACCGGCGAGCCCATGCTGGATGTCATCGTGGATGCTGCAGGCCAGAAGGGCACCGGGCGCTGGACCGTGATCGAGGCGCAGGAGGTGGCCGTTGCCATTCCGGTCATCGAGGCGGCCGTCGTCGCGCGCAACCTTTCGGCGCGGCTGAGCGAGCGCCACTCGGTCGAAACCGTGTTCGGCGCCCCGGAGCGTGGCGTTCTGACTGGCGAGTTGTCGCTGAAGGATATCGAAAGCGCACTGGTTGCCGGAAAGATCGCCTGCTATGCGCAAGGCTTCGCAATGCTGGGCGCGTCCGACAGCCAATACGGCTGGAACATGCCGTTGCCGCTGATCGCGCGCACGTGGCGCGAAGGGTGCATCATCCGCTCCGCCATGCTCGACGACATGGCCACAGCGCTGGAGGCAAACGGTTCGGAAAATCTGATCCTTGCGCCGTACTTTTCCGATCTGCTCAAGCAGCATGTGCCCGGTTTGCGCCGGATCGTGGCGCTTGCCGCCACCCATGGCATTGGCGTTCCGGCGTTCGCAGCGGCGCTTTCCTGGTTCGACACCATCCGGGCGGCGCGTGGCACGGCAAACCTTATCCAGGCGCAGCGTGATTTCTTCGGCGCGCACGGTTTCCGGCGGACCGACAAGGACGGCGATTTCCACGGGCCGTGGTAGGACTTCGCTTCACACCGTTGCGCCCGGCGCGAGTCGGGTCGCGGTGATCGTCACATCGTCGACCGGTTCGCCGCGAATGCGCTTGATGAGCGCGACAGCGGCCGTGCGCCCGAGCGCCTCGGTGCTGACGATGGTGGTTGTCAGCCGCTGCGGCAGGACCGAGGCCGCTTCCATCGATCCCCATCCGGCAATCCCGATGTCGCCGGGCACATCCATGCCGCGCGACTTGCAATAGTAGTAGCCGCCGATCGCCATCGCATCGTCCTGATAGTAGATGCATCGCAGGCCAGGGTTCCGGTTCAGGATCGTCTCGGTGCCGTAAAAGCCGGCATAGAAGCCTGACCGGTCGTTGAGGATTTCCACCGCATGCAGTGAGAGCGAGGCAGTCGCCAGTGCTGCCTCGAAACCTTGCCTGCGGACCGCTCCAAGCCCCGGCGCTTCTGCGTCAGCTCCGACATAGCCGATCCGCCGGTGGCCGCGGCTCAGCACATATTGGCCCATCTCGAAACCGCAATCGTGGTGGTTGAAACCGATCGACAGATCAAACGGGCTGGTATTGAGGTTCCAGATCTCGGCGACCGGAATCCCGTGCTGGCCGATCAGGTCGCGCGTGGCACGACTATGCATGTGCGCGCTGAGTATGAGGCCCGCCGGACGCCAGGACAGGATGTTGCGAACCCAGGTTTCCTCGGTCTCCGCCCGGTTCTCATGGGCTCCGATCATGGTCTGGTAGCCGAACTTGGCGAGCGCATGGTTGGTTGCGTCGAGCACCGCGCCGAACAGGCTGCTGGACAGATAGGGCACGCTCACGCCGATGATGGTCGAGGTCTGTTCGGAACTGAACGTGGCAGCGATCCGGTTCGGCACATAGCCGAGCCGCTCGACCTCGCGCATCACCCGTTCGCGCGTTGCTTCCGAAAAGCCCGATGCGTTGCGCAGCACGCGCGAGGCGGTCATCTTTGAAACGCCTGCCGCTGAGGCGACCTCTGCCAGATTGATCCGGGACCGGCTGTCACGGCTCATGGTCGAACCTTCCAACGTGAATACGTTATCGATAACATTATTCTTGACTCGCCTCAATGTCGGTAGTCTATTGCGTTACCGGTAACGCATTCAAGTCTCCAGCGTTGCCACGGGAGGAGGAGCGATCTCGATGACGCCTGACGGGCTGTTCTTCGACAATGTCGTGAAGTCGTTCGGCGGAACGCTCGCGCTGCGCGGCGTGTCTCTGCATGTCGGCCGGGGCGAAATCGTTGCCCTTCTCGGCGAGAACGGTGCCGGCAAGTCGACGCTGATCAAGGTGCTTGGCGGCATTCATGCTGCCGATTCCGGCGGCGTGCAGATCGACGGCGTTGCCTATGCCCACAAGCCCGGCCGCACGGACCAGCGCCAGGCCGTTGCCTTCATCCACCAGGACCTCGGCCTGATCGAATGGATGTCGATTGCCGAGAACATGGCGCTGGCGCAAGGGTTCTCGCGCCGCCATGGCCTCATCAACTGGCGTGATGCGGAGCAGAAAGCGGCAGCCGCGCTTGCCCGGGTCAGTTGCGACTTCGATCCGACCATGCGCATTTCCGATCTCACAAGAACAGAGAAATCGCTCGTCGCCATTGCCCGCGCACTGGCTGTCGAGTGCGACTTCCTGGTGCTTGACGAGCCGACGGCCAGCCTTCCGGCCGACGAGGTGCAGCGCCTGTTCGACGCGCTGCGCCCGCTGCGGGAAAAGGGCGTCGGCATGATTTATGTCAGTCATCGGCTCGACGAGATTTTCAAGATTGCCGACCGGGTCGCAGTCCTGCGCGATGGCCAGATGGTGGGGATGCGCGATGTCCAGCACACGACGCCCGAAGAGCTTGTCAGCCTGATTGTCGGCCGCAAGACGCGCGAGATCGAACGCCCGGTGCTCGAAAACGGCCGCACACTCCTGTCGGTTGCGGGGCTTGTCACCGATACGGTCGGCCCTGTCGATTTCGATGTCAGCCACGGCGAAGTCGTCGGTCTGGTCGGCCTGCGCGGGGCAGGCCATGAGGATGTCGGTCGCTGCCTGTTCGGCGAAATCGACCATGAAGGCGATGTGAAGCTTGATGGCAAGGTTCCGAACCTTTCGTCGCCGCGCATGGCAATGCGCTCGGGCATCGGTCTTGTCGCAAGAGACCGGGTGGTTGAATCGATCGCCTCGGCCCTGACGATCCGCGAGAACGCCTATCTCAATCCGGAAGCCACGGGGCGCAGGCCTCTTTCTTTCATGACGGCCGCGACGGAAGAGAAAGCCGCCTACGAGATGGGGCGGGACCTCGGACTGTCGCCCAATGATCCGACGCTTGCCATCGAAGCCCTGTCTGGCGGCAACCAGCAGAAGGTTGTTGTAGGCCGCTGGATGGCCACCGACCGAAAGTTGCTGATCGCCGAAGACCCGACCGCCGGCGTCGATGTCGGCGCCAAGGCCGAGATCTATGCATTGCTGTTCAAGGCCCTGCAGCGCGGCATGGGCGTGCTCGTCGTGTCCACCGATTTCGAGGAAGTCGCCAATATCTGCCACCGCGCCATCGTCTTCAGCCGCGGCAAGGTGGTTGCCGAACTCAAGGGTGTCGGCTTGACCACTGAAACCGTAATTCATGCGGCATCGGCCGGTGAAGCCTCCCCACCAGCCATCCGGGAACCAGAACATGCAGTCCATTGAGTCCAACGCACTTGAGCCGACCAAGGCGGAACTGCGCGACCTGAGTTTTGCTCAACGGCTGGTGCGGCTCGCGCCGACCTATGGCCTCGTGATCCTGATGCTGGCTCTGTTCGTGCTCTTTTCCGTGCTCTTGCCGAACACCTTTCCAACGATGTTGAACCTGCGCGCCATCATCTCCGACAAGGCGATCATCGCGATTCTCAGTCTTGCCGCGATGATCCCGATGGCCGCCGGCCGCATCGATCTGACCGTCGGCTACGGCATCGTGCTCTGGCATATCCTGGCCATCTCGCTGCAGACCCTGTACGGTGTGCCGTGGCCGCTTGCCGTCATGATCGTGCTTCTGCTCGGTGCGATGGTCGGCTTCCTCAACGGCCTGCTGGTCGAGATTGCCAAGATCGACAGCTTCATCGCCACGCTCGGCACTGGCACCATTCTCTACGCGCTCGCTCTTGCCCATACCGGCGGACGCCAGATGGTCGGCGTGCTTCCCGACGGCTTCTATGCCATCAACGGGACGTTCATTTTCGGCCTGCCGATCACCGGCTTTTATGTCCTTGCCATCGTGATCACGCTTTGGCTGGTGCTGGAATACACACCTGTCGGCCGCTTTCTCTATGCCATCGGCGCCAACCCCCGTGCCGCCGCGCTGAACGGCATCCCGACCCGCAAATATGTCATCGGTGCCTTCGTGACTTCCGGCCTGATGACGGCGCTGGCCGGTGTCATCCTCGCCTCGAAACTGCGCATTGGACAGGCCAGCGTCGGGCTCGAGTTCCTGCTGCCGGCCCTTGTCGGCGCGTTTCTCGGCTCCACCACGATCAAGCCCGGCCGGGTCAATGTCTGGGGCACGGTCGTCGGCGTCGTGATCCTGGCGATCGGGATTTCCGGCATCCAGCAATTCGGCGGCTCGTTCTGGGTCGAGCCGATGTTCAACGGCGTCACGTTGCTCGTGGCCATCGGGATCGCCGGCTACGCCCAGCGCAAGAAGGGCGCACGCAAGAAGTGACCACCAGAAATACAGCAACAGGGAGGAAAACCATGCTGAAGAGAAACTTTGTGAAACTGCTGATGGCAGGAACCGTGGCAGGCGCTTTCGGTATCAGTGCCGTCCATGCCCAGATGGCCTTTGATGGACCGACCGATGGCCCGGCGGCGGCAGAAGGCAAGACGATTGTCGTGCTCGCCGCAGACCTCAAGAATGGTGGCATTCTTGGCGTCACCAACGGCGTCGAGGAAGCCGCCGCCAAGATCGGCTGGACGGTGCGTGTGCTCGATGGTGGTGGTTCTGTCCAAGGCCGCACGGCCGCTTTCGGCCAGGCCATGGCCCTCCAGCCGGACGGCATCATCATCAATGGCTTTGATGCCGTCGAGCAGCAGGCTGCCCTTGACCAGGTGGCGGCGGCCAAGATCCCGATGGTCTCCTGGCATTCCGGCCCGAAAATCGGCTGCGATGCGCCCGGCGGCATTTTCGCCAATGTCTCCACTGACGCGATGACCGTTTCCGAGGAAGCAGCCAAATGGGCGCTCGCCGATGCCGGTGGCAAGCCGGGCGTCGTGATCTTCACGGACTCGACCTACCAGATCGCCATCGACAAGGCCGACCGGATCAAGGAAACCATCGAGAAGATGGGCGGAACGGTGCTTGAATATGTCGATACGCCGATCGCCGACACCTCCACCCGCATGGGCCCGCTGACCACCAACCTGTTGCAGAAATACGGTGCGTCCTGGACCCATGGCCTTGCCATCAACGACATCTATTTCGACTTCATGGGACCGGCGCTTGCCGCCGCCGGCATTGCCGGCGATGGCGCACCGAAAGCAGTCGCTGCCGGTGACGGATCGGAATCGGCCTTCCAGCGTATCCGGACCGGCCAGTACCAGTCGATCACGGTTGCCGAACCGCTCAACCTGCAAGGCTGGCAGTTGGTGGACGAGTTGAACCGTGCCGTTCAGGGCGCGCCTTGCTCCGGCTATGTGACGGCTCCCGCAGTCGTCGACATGGAAGGCGCCAAGGCCATGGGCGATAGCCCGTTCTTCGATCCCGCCAACGGCTACCGCGAGGCCTATGCCAAGATCTGGGGCAAGTAAGTCTACCGGATAACTGGAACGAAAGAGCAGGGGGGCGGACATTGTTCGCCCCCCAATTTGTTTCAGAGCGGCGGGTGGGCCGCGATTGCTGTGGCCCCTGTTGCTCATCCGGCAAAGACCAGAGTCACTTGTTGAATTTGGCGCGTTTGCGTGTTGATTTCCGCGCAAATTTGCCCCGCTCTGGCCTGTAATTTCCATCGAGATTTTACCTTGGCAGGTTACTCCCAGTCGGCGTGCGAAGGGGACAACGGAGTGATCCACATGGGACTTTTGAATATGATCCGGAAGCCACGCATTCGTCAGGGCTTGCCGATCCGGGAAGTTGCAAGACGGACAGGAGTGTCGCGCAACACGGTGAAGAAGTATTTGATCTCAGGCTGTTGATTTCCAAACAATATGACGTCATCTGGCAATTAACTAATAAAGAGAGTTGACCCTTCTAAATTGCCTACAGTCGGCGCAAGGCGGGACAAAGTTCTTTTTTATGTGCGTCGAAGCTCAATATATAACCAGAGTCAAATATTTATGGATTTAAACATCTATAATGGATACAGATATGCTGAAAATATCAGAGTATAAAGCATTGACGCCTCGAGTTCAATTCAAACCATTTATGAGAGTTAAATATGCAGAAGGCTGTTTTACCGTCTGCCCTTAAGCCGCGTTCATGCGGGGACCTGAAGCGTTTCGGTCGCGCCCACGATGGTGGCTATCTGGCCAGTAGCGCCGATGTGCGCCATAGCGACGTGTTGGTCGGCCTTGGCATCAATGAGGATTGGAGCTTTGAGAGGGATTTCGTGGCTGAGGTGCCTTGTCCGGTCTTAGGCTACGATGCCTCGATCAGCCCAGAGTATTTCGTCAAGAAGGTAGCCAACGCGCTGTTGCGACCCAGGAAACTGATGCGCGCGATTACGATGTTGATCGGGTACTGGTCTGCCCCCTGAAAAGTGGTCCTCCCTGATGTATGGCTCTTGAGCCGATGGAGGACTTACGAAATGCCGAGAAAGAGACACAGCGCGGAAGAGATCGTCACGAAGCTGCGGCAGGTTGACGTGCTGATTTCGCAG
>JBGSWL010000036.1:0-20051 GCA_041752455.1 Roseitalea sp. | reverse complement strand
GCGGCTCCTGATGAGCCCGCGCGGGCGCCCGCTGACGCAGGCCAAGGTGCGGGGCCTTGCCGCCGGACCGGGCGCTGTCATCGTCTGCGGACGGTTCGAAGGCGTTGACGAACGGGTCATCGAGGCGCGCGGCCTGACCGAGGTTTCGATCGGCGATTATGTGCTTTCTGGCGGGGAAGTGGCGGCGCAGGTGCTGCTGGACGCGGTGATCCGGCTTCTGCCCGGCGTGATGGGCAACGCTGCATCGGGCGAAACCGAGAGCTTCGAAGGCGGGCTTCTTGAGCACCCGCACTACACACGGCCACCGCTGTTCGAGGAGCGTTCGATCCCCGAAATCCTGACCTCGGGAAACCACCAGCGGATCGCCACATGGCGGCGCGAACAGGCAGAACGGCTGACCCGTGAACGCCGGCCGGATCTGCTCGCCAAAAAAGAGTGACAATCTGCGGACGCTGATGTAAGCGACCCTCGGATCAGCGGCTTGTGCCCGCTTCCGAAAAGCAACTACGAGCATGACCACCGCTCCGGCCCCCAAAGGCCAGACCAACCGGTTTTTGAACTGGATGTCCTCGCGAGCGCTCTGGCGGTTCATAAGAACAAGGAAAAGACCATGATCGACATCATCCGCCAGTTGGAGGCCGAGCAGGCCGCCAAGATCAACGCCAAGCGCACCTTCCCGGAGTTTTCGCCGGGCGACACCGTGCGCGTTCAGGTTCGTGTCACCGAAGGCAAGCGTACCCGTTTGCAGGCCTATGAAGGCGTCTGCATTGCCCGCTCGGGCGCAGGCATCAACGAGAATTTCACCGTCCGCAAGATTTCCTACGGCGAAGGCGTGGAACGCGTGTTCCCGATGTACTCGCCGCTGGTCGAAGCGGTCGAAGTGGTTCGCCGCGGCAAGGTGCGCCGTGCGAAACTGTATTACATGCGCGGCCTGACCGGCAAGAAAGCCCGCATCATCGAGAACACCGGCGTGCGCGCCCGCAAGCTCAATGATGCCGAGCGCGCAGCCGTCGTTGCCGAGCGCAACCGGATCGAAGCGGAAAAGGTCGCTGCCGCCGAGGCACTGGCCGTGGAAAAGGCAGCCGAAGACGCAGCAGCAGAAGCTGCCGCCGCTGCGGAAGCCGCAGCCGCCGAGGCCAAGACCGACGCGTGATCATCGCAACGGATTGACCCAAGTCTTGAAAGGCGGGCTTCGGCCCGCCTTTTTTGTTTGGCAGTGTTTTGGTTGCAGGCACGCAACCTGTCTCGGGCATCTTGCGTGTTGCGGCGCAGCGCGCCAGTCTGTCGCTCTGCCGGAACTGCCGGCGACAGGCTTTCAGGAGTGAACCATGATCACCAGACGTTTGTTGACAGTGACTGCCGCCTTGACCCTTCTTGCCGGGACGGCGCTGGCCCAGTCGCTACCCGATCTCGGCGGCAAGACGATCACCATTGTCACGGAAAATGCCTATCCGCCGCTGCAGTTCGTTGACCCCAAGACCGGGCAGCCGATCGGCTGGGAATATGATGCCTGGGCCGAGATCGCCAAGCGCCTCAACGTCAAGGTCGAATACCAGACGATTGCCTGGGACGCGATGATCCAGGCCGTGTCCGATGGACAGTACGACATGGGCATGACCGGCATCACCATCCGCGACGACCGCAAGGAAAAGGTCGATTTTTCGGACAAGTACATGACGTCGGAAATGTTCATGCTGGTGCGCGGTGACGAAACCCGCTTTGCCGATGCAACCGGCTTCAAGGCCAACAACGACCTTCTGGTCGGGGCGCAGGCCGGGACGACACCGTTCTATGTGGCTGTCTACAACGTGCTTGACGGCAACGAAGCCAATCCGCGCATCAAGTTGTTCGAGACCTTCGGCGCTTCGGTGCAGGCGCTTCGCACGGGCGATGTCGACGTGGTGCTCACCGACGGCACGGCCGGGCAAGGTTACGTCGATGCATCGGAAGGTGCGCTGAAACTGGTCGGCGAGGCGCTGGGCACCGAAGACTTCGGCTTCATCTTCCCCAAGGGTTCAGAACTGGTGGCGCCGGTCAACGCGGCGATTGCCGCGCTTTCGGCCGATGGCACCTTCGAAGCGCTGAACAAGAAGTGGTTCCTCGACTACAAGTTCGGCGAATGATGCGTGCTCCCGGCTGTCCGGCCGGTCGTGCCGGACAGCTAATGTTGCGATGACGCGGGCGCCCTCGTCAGACAAGGACTTTCCCTGGTGGCTGCTGGTTGTCGCAGCCATCGGGCTTTGGCTCGGCTATGCGATCGCTGCCAACAGCCTTTACGCTCAGGTCTTTTCCACCGTCGTCAAAGGCGTGCAGGTCACCGTTTTCGTGACGGTCGTCGGGTTTTCGCTGGCGAGCCTGATCGGCCTCATGCTGGCGCTGATGGCGCTGTCGCGCCATCTGGTGCTGCGGCAGGTGGCGCGGTTTTATGTCGAGGTGGTCCGGGGCATCCCGATCCTCGTTTTGCTGTTCTACATCGCCTTTGTCGGCGCGCCCGCACTGGCCTTCATCATCGACCAGGCAACGAAGCCGCTGCAGGCCGCCGGGCTGATGGAAGAGTTCCGCACGCGCGACATCTCCCTGCTTTGGCGGGCCGTGCTTGCGCTGACGATCGGATACTCGGCCTTCATCGCCGAGGTGTTCCGGGCCGGCATCCTTTCGGTGGACGATGGCCAGGTGGAGGCAGCGGAAGCCTTGGGGCTTTCGCCATGGCAACGGTTCAGGCTGGTGGTGTTTCCGCAGGCGATCCGGACGATCCTGCCGCCGCTCGGCAATGACTTCATCGCGATGGTGAAGGATTCATCGCTCGTCTCGGTGCTCGGCGTTGCCGACATCACGCAGATGGGCAAGGTGTATGCGTCGGGGTCATTCCGGTTTTTCGAAACCTATTCGATCGTGGCTTACGTCTATCTGGTGCTGACGATCGGGCTGTCGATTGCGCTCCGGCAACTGGAAAAGCGGTTGCGGCAGGCCAGCGACCGTTAGGTGAGTTTCGGTTGGGTCAGGTCAAAAAGATCAGCGACGTTCCCGCGACAACCAGCAAAGCGCCGATCCAGGCGCCAGCGGCTGGAACCTGACCGCTGCGCCACCACAGGATCGGCAGCATCATGGCGGGCGTCGTCGCCGACAGCGTGGTGATGATGCCGACCTCGCCGCCTTCCAGCGCATAGAGGATCAGCGTCATGCCGAGCCCCATGCCGAGCAGGCCGGAGAGCGCGACCATTCCGGCGAGCGAGACGGTCAGCGGCGCGCGGGCGCGCGCTGACTCCATCGGCATGAAGCCGAGGATGACAAGACAAAACGCTGATGCGCCAACGCGCAGAGCGGATGCGGCGACCGGATCGACGAGACCGGTCTCCATGACCGGACGGGCGATCAGCGCGCCGACGGCCTGGCAAAGCGCGGCGATGAGGCCGAGGGTGACGCCGACGGCGAGCGGCCCGGTGACGGTTTCCCACTGGTGCAACAGGTCGCGGCGCTTGCCGAAGACGATGGCGAGGATCACGCCGGCAATGGTGATCGCGATGCCGAGCAGCGTCTGCGCGGGGAGCGCCTCGCCCAGAACCAGCCAGCCGAGCACCACGGACATCGGCGCATTGGTGGAAAAAAGGATCGCCGTGCGGCGCGGCCCGAGTCGGTTCATCGCCAGAAACAGCGCCGTGTCGCCGAGAAAGATGCCGATGAAGCCGGACAGCAGGAGCGGAACGAAGGCATCGCCGGTCACCGTCGCGAACTGGCCGGTCGCAATGGTCCATCCGGCCAATGCAATGAACACGATCACCATGCGCAGCCGGTTGAAGGCCAAGGCACCAAGGGCCTTGGCCGGATCGGCGGAGATGACGCCGGTGAACGCCCAGGTCAGGGCGGCGGCGAGCGCAGCGATTTCATGGATGGGCATGGCGGGACCAGGACCTTGGCGCGGGAGGCGAAGCGATGCGCCGAACGGTTCGACGGGTCAAGGTCCGGGTCTGCGGTTTTCGGCGAGTGTCCAACTTTCATGACGTTGATTTATGTCAATTTCAATTGACACTCTTGTGTCTAGCCTTTCGCCATTCCCCCGGAGGCAAGCGCCATGCATGTTGTTCTCGTTCACCCCAACTACCACTCAGGCGGCGCGGAAATCGCCGGAAACTGGCCTCCCGCCTGGGTTGCCTACCTTGCCGGTTCGCTGAAGCGGATCGGGTTCGATCAGGTCACGTTCATCGATGCGATGACCAACGAGATTCCCGACGACGAACTGGCGCGGCGGCTTGCCGAACTGCAGCCGGACATTGTCGGCACGACATCGATCACGCCATCGATCTATGTGGCCGAAGAAGTGCTGCGGATCGCCTCGGTGGTGTGTCCGAAGGCGGTGCGGGTGCTGGGCGGCATCCATGGCACTTTCATGTATTCGCAGGTTTTGACGGAGGCCCCCTGGATCGACGTCATCGTGCGCGGAGAAGGCGAAGAAATCTTCGCCGAACTGGTGACAGCCGTGCACGAAGGGCGCTGGCCGGCGGATCGCGACACGATCAAGGGACTTGCGTTCCGTTCGGGGGAACAGATCGTCGCGACGCCGGCCGCGCCAACCATCAAGGATCTCGATGCCATCGACCCGGACTGGTCGCTGCTGGAGTGGAACAAATACATCTATGTGCCGCTCGGCGTGAAGGTGGCGATCCCCAACATGGCGCGCGGCTGCCCGTTCACCTGTTCGTTCTGCTCGCAGTGGAAATTCTGGCGGGACTATCGCATCCGCGATCCGAAGAAGGTGGTCGACGAGATCGAAAACCTCGTCAACAACCATGGCGTCGGCTTCTTCATCCTTGCCGACGAGGAACCGACGATCAACCGCAAGAAGTTCGTCGAGTTCTGCGAGGAGCTGATCGCGCGCGGCCTGCCCGACAAGATCAAGTGGGGCATCAACACGCGCGTCACCGACATCCTGCGCGATGAGGAACTGCTGCCGCTCTACCGTAAGGCAGGGCTCGTGCATGTCTCGCTCGGAACGGAAGCCGCTGCGCAGCTGAAGCTCGACCAGTTCAACAAGGAGACCAAGGTTTCCGACAACAAGAAAGCGATCCGCCTGCTGCGCGAGGCCGACATCTTCACCGAAGCGCAATTCATCGTCGGGCTCGACAACGAAACCGCCGAAACGCTGGAAGAGACCTACAAGATGGCCTGGGACTGGCAGCCCGATCTGGCCAACTGGGCGATGTATACGCCGTGGCCGTTCTCGCCGCTGTTCCAGGAACTGGGCGACAAGGTCGAGGTGTTCGACTTTTCCAAATACAACTTCGTGACGCCGATCATGCGGCCGCAGGCGATGGACCGCGACGAACTGCTCGACCGGGTGATGAACAATTACCGCCGCTTCTACATGCGAAAGGCGCTGTTCCACTATCCGTGGCGGGGAACCGGCTTCCGTCGGCGCTATCTGCTCGGCTGCCTCAAGGCGTTCCTCAAGGCCGGGTTCGAGCGCAAGTTCTACGATCTCGGCAAGGTCAACTACTGGGGTCCGCAATCGAAGGGCAAGCTCGACTTCCATTTCGACGAGACGCGCACGATCGCGCAGGCGCAGATGAAGGACTGGTCGGCGATCCACGACAAGAAGGTTGCCCTGCACGAGGCGCGGCGCAAGATCGAGGCCGATGAAGCTGGTGTTGCACTCGCCTGCGGTGGCGGCACCGAACAGATGGAAGACTATGGCGGGCTTCCGACTTCGACCCGTCGCCCGGCCCGCGTGAAACTGCCGACTGACCGATACGAAGCCCCGGCAGACCCGGTGAACTGACATGAATGTCGCGGTTCGTCCCGAGGATGCGACCGGCGGGCCGATGCCGGAGCCCGCGGGCGCGGGCCACCGGGTCGGGCCCAATGCGATCATCCAGACGCGTCATGCGCTGGATCACTTTTGCGGCGCCGCGACCGGTGCCGCGATCTTTTCGGCCGCAAGGCTCGGCGCATGGATTGCAAGCGATCCGGGAGAAATGGTTGGGGCGCAATACGTCAATGCGCTGAACCGGCAGATTGCGCTGGCGCTGCCAGCCCCTGTTGCCGAGGCAGTGCTGCGCGACGCAGGGCGGCGCACCGGCGACTACATTCTGGCAAACCGCATACCGAAACTGGCGCAACGGGTGCTGCGCATGCTGCCGCGCCGTCTGGCGCAGCGTGTGTTGATCAAGGCGATTGCTGCCAACGCCTGGACATTTGCCGGTCAGGCCCGGATCGAAACCGGCGCAAACTTCATTGCCATCCTCGACAATCCGGTCTGCCTCGGGCGGCAAGGATTTGACGGATGTGTATGGCACGAAGCGGTGATCCAGCGCCTGTTTGAGGCGCTGGTCGATCCGCATGCGCTGGTTGTCGAGACCATGTGCACGGGACGCGGTGATCCTGCGTGCCGGTTTGTCGTCACGAGCAGCCGCTGACCTTGCGAAAAGGTCAGACGACGATAACCTCGGTGCCTTCGGGGACGCGGTTGTAGAGGTCTATGACGTCCTGGTTGATCAGACGGACACAACCCGAAGACACCGACTTGCCGATGGATGCCCATTCCGGCGAACCATGCAGCCGGTACTGGGTGTCTACCTCGCCCTGAAAGATGTAATGCGCGCGCGCACCGAGCGGATTGTAAAGGCCGGGGTCCATTCCACCTTCCCAGGTATCGGTCGCCTTGTTGTAGGTCGTCCGGTACTCTTCCAGCTTCGGCTCGCGGGCAATCATCTCTTCCGGCGGATGCCAGCGCGGCCAGGCCGCCTTGCGTTTGATGTATCCCGTACCGGACCATTCGAAGCCTTCGCGGCCAAGGCCGACGCCGTAGCGAACGGCACGGCCGCGCGGCAGCGTGTAGAACAGGTAGTGGTTGCGGGTCTGGACAACCAGTTTGCCCGGGCCTTCACCGGTCGTGTTGGAAACGATCTGGCGACGGAACTGCTCGGGGACCTTTTCCCACGGAATGGCCGGCAGATTAAAGCCGCCGTCGGAGCGCGCCGCATAGGACGAGGCCCAGTCGATGCCGGGGCCTTCGCCGCCATCATCGCGCAGCGGGGCAGCATCGGCGGTTCCGAAAACCGGCAACGGACCACGGCCGAGACGGCGTGGGCCGGAAACCAGCTGAGCGTCGGCGGGCGGTGTCTGGGTCTGGCAACCGGCAAGCGCCGCGCCCGAGGCAACGGCCGCACCGGCGAGGAAATGGCGGCGTGAGAAAAGTGTGTCTGTCATGATGATCCGCATACATGGATTCGCGTCCGAACCGGATATGACATTTGCGTGAGCCTGTCGTGGGGCATTCGGGTAACACAGGCACAAAAACCGTCTGCTTGACCCCTTGGCGCACGCTGGTGCATATCGTGCCCCAACCAAATCCCGAACCCCGGACGACATTCATGACTGCTGGCAAGCCGCGCACGCTCTACGACAAGATCTGGGACGATCATCTCGTCCACTCGGCCGAGGATGGCACGTCGCTGCTCTATATCGACCGTCATCTGGTACACGAGGTGACCAGCCCGCAGGCATTCGAAGGACTGCGCATGGCGCACCGCGCCGTGCATGCACCGGAAAAGACGTTGGCGGTCGTTGACCACAATGTGCCGACATCGCCGGACCGGCACCTTGGCATCAAGAACGAGGAAAGCCGCATCCAGGTGGAGGCGCTTGCCACCAATGCGGCCGAGTTCGGCATCGAATATTATTCGGAAACCGATCGCCGCCAGGGCATCGTGCACATCGTCGGGCCGGAGCAGGGTTTCACACTGCCGGGCATGACCATCGTCTGCGGCGACAGCCATACGTCCACACATGGCGCCTTCGGCGCGCTCGCCCATGGCATCGGCACGTCGGAAGTGGAGCATGTGCTCGCCACCCAGACACTGATCCAGAACAAGGCCAAGAACATGCTGGTGCGTGTCGATGGCGTTGCGCCGGAGGGTGTGACCGCCAAGGACATCATCCTTGCGATCATCGGCGAGATCGGCACGGCCGGCGGCACCGGCCATGTGATCGAGTTTGCCGGCGATGCCATCACCGCCCTGTCGATGGAAGGGCGTATGACCGTCTGCAACATGACGATCGAAGGCGGCGCACGCGCCGGCCTGATCGCGCCGGACGAAAAGACCTTCGCCTATATCCAGAACAAGCCGCGCGCCCCGAAGGGCGAGGCCTGGGACCGGGCGCTCGCCTATTGGCGCACGCTGAAGACCGACGACGGCGCACATTTCGACAAGGTCGTGACGCTGGATGCGGCCAAGCTGCCGCCGATCGTTTCGTGGGGCTCGTCGCCGGAAGATGTGGTCTCGATCGACGGGGTCGTGCCTGATCCCGAAGCGATTGCCGATGCCACCAAGCGCAGCTCCAAGCAGCGCGCGCTGGACTATATGGGCCTGACGCCGGGCACGAAGATGACCGACATTGCCATCGACCGCGTGTTCATCGGCTCCTGCACCAATGGCCGGATCGAAGACCTGCGCGCAGCCGCCAAGATCGTCGAGGGCAAGACGGTTGCGCCGACCGTGAGCGCGATGGTGGTGCCGGGCTCGGGTCTCGTCAAGGAACAGGCCGAAGCAGAAGGTCTCGACACGATCTTCAAGGCTGCGGGCTTTGACTGGCGCGAGCCGGGCTGCTCGATGTGCCTTGCCATGAATGATGACCGGCTGAAGCCGGAAGAGCGATGCGCCTCGACCTCCAACCGCAACTTTGAAGGCCGCCAGGGCTTCAAGGGCCGCACGCATCTGGTCTCGCCGGCGATGGCGGCTGCGGCGGCGATCGCCGGCCATTTCGTCGACGTTCGCAAGCTTTGACGATGCGCCGCGCCGCTCGCATGACGTTGCGGTCGGCCGGTTTTTTCGTCTCGCTGGTCATCTTCACGATTGCCGGTCACGGTATGGCGGGGGTTCTTGCCCTGCCGATGGCTGAAGCCGGCGATGATGCGTTCCGTGTCGTGACGTTCAATGTCGGCTACATCCGCGATCCGGACGGACTGCCGCGCTGGGAACGGCGCCGCAATGCGCTGTCTGACGTGCTCGTCAAAGCCAATGCCGACATCATTGCCTTCCAGGAAATGGAGACGTTTTCCGGCGGCAAGTTCAACCGGGTGAACCGCCAGCTGGAATGGGTGATGGCGGCCCTGCCGGACCACGCGGCAATCGCCATCGGCGATCCGACGCAGTTCCCGTCAACGCAGCCGATCCTCTACCGGCGCGACCTGTTCGAGCCGGTCGGTCAGGGCTGGTTCTATTTTTCGCCGACGCCGGATGTGCTGTTTTCGCGCTCGTTCGATGGAGGCTTTGACCACTATGCCTCGACCGCTTCGCTGCGCCACAAGGCAACCGGCCGGATCGTCTCGCTGATCAACCTGCACACCGATGTCCGCTCGACAGTGAACCGGCTTGGTGCGGCCGAACTGATTGCCGGGCGGGCGGCGGCGCGCATTGCGGCAGGCGACGCGGTGATCGTGCTTGGTGATTTCAACGCCCATGCCGGTTCGCCAACGCTGAAGATCGTCAAAGGAAGCGGTCTTTCCGGCGGCGACGGGCTGGCGCCGACATTCCACATGAGCATCGGCCTGCCGTTCCGGCTTGCCATCGACCACATCCTGACCGGTCCCGGTCTTGAGCGGATCGGCGGGATGACGGTGCACCGGGCGTCGCAGGGCGGCATCTATCCGTCGGACCACTATCCGGTCTCGGCCGACTACCGGTTCACGGACTGACCAGCCGCAGAACGTAGATCCAGCCCGTTACCGTCAGCACCGCAAACATGGTTGCCAGCAGGAATGCCGAGGCAGCGGTTTCGACGCTGCGTTTGTACATGGTTGCAAAGACATAGATGTTGACGCCCGGCGGCATGGCCGCAAGCGTCACGGCGGCATGCAGCTGGTCGCTTGTCAGCGCGAACACGAACAGGCCAAGCACCAGGACGATCGCCGGGTGGACGATCAGCGACAGCACCGAAACCATGGCCGCTTCCGCCAGACCTGACCGCAACTGGTATCGCTTCATCGAAGCACCGATGCCGATCAGCGCGGCAGGTATGGCGGAGGCGGCAATCATCTGCGTAGCCGTGCCGAGCGGACCGCCGAGCTCGAGGCCGGAAAAGTTGATGGCAACGCCGATCAGGATGCCGATCATCAGCGGATTGGAGATGATCGAGCGGCCGGCTATCTTCAGCGTTTCGAGGAGCGGTTTGCCGTCGCGCCGCATCAGTTCCATTGTCAGCATGCCGACGATGTAGATCGATGGCGAATGGAAGGCGATGATGCCGAAGGCGGGAACCTGCGTCACTTCGCCGAAGGTCTGGTCGAGGATCGCAAGGCCGAGCAGCACCGAGTTCGAGAAGGTCGAGGCAAAGCCGACCGCCACGCTTTCACCGGGGCGCCGTCCAAACAGCCATCGCGCGCCGACAATGCCGAGGACAAAACAGGTGAAGGCTCCGGTATAAAAGGAGACCAGAACCGCAGGCGAGAAGGCGGCGGCAAAATCCAGCCCGGCCATGGCGCGAAACAGCAGGACCGGGACGGCGATCTTGATGGCGTAGGCATTGAGCGCGTCGCCCATCGTCTCCGGCACATAGCCCAGCCGGACCGCGACGTAGCCGGTGGCAATCAGCAGAAAAACAGGCAGGATCGTCAACAGGATGAGGAGCATGGCCATTCATAGCCCACGGCCAAACCGGTGCAAGCGCCTCGGCAGCGCCGCAAGGGGTTTTCGCGCTATGCGCGCAGCCGCTTTCTTGATGCAAGCCGATGATCCGACTAGACATCGTCGGATGACAAAAAAGCAGATCGTTCTCCCCATCACGGCGGGACTTGTCTCGATCCTTGTTTCGGCATGCGAAACGTCGGGAGACGTCGGGTTCCGGTCATCGTCGTCATCATCATCATCTTCGGTTCAGCCAAGGATGGCCGTCTGGCAGTGCACGGGCGGCACATCCTTGACGGTGACATCGGTGCCGACCGGGCTTTACGTTTCAGACAGCCGCGGCATCGAAGTCGATCTGCCACCGGATCCGCCCGGCCAGCGCGAGCGCTTCGGCAAGACCGGCTTTGCGCTTGTGTTTGACGGTCGCACGGCAAGCTGGTTTGCAGCCGGCAAGCCGCCGGCTGACTGCAAGCGCTGACTTTCGACGCTTGGTTGCATGGCGGAAACACTGGAACGGCGTCTTCAACGCGGCGCGTTGCGCCTCAATCGATTGAAACGATTGGGCTTTCTTTACAAACCCGACAGTCAAACTAATTAGTGAGATCAGGCGCCCGCTGTTGCTTTGACGCAACGCAAAAGGGGGACTAGAAGGTTGGCGAAGTTCCGCGGCGACGCGCCGCTGGGCTTTTCCGGTCAAGCCAATCAGGGACAGACACGTGTCAGCGACATCCAATACCACGGACATACACGCCAAACGCCCGCTGTCTCCGCATTTGTCGATCTACAAGCCGATCCCGACAATGGTGGCGTCGATCACGCATCGCATCACCGGCGTGGCCTTGTATTTCGGCACCTTCCTGGTGGCTTGGTGGTTGATCGCGGCGGCCTCCGGTCCGGCCTATTTCGACTTCGTCAACGGCTTTTTCGGCTCGTGGTTCGGGCTGCTCATCCTGTTCGGTTACACCTGGGCGCTGATCCACCACATGCTGGGCGGGCTTCGCCATTTTGCGTGGGACATGGGCAAGCTGTTCGACAAGGACGTGTCCACGATGCTGGCGAAGGCCAGCTTCATTGCATCCGCTTCATTGACCGTGATCCTTTGGATCGCCGGCCTGCTGTTTGCCTGAGGAACCGCCATGTCCATGAAAACCCCCTACAAACGCGTGCACGGTCTCGGCTCTGCCAAAGACGGCACCGACCATTTCTGGCGCCAGCGGATGACGGCGGTTGCGAACGTTCCGCTGATGCTGGCCTTTGTCTGGATCCTGATTTCGCTGGTCGGTGAAGACCATGCTGGCGTTGCGGCAACGCTCGGTCATCCGGCGGTCGCCGTCATCATGCTGCTGGTCGTCGTGTCCGGGCTGTACCATGCCAAGCTTGGCATGCAGGTCGTCATCGAAGACTACATTCACGGCGAGGGCACCAAGATCGCGGCGCTGATCGCCAATCTGTTCTTCACGTTCCTGGTCGGCGCGGCCGCAATCTTCGCTGTCCTCAAGATGGGCTTTGCTAACTGACATGAACATGCACAACCGAACCAATACGGGACCGGGCGTCAACGGGCGCGCCTACACCTATGTCGACCATTCCTTCGACGTGGTGGTGGTCGGGGCCGGGGGCGCGGGTCTTCGCGCGACGCTCGGCATGGCCGAGCAGGGCCTGCGCACCGCCTGCATCACCAAGGTTTTCCCGACCCGCTCGCACACCGTTGCCGCGCAAGGCGGCATTGCGGCATCTCTCACCAACATGACGCCCGATTGCTGGCAGTGGCACCTCTACGACACGGTCAAGGGTTCCGACTGGCTCGGCGATGTCGATGCCATGCAGTATCTCGCCATGGAAGCGCCCAAGGCGGTGTACGAACTCGAGCACTACGGCGTTCCGTTCTCGCGCACCGAGGACGGCAAGATCTACCAGCGCCCGTTTGGCGGCCACATGCAGAACTACGGCGACGGCCCGCCGGTGCAGCGCACCTGCGCGGCCGCTGACCGGACCGGCCATGCGATCCTGCACACGCTTTACGGCCAGTCGCTGCGCAACAATGCCGAATTCTACATCGAGTATTTCGCGCTCGACCTGATAATGAGCGACGACGGCGTCTGCACCGGCGTCGTGGCCTGGAACCTCGACGATGGCACGATTCACCGCTTTGCCGCCAAGATGGTCGTGCTCGCGACGGGCGGCTATGGTCGCGCCTATTTCTCGGCGACCTCGGCGCACACCTGTACCGGCGATGGCGGCGGCATGGTTGCACGCGCCGGCCTGCCGCTGCAGGACATGGAATTCGTGCAGTTCCACCCGACCGGAATCTATGGTGCGGGCTGCCTGATCACCGAAGGCGCACGCGGCGAAGGCGGTTATCTCGTCAACTCCGAAGGCGAGCGCTTCATGGAGCGCTATGCCCCGTCGGCCAAGGATCTGGCCTCGCGCGATGTCGTTTCGCGCTGCATGACGATGGAAATCCGCGAAGGCCGCGGCGTGGGCAAGGGCAAGGATCACATCTACCTGCATCTTGACCATCTTGATCCGGCCATCCTGCACGAACGCCTGCCCGGCATTTCGGAATCGGCCAAGATTTTCGCCGGTGTCGATGTGACGAGCGAACCGATCCCGGTTCTGCCGACGGTCCACTACAACATGGGCGGCATTCCGACGAACTACTGGGGCGAAGTCTTGAACGCCGACAGCGACAATCCCGAGCGGATCGCGCCGGGCCTGATGGCGGTGGGCGAAGCGGGCTGCGCCTCGGTGCATGGCGCCAACCGTCTCGGTTCGAATTCGCTGATCGACCTCGTGGTTTTCGGCCGGGCGGCCGCGATCCGCGCCGGTCAGGTGATCGACCGCGAGGCGCCGGTGCCGGCGATCAACGAGAAGTCGGTCGACAAGATCATGGAGCGCTTTGATCGCACACGCCACGCCAATGGCGGGACGGCAACGGCGGACCTGCGCCTCAACATGCAGAAGATCATGCAGGAAGATGCTGCCGTGTTCCGCACGCAGGAAACGCTGGAAAGCGGTTGCCGGCGCATGGATGCGGCCTGGCAGGGCCTTGCCGACATCAAGGTTTCCGATCGCTCGATGATCTGGAACTCCGATCTGGTCGAGACGCTGGAACTGGAAAACCTGATGGCCAACGCCATTGTCACGGTCTACGGCGCCGAGGCGCGCAAGGAGAGCCGCGGCGCCCATGCGCGCGAGGACTTCGACAAGCGCGATGACAACGAGTGGCGCAAGCACACGCTGGCCTGGGTCACCGAGGGCGGCAAGGTTTCGCTCGACTATCGCCCGGTCCACACCGACCTGATCGCCGACGGTATCGATCTTGCCAAGATCGCGCCGAAAGCCCGCGTTTACTGAGGCAATACCCGATGGTTGAACTCGCACTCCCGAAGAACTCGCAGATCACCGAAGGCAAGACCTGGCCGAAGCCGGCTGGTGCGACCAATCTGCGCCAGTTCCGGATCTATCGCTGGTCGCCCGACGACGATGCCAATCCGCGCATCGACACCTTTTATGTCGATCTCGACGATTGCGGCCCGATGGTTCTCGATGGTCTGTTGTGGATCAAGAACAAGATCGACCCGACGCTGACGCTTCGCCGCTCCTGCCGCGAAGGCATTTGCGGCTCCTGCGCCATGAACATCGACGGCACCAACACGCTGGCCTGCACCAAGGGCATGGATGACGTCAAAGGCACGATCAAGGTTTACCCGCTGCCGCATCTGCCGGTCGTCAAGGATCTGGTTCCGGACCTGACGAACTTCTATGCGCAGCACCGGTCGATCGAGCCGTGGCTGAAGACGCATTCGCCGACGCCGGAAAAGGAATGGCGCCAGAGCCACGAGGATCGCGCCAAGCTGGACGGCCTCTACGAGTGCATCCTGTGCGCCTGTTGCTCGACCTCCTGCCCTTCCTACTGGTGGAACGGCGACCGCTATCTCGGCCCGGCCGTGCTGCTGCAGGCCTATCGCTGGCTGATCGACTCACGCGATGAGGCGACCGGCGAACGCCTCGACAATCTGGAAGACCCGTTCCGGCTGTACCGCTGCCACACGATCATGAATTGCGCCCAGACCTGCCCGAAGGGGCTGAACCCGGCCAAGGCGATCGCGGAAATCAAGAAGATGATGGTGGAGCGAAGGGTGTGACCTGCCTTTCATGATCGTGGTTCTTTGTTTGCGCGTCCTCGCTTCGCTGCGGGCGACGCGGGCATGAACTGTGCCCAGACCTGCCCGAAGGGGCTGAACCCGGCCAAGGCGATCGCGGAAATCAAGAAGATGATGGTGGAAAGAAGGGTATGACCTGCCTTTCATGATCGTGGTTCTTTGTTTGCGCGTCCTCGCTTCGCTGCGGGCGACGCGGGCATGAACTGCGCCCAGACCTGCCCGAAGGGGCTGAACCCGGCCAAGGCGATCGCGGAAATCAACCCTTCGACATTCGCAAGACTGGCGGTCCGCCTCTTGGGCGATGTCCGTCACATGGCCGGGGATTGCCTTGAGCAACCCACAAGGGTTCAGTTCCAGGTGGAGGCGGATGTGCCTAGTCGTCCAAATCCCGACCCAGGCTAGCCATAGGGCTAGGGCCGTCCGGGTCAATCTCAACAAATATCCCGGGCTGGTCGATCCAGGAGAAATTTCTTTTACAACCTATAACAAGCCCCATTTCGGAATCTGTGCGTATATATCCGTCGTTATCAAAATCGATCGCCACCCAAAAAACACTCCTAAGGCAACCACGAATTAAATTGTCAATGTCATCTATAGACACTTTCATGCCGGCTTGCGGTTTGAAACTGATAAAAAATTCAAGTGATTGCTTACCTAGTTCATCAAGAGACCCTATATTATAGTGCCAAGGATAAATTTCGCTGAAGGGATCCTCGACGTATATGATCTTAAAATCATTTGACCCCAAATCTTTCACAATAGTCTTCAAGACAGCGATTTGATTGTTTTCAATTCTCAAATAATCGTTGATATTGCAACCACCATTGGCGTAAAAATCAGACAAATTGACCCATTCATCCTTGTTGTAATAACCCAAATCGTCACGAAGCTGTGGATCAAATTTCGAAATCACGACATACATGTCTTTTGGCTTTGCGGATCAAGTTGCGGACATAGATACAAAGACGTGTACTGATGTTGTGCGTTTTCTCAACTGTTTTCATCCTCACTCTGTTGGGGAGGGTCGATGCGCAGCATCGGGATGTATCGAAAGTTGATCCTTGGGACGGAGCCCGAGGATGACGCAACCAAGGGGCTACCTAAAGGGGGACAACCCATCTGGCCCGCCGGCAAACCACGCCATCAGCGTGCCAGCGGCATCGCGCATCCGGTTTTGCCGGCGGCGGCATCCTGGTTAAACTGGCGCGAGCGTCTGATGTTGCATTGATGTTGGCGTAAAGGCGAAAACGACGGTGCTGGGCAAAAGCGGTCCGTGGGGCGCGCACTTTCAATGTCCCGCCAACCTGTCATACGTTTCCGGTGTCAAGTTCCGCCAACCAGTCGATAAACGAACTACGATCGTAAAAGTAATCAGATGTGGGGCCGTCATCACGCGCTGCGCAGTCTGACAGTGCCTTAATGGCCTCCCAAACGTTTCGACGCATCTCTGGAGGCTTCGACATGCACACGATGGCCCATGCCCAGTCTTCGATGTCATCGCGTGACCCAGAGCCGTCGATCAGGCTCAAAAGCTTCACGCGCACTTCTTCGTATGTTGGCGCTTTCATCTCCATCACCTGTGCTCCGAATGATCTCCGTGGAATTTATGGCGACTGACACCATAATCCAACCGATTTCCCGGCGGTCGCGCATTATCAGGGGAGCGTCGGCGCTGCTACCCGCCATGCACCTTCCATGATAGTCTCCTGCCCGTCGCGTAGGGGAGGACGGTCATGGCATCGCAAGTCACGGTTCTGGTCGGCACAACCAAGGGTGCGTTTCTCATCGGGCAGGGCGTAGCGGGCGGCTGGACCGTCTCCGGTCCCCATTGCGACGGCTGGACGATCAATCATGTGGTGGGCGATCCGGCGGGCGGCACGATCTGGGCCGGCGGCGGCAACGGGTTTACCGGCGCGGGTGTCTGGCGGTCAAACGACGGCGGCGCGACGTGGAGACTGTCGAAATTGTCCAAGGGGCAGATCGACGACTGGGCGGCGAACGATCCGGAGATGGCCGCGTTCATGAACTGGACTCCGCAGGAGACGCCCTTCGATGGCGAGGTGGATGCGGTCTGGTCGCTCGCCCATGCCCATGGCGTGCTGCATGCCGGGTGCAAGCCGGGCAAGCTCTACCGCAGCGCTGATGGCGGGAAGACGTTCCAGTCCGTCACCGCCTTCAACGACCATCCGGACCGCGAGACCTGGAACCCCGGCGCGGCGGGACTGACGCTGCACACGATCGTTCCCGATGCGGCCGACCCGGACAGGCTGTGGCTTGGCGTCTCGGCGGCCGGGGTTTTTGCAAGCGAAGACGGCGGCGCCTCCTTCGAGAGCCGCAACCGTCTCGCCAACGCGGAGGCCTGCGGCCATCACCATCACCCGGCGGCGCCACGCGATGGCCAGATCGGCTTTTGCGTGCATAACATGGAGCGCGGCGCCAACGGCGTCTTGTACCAGCAGAACCACCACGGCGTGTTCCGCTCCGCCGACGATGGCCGCTCGTGGCATGACATCACCGAAGGGCTGCCATCGACGTTCGGCTTTCCGATTGCGGTCCATCCGATCGATCCGGCGACGGCTTGGGTGTTTCCGCTCAATGGCGATACTGAGGGGCGCTTTCCGCCGGATGCATCGGCGGCGGTGTGGCGGACGCGTGATGGCGGGGAGACCTGGCAGGACCTGCGCAACGGGTTGCCGCAGCAGGCCTGCTTCTTCACCGTGTTGCGCCAGGCGATGGCGTCGGGCGGGGCCGAGACGGCATCGGTTTTTTTCGGCACCAATTCCGGCTCGGTGTTTGCCAGCTTCGACGACGGCGACACCTTCGACGAGATCGCGCGGCATCTGCCGACCGTGTTGTCGGTCGAGGTGATGACCAACGGTTGAATTGACCCCTGTCAAACGCCGGTCGCCTTTCGTGGTGCATAGGGGATGCACCAACTGAAAGGAAACATCATCATGGCTGCTACCGATTGGGGCGCATTCGTCGACCAGACCAACGACCGCATGGGTGAATTGCGCAAGGCGATGCCGGACGCTGCCAAGGGGTTCGGCATGCTGGCGCAGGCGGCCACTGCGCCGGGCGTGCTCGACAGCAAGACCAAGGAACTGATCGCCCTTGCCATCGGCATCACGGCGCGCTGCGACGGCTGCCTTGCCTTCCATGCCAAGGCCGCCAAGAAGCTCGGCGCGACGCGCGAAGAGATTGTCGAGACGATCGGGGTCGCGCTCTACATGGGCGGCGGACCGTCGATGATCTACGGCGCCGAGGCGCTTAGCGCCTACGACGCACTCTCAGTCAAAGCCTGAAAGTTTTCAGACCAATTCGGTGACGAGCGTTACCTCGATGGCGCCAAGTGCCTTCGAAACAGGGCATTCGCGCTTTGCCTTGTCGGCCAGTTCCTGGAATTTGGACTTGGTGATACCGGGTACTTCCGCTTTGAGCGTCAAGGCAGAACCGGTGATGCCTTTGCCTGGAACCAGTTCAACGATTGCCGTTGCTTCAAGCCGGTCTGCCGGTGTGCCGTTTTCAGCGAGGAAATGCGACAGTTGCATCGCGTAGCACCCGGCATGGGCAGCGGCGATCAGCTCTTCAGGGTTGGTCCCGGACTTGCCTTGCTCGTCCTGAAAACGAGCCTTGAAAGAATAGGCCTGGGCTTTGATCGCGCCCGACTGCACGTCGATTGTGCCATTGCCCTCCTGGAGATTTCCTTTCCAGATTGCCGTTGCATGCCGTTTCATTTTGCTTCCTCTCTTGCGGTGTCGACCGGAATCCGGCCTGGAATCACGCAGCTGTGTAATTTTGTTGGTTGAATGGCGTCTGGTCTTCTCCAACTATTCAATCACATGCAACCTAGTAACGGAAAGCCGAGACATGAATATGAAATTTTTGGCTCCTGCCTGCCTTTTGGCAAGCCTTCTTTCGACTTCGAGCGCTTTGTCCGCCGAGAAAACCGCAGTTTTTGCCGGTGGCTGTTTCTGGTGCATGGAAAAGGATTTCGAAGCGGTCCCTGGCGTTGGTGAAGTGGTTTCCGGTTACACCGGTGGCACAACGGAAAACCCGAACTACAAAAACCACTCCGGTCACGTCGAGGCAATCCGAATTGTCTATGACGATGCCAAGGTGAATTATGACCGACTTCTGGAGATATTCTGGCGATCAGTCGATCCCACAGATGAAGGCGGTCAATTCTGCGACCGCGGCCATTCATACACAACGGCAATCTTTGCGCTTGATGCAGAGCAAATGAAAATGGCTGAGCAATCCAAAGCAGCAACTTCTGCCTCAGGCAAGCTCAAGTCACCGGTGGTAACGCCCATTTTGGCGGCCAGCACCTTTACGGTGGCGGAAGACTATCATCAGGATTATTACAAGAAAAACCCGTCGCGGTACAAATACTACCGCTGGTCATGTGGTCGCGACGCGCGAATCGAAGCGCTGTGGGGCAACGAGGCACACGGTGGCATCAAGCACGAAGGCTAGGGTCAAGACTCATTGTTTTGCGCGAAATGACGCGCGATATGGCACGGAATTCAAGGAAAAGTTCGAAGAGCGGGGTACCTTCCCCGGTCAAGAACTTTGACGCAGCAGTCCGTGCCATTGCGCCAGCGCCCTCCGGGTGGGGTGAATTTGCGCCGTTACATCGTTGCAAGCCCTTGAAAGGCAATAGCCTTCCTGCGGTCTTGCGCCTTGTACCAACACAAATTCCCTCCCATCATTTCGTGCAAATCAATGAGTATTGACCCTAACTCAGTTCAGTGGAATCAGCGTTCTCACTATCCGCATTCAACGCAACTGCCGTGCCGGCTTGCCCGTCAAAGCCACCGATCCCCTGTGAAACAGCATAACACGCCAACTCAACCGACTTGGGGATTTCAACGGTTTTGCCGTCGCGTTTGCCTTTTTCGTAGTACTGGATCACCCGTTTTTTCAGGCCAAGCAGGTCAGCAACGTCTTTCTGCTTGAACCCGAGGCTCTTGCGCCAAATCTTGAACTGAGCTGGTGTCATTTTTCCGCCCCCATTTTCCTGCATGCAAAATTTCATTCCAAGTGCTTTTACGGTGCTTTTACGACATGGAAAAGAATTGTGGCTATGATTGGTTAATGTGCACTTTGTGCGACTCTATTGTTGACAGTGCCGCACCGGGTGCACATATTGCAACCATGGGGCTTTCACAAGCCTGATGCGTACCCGAGTCATGCAAGGAGTTGTACCGACCGGTTTGACCTTTTGAAGAAGGAAATGAACCAATGCTGTCACAAGTCTATC
>JBGSWL010000035.1:0-13919 GCA_041752455.1 Roseitalea sp. | reverse complement strand
CTCGATTGGCTTTACGATTACCGGGCGTGATCCTGACGGAGCCGGAAATACAAGCGCCGGGCAATTGGCCCGGCGTTGCTTCAATAGCCGTCTCCGCCAACCGGATCAGTGCAGGATCTGGCTGAGGAACAGCTTGGTGCGCTCGTGCTGCGGATTGTCGAAGAACTCGTCCGGCGTGTTCTGCTCGACGATCTGGCCCTGATCCATGAAGATCACGCGGTTGGCGACCTGCCGCGCAAAGCCCATTTCGTGCGTGACGCAGATCATCGTCATGCCCTCTTCGGCCAGCGACACCATGGTGTCGAGCACTTCCTTGATCATTTCCGGATCAAGCGCCGAGGTCGGCTCATCAAACAGCATGATGCGAGGGTTCATGCACAGCGAACGGGCAATCGCCACGCGCTGCTGCTGGCCACCGGAAAGCTGGCCCGGATATTTGTGCGCTTGCTCAGGAATCTTGACGCGGGTCAGGAAGTGCATGGCGCGCTCTTCGGCCTCCTTCTTGGGCATTTTGCGAACCCAGATCGGCGCCAGCGTGCAGTTTTCGAGGATCGTCAGATGCGGAAACAGGTTGAAGTGCTGGAACACCATGCCGACTTCGCGGCGCACTTCGTCGATCTTCTTCAGATCATTGGTCAGTTCGATGCCGTCGACGACGATCTTGCCCTTCTGGTGCTCTTCCAGCCGGTTGATGCAGCGGATGGCGGTTGATTTGCCCGAACCCGACGGCCCGGCAATGACGATCCGTTCGCCGCGCATCACCCGCAGGTTGATGTCGCGCAGCACATGGAAATCGCCGTACCACTTGTGCATGCCGACGATATCGACAGCGACGTCCGTGTCGGAGACGTGCATTTTCGTGCGATCGACGCGGATGTCGTCAGGTGCAACTGTGTTTTCGGACATGGATCGGCTCCTAGCGTTTGTGGCCGGTGTCGAGCTGCCGCTCCATGAACATGGAGTAGCGCGACATCGAATAGCAGAACAGGAAATAGACAATGGCGGCGAAGGTGTAGCCGGTCATCGACTGGACCGGTGATGACCAGGTCGGATCCGAATAGGACGACTGGATCGAGCCGAGGAAATCGAACAGGCCGATGATGAGGACAAGCGTCGTGTCCTTGAACAGCCCGATGAACGTGTTGACGATGCCCGGAATGACCAGCTTCAGCGCCTGGGGCAGGATGATCATCCGGGTCATCTGCGACCAGGAAAGGCCAAGCGCCATGGCGCCCTCATACTGGCCTTTCGGCAGCGCCTGCAGGCCGCCGCGCACCACTTCCGCCATGTAGGCGGATGCAAACAGCGCCACACCGATCAACGCGCGGAGCAATTTGTCGAAGGTGACGCCCTCCGGCAGGAACAGCGGCAGCATCACCGAGGACATGAACAGGACGGTGATCAGCGGCACTCCCCGCCAGAACTCGATGAAGAAGATCGAGAAGAACCGCACGATCGGCATGTTCGAACGTCGCCCGAGCGCCAGAAGGATGCCGAGCGGCAGTGACGCGGCAATGCCGGTGACGGCAATCACCAGCGTGACCAGCAGACCGCCCCAGACGGTGGTCGGAACATGCACCAGCCCGAAATCGATGCCGAGAATGAGCAGCACGGCGATGAAGCCGGCAAATCCGAGACCGACCGTGATCATGCCCGGCCGCGGATCGGAATCCGATCCCTTGGCGAAGATGAACGTCACCGCAAGCGCCAGGACGGCGACGATCAAGGTCGGCACAATCAGGCGCCCGGTGTTGAAGTGGCCGCCGGTCAGGAGGATCAGCGCAACGATCGGAAATATCACCGTCATGAAGATCAGGTTTTCGCGCTTGAACGGCGCCGAAGGCATCAGCAACGGGACCAGACCGCCGAAAAACAACACACCGGTGATGTTGACGCGCCATTCCTCGGCATCCGGATAGCGGCCGTAGATGAACTGGTTTCCATAGGCCCCGACATAGGCCCAGCAGGCCCCGAACCAGCCATCCGGCTGCGTGCCGCCCTGAACCGTGGTGGCACAGGCGGCACGCCCGTCACCCGCCCATTGGGCATCGATCAGCAGGAAGCGGATGGTCGGCGGAATGATGAGGTAGAGCACATAGAGGCAGACGAGCGTCAGGATCGATTGTGACACGTTCGGAAACAGGTTCGTCCTGATCCAGGCAACCGGGCCGCGCGTCGAAACCGGCGCCGGCTGCTGCGGCAGGATCTCGCGTCGGACGAACGCGCCATTGTGCGGCGATGTGATGGGCTCATCCATGGCTCAACGCTCCACCAGTGCGACGCTGCTGTTGTACCAGTTCATCAGGGCCGACGTGATCAGCGACATCGTCAGGTAGGTCAGCATGGTCATCCCGATGATTTCGACGGCCTGCCCTGTCTGGTTGAGCGCGGTACCGGCAAAGATCGATGTCAGGTCCGGATAGGCGATTGCCACCGCCAGCGACGAGTTCTTCGTCAGGTTCAGATATTGGCTGGTGAGCGGAGGAATGATGATGCGCAGGGCCTGCGGCACGACGACGAGGCGAAGGTTCTGCCCTTGGCGAAGTCCGAGCGCATGGGCAGCTTCCGACTGCCCTTTGTAGACGCCGAGAATGCCGGCACGCACGATTTCCGCGATGAAGGCCGCCGTGTAGGTCGACAGCGCCACCAACAATGCGATGAATTCGGGAACAACGGTCATGCCGCCGCTCGGGCGGAAACCGCCGGCGACGGGCATGTCGAACGAGAGCGGCGAGCCAAGTGCCAGGAAGACGATGAGCGGCAGACCGAAGATCAGGCCAAGGCCGACCCAGAGTGTCGGAAACCGCTGGCCGGTCGCCATCTGCCGTTGCCACGCCCAGCGGCCGATCAGATAGGTGGCCACGAGACCCCCGATCACCGCATAAAGCACAAACATCGCCCCCTCGCCCCACAAGGGTTTGGGCGCAAAGTAGCCGCGGTTGTTGAGAAGGCCGAGAAAGCCGAAGTCGAACCCGTCGCGCGGTTGCGGCAACAGACGCAAAACCCCGAAATACCAGATGAAGATTTGCAGCAGCAGCGGGATGTTGCGCATGCCCTCGACATAGGCCGTGGCAAGGCGGCTGACGATCCAGTTGCTGGAGAGCCGGGCAATGCCCACGGTAAAGCCGAGGATGGTTGCTATGAATATCCCGAAAAAAGCGATGATCAGCGTATTGAGAATGCCGACAAGGTAGACCCGCGCATAGGTCGACGAGCCTTGGTCATATTCGATCAGCGACTGGCTGATCGCAAAGCCGGCATTGTTAGACAGGAACCCGAAGCCGGACGCGATGCCCGCATTGCGCAGGTTGGCGTTCATGTTGGCGATGCCGACAAAGATCATCCACACGACGAAAAGCGCCAGCAACCCCTGGAATATCCAGGACCGGACGGCCGGATTGTTCAGAAGGGCGATTTTCGGCGCGGCGTCTTCCTGACCCTGCGGTCCGCCGCCAGTTGTCGTTCCGATGACTGCCATGGGCGCTCCCCAACCTGCCCGCCTGAGCCAACGGGCTCGGCGGCAAAACCGATGCATGAACTCGTGTCACCGCGCCAATGCGCGATGCCATGATGTCCCGCCGTTTCTTGTTGTTTTCGAAATGCCGTTTTGGACAATGCCCGGCGGACAAATCCGCCGGGCATGCCGTCGTGTCAGATCAACGGACGGGAGGCGCGTACTGCAGGCCGCCCTTCGACCACAGCGCATTCACGCCACGGGCGATTGCAAGCGGCGTGTTCGGGCCGACATTGCGTTCAAACACTTCACCGTAATTGCCGACCGCGGCAATGATCTTGGCAGCCCAGTCGTTGGGCAGGCCGGCAGCGGTACCGAATTCACCTTCGGTGCCGAGGAGACGCTTGATTTCCGGATTTTCGGACGTCTTCATTTCTTCGACATTGGCCTGCGTGACGCCGAGTTCTTCAGCGTTGAGCATCGCAAAGTGGGTCCACTTGACGACATTGAACCACTGGTCATCGCCCTGGCGAACGACCGGGCCGAGCGGCTCTTTCGAAATGATTTCCGGCAGAACCTTGTGCTCACCGGGGTTCGCGAGCTTCAGACGCTCGGCATAGAGACCCGACTGGTCGGTCGTGAACACATCGCAGCGGCCGGCATCATATGCGGCAACCACTTCGTCGGCCTTTTCGAAGGCGACGAGTTCGTATTCCATGTTGTTGGCACGGAAGTAGTCGGCAACGTTCAGTTCAGTGGTCGTGCCGGTGTTGGTGCAGATCGAAGCACCCGACAGTTCCAGCGCCGAATTGATGTTCATCGCAGTGCGGACCATGAAGCCCTGGCCGTCATAGTAGTTGACGCCGGCAAAGTTCAGGCCGAGCTGCGTGTCGCGGCTCATCGTCCAGGTCGTGTTGCGTGTCAGCACATCGATTTCGCCGGACTGCAGCGCGGTGAAGCGCTCCTTGGCGGAAAGCGGCGTGAACTTTGCCATGGCCGGATCACCGAAGATGGCGGCAGCAATGCCACGGCACAGGTCGACGTCGAGGCCGCTCCAGTTGCCGCTCGAATCCGGGTTGGAAAAGCCCGGCAGGCCCTGGCTCACGCCGCATTGGACAAAGCCCTTAGCCTTGACGTCGTCAAGGGTGGCGGCCGCGGCGACCGAGGCGGTCAGCGCGAGGGCGGCAGCGCCCAAGACACCGGTAAGTACCGTTTTTTTCATGAGTTTTGTTCCTCTTGTTGCTCAATTTTTTCTGGGCCTGAGCACCGGGTTGGCAACGCGCATGCGCACCGCACAATATCCGGGGCCTCCCTTCCCGACTGAAAGACAAGGACAATTTGACCGGGGGGTCAAGACTTATCTCAACAATGTGCCATTCAAACAGGCAGCATCTCGTTTTTGCCCAATGACTTGGCACAATGCCTTGAGACAAGGCAGCAAGTTGCACGGCCATGCTTAATTGTGCCGCAGACCGGTTTCGCGGCATCTTCGCCATCGGGGCGCTTGCCGAGCCTTGCAATGGAAACTGCTGCAGTTGACGATGCGTCGGCATGCGCCTACCGCACGTCGCCGATCCGCCCGCCATCCCAAAGAGGCCGTCATGACCGAGAAAAAAAACCATGGTGACAACACCCGCCTCGTCCATGGTGGCCATAGCCCGCGTGCCTTTCACGGCTTCGTGAATCCGCCGGTCGTCCACGCATCGACCGTATTGTTTCCCGATGCGCGTACGATGCGCGATCGTGACCAGAAATACACCTACGGCACCCGTGGCACACCGACGACCGATGCGCTGGCCGATGCCATCAATGAGCTGGAAGGCAGCGCCGGCACGATCTGCGTGCCATCGGGCCTTGCCGCCGTCACCATACCACTGCTTGGGTTCCTGTCAGCGGGCGACCACGCTCTGATCATCGATACGGTCTACAACCCGACCCGCCGTTTTGCCGACACGGTGCTGAAGCGCCTCGGTGTCGACGTCGAGTATTACGGCCCTGAACGCGGTGCCGACATCGCCGATCTCCTGCGCGACAACACCCGCGTCGTTTTTCTCGAAGCGCCGGGCTCCAACACCTTCGAAATGCAGGACGTGCCGGCCATAACCGCCGTGACCCGCCCGCGCGGCATTGTCACGATGATGGACAATACCTGGGCGACGCCGCTGTACTTCCGCCCGCTCGAGCATGGCGTCGACCTGTCGATCCACGCGGCAACAAAATACCCGGCCGGCCACTCGGACGTACTGTTCGGCACGGTCAGCGCCAATGCGCAGACCTTCGAGCAACTCCGCGAAACCGTGCTTGCGCTTGGCATTTGCGTCGGACCGGACGATGCCTACCAGGTCCATCGCGGCCTCAAGACCATGGGGCTTCGCCTCGAACGCCATCAGGAAACCACGCTCAAACTGGCCCGATGGCTGGAGCAGATGGGCGCCAATGGCCATCCTCTGATCGGTGAGGTGTTGCATCCGGCGCTGGAAAGCCATGCGGGTCACGCGATCTGGGCGCGTGACTTCACCGGTTCCAGCGGCATCTTTTCATTCGTGCTGAAGGGCGGCGAGCGCGAGGCGCACGCGTTCCTCGATGCGCTGAAACTGTTCGGCCTCGGCTATTCCTGGGGCGGCTACGAGAGCCTTGCCGTTCATGTCAATCTCGGGGACCGCACCGTTTCTGCCCGCGACTATGGCGGTGCTGTCATTCGCCTGCAGGTCGGTCTGGAGAACGAGGAAGACCTTCGGGCCGATATCGAAGCCGGGCTGGAAGCAGCGCGCGCGACGCAGGGTTGAATACATGAATCCGGCGTGCCGTTGACGGTCCTGACGGCGCGCGAAAGCCTGATGTCTGCGGTTGGCCAACCCGCGCCGCGGCGCCGTCAAACCGCAGCGCGCACATGTGCGGTCGGGGCGCGGGTCGCATTGATGCGTTCGAACGTTGCGAGAGCCTGCCCGACCACCTGATCCATGTTCAGATACTGGTACGAGCCCAGCCGGCCCACGAAATACACATCGGTCAACGGTTCGGCGGCTGCGCGATAGCGCTTGTAGAGTTCCTGGTTTTCGGCGCGCGGGATCGGGTAATAGGGATCGCCCTCGGCCGTCGGATACTCGTAGGTTATGCTCGTCTTGGGATGGGTCTGACCCGTCAGGTGCTTGTATTCGGTGATCCGGGTATAGTCCTGCGTCTGCGGGAAATTGATCGTTGCGACCGGCAGTGCCCATTCCACATCACGCGTCTCATGCACAAAACGCAGCGAGCGGTAGGGCAAAGCGCCGAAGCGATGCTGGAAATACGCGTCGATCGGTCCGGTAAAGATGATACGGCGCGCCCGGGGCCGGTCAGTGGCCTCATCCCACGAGCGGCCAAGATCAACCTCGATATTTGGGTGATCCAGCATCCGGGTGAACATCGCCGTATAGCCTAGCGCCGGCATTTTCTGGAACGTGTCGGTGAAATACCGGTCGTCGCGGTTGGTGCGGGTCGGGATCCGCGCCGTGACAATGCGCGACAACTGCGACGGATCGAGCCCCCACTGCTTGCGCGTATAGCCTTGGAAGAATTTCTCGTAGAGATCGCGACCGACGGTTGAGACGACGACATCCTCGGATGTCTGTATGTCGGCAACTGCTTCGCGCCGCTCGGCAAGGAACGCTTCCATGCCCTCCGAATCGAGGTCGAGGCCGTAGAGCCTGTTCACCGTGTCGAGGTTGATCGGGATCGGTAGCAGCATCCCGTCGACTTCGGCCAGCACGCGGTGCTCATAGTCGCGCCACTCGGTGAACTGCGACAGGTATTCCACGACAGATGCCGCATTGGTGTGAAAGATGTGCGGGCCGTAGCGGTGAACCAGCAGGCCCGCGTCGTCGACATAGTCAAAGGCGTTGCCGCCGATATGGTCGCGCTTGTCGATGACCAGCACGGTCTCGTTGCGTTGTGTCGCCAGCCGCTCGGCCAGAACACCTCCGGCAAATCCGGCCCCGACGATCATCCAGTCATGCTTGGTCATGCCCTTGCTCTAACGGCAAGGTGTGCAGCCATCAAGGAATGCATGCCATGGTCCGGCAATCGCGGGTAGCCTGGTACGTCGTGCGACCGGATCGCCGCCGCCAGCCGCCGGACTTCGTGATCCGACCGGATCAGAATTTCGACGGATGATCCGGCGCCCCGTCAACGTGGTCTGCAAACGCGTAGTGAGCGAAGCCGTGGCCAGACGCCGCTCGAGCCGATTCCTGCCGATTGATCAACGCCTTTTGAAGGCTCAACCGGTATTGACAGCCGCGTAAGCGTCGCGCCAGATTGTCGAATGCGTCCCTCCGTTAGGCATTCCGATCCTCGCAACACTCTCGCTTCCCAGCGATCCGCAAGGATCAGTGTCTGTGGCAATGCAGGGACGGCGCGCCTGACCTTGGCGATGACGCTCTGATGCCCGGCGTTCTGGTTGCCTACGTCCGTTTCGTGGACAGCCTGAACCACGGCATCGGGCGGATGGCGATGTACCTGCTGTTTGTCCTCATGGGCATCCTGCTCTATTCCACCATCTCCAAACTCGACCGCCCCGCCCTGTGGACGCTGGAAGCGGCGCAATTCACGATGATCGCCTATTTCGTGCTGGGCGGGCCGTGGAGCATGCAGGCGGGTGCCCATGTGCGGATGGACCTGTTCTATCACCGCTGGTCCCCGCGCGGGCAGGCCTGGGTCGATGCCTTCACCGTGCTGGCACTGGCCTTTTATCTCGGCGTCATGCTGTGGGGAGCGGTCGGGTCCACGGTCTATTCGCTCAGCCTGCGCTGGATACCGCTAGATGTGACGTGGTTGCCGTTCGACATCCCTTGGCCACAGACCGGATTTCTGGAACGCAGCCCGTCGGCCTGGCGACCGGTGATGTGGCCGATCAAGGTCATCTTGTGCTTCGGCCTGCTCATGATGCTGCTGCAGGCGGTCGCCTTCCTGATCCGCGATGTTGCCTTCCTGCGCGGCCGGCCGATTGCGCCGGGGCGCGGATACATGGACCCCGACCAGCCGGGAACCGCGTCAGATGCAGGGGTTGACCGCGCATGATCTACGAACACATCGCCATCCTGATGTTCTCGACCATGCTGCTGATGATGGTCACCGGCCAGCGCGTCTTCGGCGTGATCGGCTTCGTCGCCGTGATCGCGGCATTGCTTCTGTGGGGACCGGGCGCCGAGGCGATGGGTTTTTCCGCCACCATCAAGCTGATGCGCTGGTATCCGCTGCTGACGCTGCCGATGTTCGTGTTCATGGGCTATGTCATGTCGGAAACCCGGCTGGCCGACGACCTGTACCGCATGTTCCACGTCTGGTTCGGCAAAGTCCCCGGGGGCCTTGCGATCGGAACGATCCTCTTGATGGTGCTGATATCGGCGATGAACGGCCTCAGCGTCGCGGGCATGGCGATCGGGGCGACCATCGCCCTGCCGGAACTGTTGCGCCGTGGCTATGACAAGGAGATGGTGACCGGCGTGGTGCAGGCGGGGTCGTCGCTCGGCATCCTGATCCCGCCATCGGTCGTGCTTGTGCTTTATGCGATGATCGCCCGGCAACCGGTGGGGCAGCTCTGGCTTGCCGGGATCATTCCCGGGCTGATGATGGCCGGGATGTTCATCCTCTACATCGTGATACGCGGGCGCCTCCAGCCGCACCTGACCCCCACCATTTCTGCCGAAGAGGCAGCATCGATCACGCGGGCCGAAAAGATGCGCCTTCTGGGCGCAGGGTTCCTGCCGTTCATGATCTTCTTCTTCATGATGGCGCCTTTCGTCACAGGCTATACCAGCCTTGTGGAGGCCTCGGTCATCGGCGCACTGACCACCGTGGCAGCCGCCATCATCAAGCGGCGCTTCACCTGGGCGGTGTTCCAGAGCTGCACGCGGCAGACCATGTTCATCAGTTGCATGTTCATGTGGATCATCCTTGCCGCCCTGTCCTTTGGCGCAGTGTTCGACGGCCTCGGCGCCGTGAATGCCATCGAAGGGTTCTTCGTCGGCCAGTTGCACCTGTCGCCCTGGACGATCCTGATCATGATGCAGCTGTCGTTCCTGATCATGGGCACTTTTCTGGACGACACGGCGATGCTGGTGATCGTCGCACCGCTCTACGTGCCCTTGGTCGCAAAGCTCGACTTCGGCATCGAAAACCCGCTGATCTGGTACGGCGTCCTCTACACCATCACCTGCCAGATCGCCTATCTGACGCCGCCCTTCGGCTACAACCTGTTCCTGATGCGCGCCTTCGCGCCGCCCGGTATCACCATCGTCGACATCTACAAGTCCATCATCCCGTTCGTGCTGGTGATGATGCTGGCCTTGGTCCTTGTGATGATCTTCCCGCAGATTGCGCTGTGGCTGCCGCAAACGGTCTATTCGCGATGACTAGAAGCCGAACGCCCGGCGTAGGGGCGCACCCGAACCAAAACCAGAGAAGGAGTGATACCATGACTATCTTGAAGTCCCGCCGTACCTTCCTCACCACCGCCGGCCTTGGTGCCGGGGCCGCCGCGCTGGCCGCCCCTGCAACCCTTCGTGCGCAGGAACCGATCCGCTGGCGGTTCCAGACCTATGCCGGCGCGACGCTGGGCGAGTTCGTCACCAAGCCCGTGATCGACGCGATCAACGCGGCTGCAGGCGGGCGCCTGCAGGTCGAGCTGTTTTATGCTGACCAGATCGTTCCGACGGGCGAACTGTTCCGTGCGCTGCAGGCCGGCACCATCGACGCCGTCCATTCCGACGACGACAGCATGGCGGCGCCGGTCGATGTCGCGACCTTCGGCGGCTATTTCCCGACGGCGACGAAACATGCGCTCGACGTGCCGGTGCTGTTCGAACAGTACGGCCTGCGCCAGATCTGGGAAGAAGCCTACAAGGAAGCCGGCGGCGTCGTCTGGCTGACTGCAGCTGGCCAGGACCCGTGCAACTTCAACACGGTCAAGCCGATCAAGTCGGTCGCCGACTTGTCGGGCCTGCGCCTCTACACCTTCCCGACAGCGGGCCGGTTCCTCACGCAGTTCGGCGTGATCCCGGTTCAGATCCCCTACGAAGATGCCGAAGTTGCCGTGCAGACCGGCGAACTCGACGGCATGGCCTGGTCCGGCATCACCGAGGACTACACGGTCGGCTGGGCGGACGTCACCAACTACATCACGACCAACAACATTTCAGGCGCATGGATCGGCTCGATCTATGTCAACGAGCGGTCGTGGTCGAACCTGCCAGACGACCTCAAGGCGATCGTGCGCATGGCCGCCGAAATGGGCCATCACTTCCGCAACCAGTGGTACTGGGGCGGCGAGGCACGCTTGCGCGCCACCGGCGACAAGCTGGAACTGACGACCGTGCCGCCTGCCGAATGGGCGGAAGTCGAGCGTGCCGCGCAGGTCTTCTGGGACGAAGTCGCACAGCAGTCGGAACGGTCGGCAAAGATCGTCCAGATCTTCAAGGACTACAACGCCAACACCGCCGCTGCGGGACTGCCCTATACCTGCCTTTGAGGCAATGCTAACGGCTGGCGCGGACAGAGGGGTTCGCGCCAGCCCTGTCACTGAAAACACTGGGGGAATACAGGAAAATGGCCGGCCATATGACGCTATACGAGTTGCGCGCCGAAGTTGACGCCGGACGGATCGATACCGTGCTGACCGCAATCGTGGACATGCAGGGCCGCCTGATGGGGAAACGCTTCCACGCGCGCCATTTCGTCGATTCAGGCTGGCGTGAAACCCATGGGTGCAACTATCTTTTGGCCACCGACCTCGAAATGGTGACGGTGCAGGGCTACGCCTCAACCTCATGGGCATCCGGTTACGGCGACTACACCCACAAACCTGACCTGACCACGCTGCGCCGTGTGCCCTGGCTGCCCGGCACCGCCTTGGTGGTCTGCGACGTGCTCGATCACCATGGTCATGACGAGGTGCCTCATTCCCCCCGCGCCATCTTGAAGCGCCAGATCGCCTGCGCCCGCGCGCTCGGATACGAGCCGATGATGGCAACCGAACTGGAATTTTTTCTCTTCTCGGAGAGCTACGACGCGCTGGCCTCGCGAGGCCATACGGACATGCGCAGCATCGGCGGACACAATGCCGACTACTCGCTCTTTCTGACGACCAAGGAAGAAGGTGTGATGCGCGCGATCCGCAACGGATTGTTCGGTGCCGGCATCCCTGTTGAAAACTCCAAAGGCGAGGCCGAAGCCGGCCAGGAAGAAATCAACATCCGTTACGGCGAAGCGCTGGAAACCGCCGACAACCACGCCATCGTCAAGAACAGCGTGAAAGAGATCGCCCACCAGCACGGGCTCGCAGCGACCTTCATGGCGAAATACGCGACAGGCCGGGCGGGGTCGTCGAGCCATGTCCACCAGTCGCTGTTCCGTGACGGATCGAACGTCTTCCATGACCCAGATGCCCCGCACGGCATGTCGGCCACCATGCGGTCCTATGTTGCCGGGCTCCTCGCCCATGCTTCCGCCGGAACCCTGTTCCTTGCGCCCTATGTCAACAGCTACAAGCGGTTCTGCATCGGCATGTTCGCCCCGACCCGCATCGTCTGGTCGACGGACAACCGCACGGCGGGCTACCGCATCTGCGGCGCCGATTCCAAGGCCGTGCGCGTGGAATGCCGCGTCGGTGGCGCCGACCTCAATCCGCATCTGGCGCTGGCCGCCCAATTGGCCGCAGGCCTTGACGGCATCGAACGCGGGCTGGACCTTCAGCCCGAGGCCGATGGCGACCAGTACCAGTCGGCCGATGCGCCACACATTCCGCGTACATTGCGCGAAGCGGCCGCAGCCCTCCACGCAAGTGCGTTCTACCGCAAGGTTTTCGGTGATGACGTGGTTGACCATTACATCCGCGCCGCTCATTGGGAAATCGAAGAACAGGATCGCATCGTGACCGACTGGGAAGTGAAGCGCGGCTTCGAACGCGCCTGAGGTGAAACCATGACAAGCATGATCCAGTGTATCTCGCCCGTCGACGGGCGGGTCTATGCCGAGCGCCCTGCCCTGACCGATGTGCAGGCTGACGATGTCGTGGCGCGTGCGCGCGCTGCACAGTCAGCTTGGGCGGCGTTGCCGCTGGCCGAGCGTATCGCCAAGGTGCAGGCAGGCGTTGCCGCGCTCAACGCGATGAAGGACCAGGTGGTCGAGGAACTCGCCTGGCAGATGGGCCGCCCCGTGCGCTTTGGCGGCGAATTCGGCGGTCTGAACGAACGCTCCGCTTACATGACCGGCATTGCCGAGCAGGCGCTCGCGCCCATGATCGCCGAAGATGGCGACCGCTTTGCCCGCCGGATCGAGTTTGCGCCGCAAGGCGTGGTCTTCGTGATCGCGCCCTGGAACTACCCCTACATGACCGCGATGAACACGATCGTGCCGGCGCTCGTCGCGGGGAACTCGGTCATCCTGAAACATGCCAGCCAGACCCTTCTGGTGGGCGAACGAATCGCCGACGCACTGCACGCGGGCGGCGTGCCGGCAGACGTGTTCCAGAACGTGGTGCTGACCCATGCGGGCACCGAACGCCTGATTGCGGCCCGCAGCTTCGGCTTTGTCAACTTCACCGGTTCGGTTGCGGGTGGGCAGGCGATCGAACGCGCCGCAGCGGGAACTTTCACCGGCCTTGGTTTGGAACTCGGCGGCAAGGACCCCGGCTATGTGATGGAAGATGCCGACATTGACTGGGCGGTCGACGTCCTGATGGATGGCGCCATGTACAATGGCGGCCAGTGCTGCTGCGGCATCGAACGCATCTATGTGCACCGGTCCCGCTTTGATGATTTCGTCGAAAAGTCGGTCGCATGGGTCAGCGCGCTGCGCCTCGGCAACCCGTTCGACGCCGAAACCACGCTTGGACCGATGGCGCACAAGCGCTTCGCCGATACGGTGCGCGCGCAGACCGCCGAAGCGGTGGCGGCAGGTGCAAAACCCTTGATTGAGCGCCAACTGTTCCCGGCAGACGATGGCGGTACCTACCTGATGCCGCAGGTGCTGGTGAACGTCGATCATTCCATGCGTGTCATGCGCGAGGAATCGTTCGGCCCGGTGGTCGGCATCATGCCGGTGGACAGCGATGACGAGGCGCTGGCCCTGATGAATGACAGCCCCTATGGCCTTACCGCGAGCCTGTGGACGCAGGACGAAGGCCGCGCATGGTCGCTCGCCCGGCGCATCGACACCGGCACCGTCTTCCTGAACCGGGCCGACTACCTCGACCCCGCGCTGTGCTGGACCGGCTGCAAGGACACCGGACGCGGCGCGGGCCTATCCCCCCTCGGCTACCATGCGGTCACCCGGCCGCGCAGCTACCACTTCCGCAAGGTGAAACCGTCATGACCGCCGCAACCGTCAACTGGTCCTATCCCACACTCGTCAAATTCGGCCCCGGCCGCGTGGCGGAACTGGCCGATCACTGCAAGGCCGCCGGCATCAGCCGGCCCCTGCTTGTGACCGA
>JBGSWL010000034.1:0-3874 GCA_041752455.1 Roseitalea sp. | reverse complement strand
GCTCCTCGGTGCGCTCCAGCGCCTGCGGATCATGGTCCGCCTCGTTGATGGCCCGCTCGATCAGGTTCTGCGCCTCGGCCAGATGGTCGAGCGCCCGCGCCAGATGCTCGTTCACCTCGGTGAACAGGCCCGGCACGTCCGCTGCCTTGCGCTCCAGCCGCCGCAGCAAGCCGGCAACTGGCGTCACCGGCGAGGTCGGGCCCGACAGGGTCTCCTGCGCATCATTCCAGTCGGAAGCAACCTTTTCCGAGCGCATCATCATGGCGCGCTTGTCGGCCAGCGTCTCTTCTTCGCCGGTCTCGGGCGCAAGCTTGGTCAGGTCGTCGACGGACGCGCGCAGGAAATCGGCCTCGCGCATCGCCGCATCGACGCGCTTGCGCTGGTCGGCCAATTGCCGCTCGAGCGCACGGTAGGTCCGATAGAGGCTGGAAACATGGCTCGCATCGCCAGACAGCCGCCCGAAGGCGTCAATCAGGTCGCGATGCAGCGCCGGATCAACCAGTGCGCGGCTGTCATGCTGGCCATGGATTTCCACCAGACGCTGTCCGATGGTGGCGAGTGCCGCAACCGAAACGCTCTGGTCATTGACGAAGGCCCGCGTGCGCCCGTCAACCGACTGGATCCGCTTCAGGATCACCGGTTCGCCAGGCTCGCCCGCGATACCCTGCTCGTCGAGATGGGCGCGCAGCGGATCGGATGGCGCAAGGTCGAAAACCGCAACGACCTGGCCCTGACTGGTGCCATGACGGACCAGCCCGGCATCACCACGACCGCCAAGCGCCAGCGACAGGGAGTCCAGAAGGATGGATTTGCCCGCGCCGGTCTCGCCCGTGAGCACGGCAAGGCCGCGCTCGAAGCGGATCGTCAACTGCTCGATCAGCACAATGTCGCGAATCGAGAGCTCAACCAGCATCAGGCGGCGTCCGCTTGTGACTTGATGTCAGGTTCCCAGAAGGCCGCGCGTCGCCCGCGAAATCCACGAGGCGGAGTTTTCACGAGGCTCAAGCCCGCCCGATGCCAGAAGCTTGTAGCTGTCGGCATACCAGGGGCTGTCCGGGAAGTTGTAGCCGAGCACGGCGGCAGCAGTCTGCGCCTCCGAGGCCAGACCCATGGCGAAATAGGTCTCGGTCAGCCGGGCAAGGCCTTCCTCGATGTGGCGCGTATTGGAGTAGTTCTCCACCACATTGCGGAACCGCGACAGCGACGCCGCATATTCGCGCCGTTCCAGATAATAGCGTCCGACCTGCATTTCCTTGCCGGCCAACTGGTCACGCGCAGCGCGGATTTTGGCCTTTGCATCTTCTTCGTAGATCGAACCCGGATAGGCTTCGAGCAGACGGTTGAAGTTCTGGATCGCCAACTGGGTCTCGCGCTGGTCGCGCGTCACTTCCGGCATCTGGTTGAAGTAGGAAAGGCCGATGATGTACTGCGCGTACGCGGCATCTTCATGCGTCGGGTAAAGCTGCACAAACCGGCGCGCCGCATTGATGGCGTCCGTGTATTTGGCAAGCTTGTAGGACGTGAACGCCGCCATCACGTTCGATTTGCGGGCAAAGTCGGAGTAAGGGTGCTGCCGGTCGACGGCCTCGAACTTCTTGGCCGCTTCGCGCAGGTTGCCGCTGTTCAGATTGGCAAGGCCCTGATTGTAAAGCACATCGGCAGGCTCGATCGTGTCGACGTAGCCCTGGATATCGATCGCTTCATCTTTGGAGGCGCAGCCGGCCAAGGCCAGTGCGGAAACAGCTATCCCGGCGGCAGCAAAAGCTGACCGCGATCCGGAAAACACACCCTTGAATGACAAAGTCATCATCTGCGGCAAAACGCTCCGCCATTGTTCCGCTGGTCTCATGGAGCGCATCTCTACTCTGTTCGCCTGCAACCGGCAACGCCGTGCAGGCCAATTGGCGCTATTTTGTGACAGCCGGTTAACCCGGGTGCCCCCGAGACGATCGACGTCGCTCAGATCGCCCAGGGCGCGTAAACCTGTGCGCCGGCAACCGCGACAAACTCTGCGGCGCGAAGCCGGGGGCGCGGCAATGGCGTCTCGACGATTTCGTAGGCCTGCGGATCGGAAAGCAGCGCCTTGAGCGCCTTTGAATTCAGCCGGTGGCCACCACGATACGATGCAAAGCAGCCGATGAACTGCGCGCCGGCCAGTGCCAGATCGCCAATGGCATCCAGCGTCTTGTGGCGGACGAACTCGTCGACGAAGCGCAGGCCTTCCGGATTGATGATGCGATTGTCGTCGCCGATGACGACCGAATTTTCCAGTGACGAGCCAAGTGCATGGCCCGAAGCCCAAAGCCGCTCTACATCCTTCATGAAACCGAAGGTGCGCGCATTGGCGAGTTCGGACCGGAACACATCACCATCGACTTCCGACTTGAATTCCTGACGGCCGATGGCCGAGCTGTCGAAATCGATGACCACTTCAAACCGTGTGCCTTCATGCGGGCGAAACTCGGCCCACGACCCTGCCTGCTCGGCGCGCACGGTGCGCTTGACGCGGATGTAGCGGCGCTTGACCAGATGGTGCTCGAGGCCGGCTTCTTCGATGGCTGCGATGAAAACGCGGGCGCTGCCGTCCATGATCGGGACTTCCGCCTGATCGATCTCGACCACCACATTGTCGAGACCGACAGCCGAGAAAGCCGCCATGATGTGCTCAACGGTCGCCACATGGACGCCACCGGCATCACCCAGCATGGTGCACAGATCGGTGGAACCGACTTGCGAGACGATGGCAGGAAAATCGCGGAAGGAGCCGTCCGGAAAGCGACGGCGGAAGATGACCCCGGTATTCGGCTCTGCCGGGTAAAGCGTGACGGATACTTCGATCCCGGAGTGAACGCCGATGCCGGCAAGGCTGATCGGCTTTTTGAGCGACGCTTGATAAGCTCGCAGGTCGGTCCCCATAGGTCTGTCCCGTTCTTGGCAATCGAGGCCTTCCGGCCTCAACGCTATGTCCTTGCGAGGTATCAACGGACTCAAAGTCCTTGCGCCGATCCCTCTCCCCTCGGGGCGGACCATAAGCGTGAGTCGAAGGTGCGCCAAATCACGGATCGTAACCTTCTGTTACGCTAACCATCTATCCACCACACCAAAAAACAGCATGAGATCAATATGTTAACAAAACGGAAACGGAGCCGGTGGCCCCGGCTCCGTTCCAGATTGTAACAGGTTGCAGGCTTCCGCAAAAAAACAGGACGTCAATTCGCCTGGCGACGCAGAAAAGCCGGAATGTCGAGCTGGTCATCCTCGTGTCGCGGCGCCGCCGGATTGAGTCGGCCCTGGTCATCCAGCTGTCCGCGCGGTGCATACATCTGCGCATCCTGGCCGAGCGGCCGGCGCGGCTGCGCGGGGCGTTCGATCACCGGTTCGGCCGCTCTGGCGCGCGGTTCGGCAGGCTCTGAGTGGTCGTCACGACGGGTCAGTCCGTTGGTGAGCCGTTTCAGGAGACCGAGCGGGCCGCGCTCGTCCTGTTCGACAACATTGGCATGTCCGTTGTCGCGGGCTTCCAGTTCAGCGCGCACCATCGGCGGGAAGTCTTCCACTTCGGGAATGCGCGGCTGGGTTGCCTGCGGCATGCGCGGGGCTGCCGCCTGCGTCTGCGGCGGTGTCATCGGCCGCGCCGGCATTGTCTGGGCCGGTGCCTGGAACAGGCGGCTCTGCGGGCGGAAATCATCGGCAACAGGTGCCGCGTGCTGCGCTTGCGCATGGTCGGCGGTAGCGGCGGACTGTGAATATCCGGCCATTTCGCGGGCGATCATGTCCTCGATATCGACGGTTGCTGCAGCGACAGGCTGCGCCACCGGTGCAGCAGGGCCGGTTGCAACCGGTGCCTGGGGCTGGGGCTGCTGGGCAGGTGCTGCGG
>JBGSWL010000033.1:0-9771 GCA_041752455.1 Roseitalea sp. | reverse complement strand
CGATGCGCGCGGCGACCATCCGCGCAAACGCCGGCGATGTGCCCGCCGCCGTCGCGGCGTTTGATGCCATTGCCGAAGACACCGGTGTGCCTGTGGCGCTGCGCGACATCGCCCGGCTGCGCGCTGCCTATCTTCTGGTCGATACGGGCTCCTATGCCGATGTGGCCGGCCGCGTCGGCCAGTTTGCCAATGCCGAAAACCCTTTGCGTCATTCGGCGCGCGAAGCCATGGGCCTTGCCGCCTTCCGCGAATCCAATGCGGCTGAAGCCAAGCGCCTGATGCAGGAGATCGTCGATGATCCCCTGTCGCCTGCCCCGCTCACGGGTCGTGCGCGCATCGTGCTCGACCTGATCGCCGCCTCCGGCGCCGTGGCCGAGGGCTGACCATTGACAGTGACCGTCGCGATTGTCGGCCGACCCAATGTCGGCAAGTCGACGCTTTTCAATCGTCTGGTCGGCCGGCGCCTGGCACTTGTGGATGACCAGCCCGGGGTCACCCGCGACCGCCGACGCCACGAGGCGCGGTTGATGGACTTGCGCTTCGATGTCATCGACACCGCCGGTCTGGAAGAAGGCGCGCCCGAAAGCCTGTCCGGCCGCATGCGCGCCCAGACCGAAATGGCCGTGGCCGAAGCTGACGTCTCGATGTTCATCGTCGATGCAAAGCAGGGGCTGACTGCCTCTGACAGCGTCTTTGCCGAAATCCTGCGCCGTTCCGGCAAGCCGGTGGTGCTGGTTGCCAACAAGGCCGAAGCACGCGGCGCCGAGGCTGGTTTCTACGATGCCTTTTCGCTCGGCCTTGGCGAAGCCGTCGGGGTTTCCGCCGAACACGGGCTTGGCATGTCGGACCTTCGCGATTCGCTGGTCGCTGCCATCGGCCTCAAACCGTTCCGCGAGGCTGAAGAACTGGCTGCCGCGCTCGCCGACATCGCTGAAACCGACATCGCGATCACCGGCGACGAAGATTCCGACGGCATCGACGGCGTCGCCGCGACCTATGACGAGACGCGCCCGATGCGCATTGCCATCGTCGGGCGGCCGAATGCCGGAAAGTCGACGATGATCAACAAGCTGATCGGGCAGGATCGGCTTTTGACCGGTCCGGAGGCTGGCATTACCCGTGACAGCATTTCCGTCGACTGGGTGTGGCGCGACCGCCCGGTGCGCCTGTTCGATACGGCCGGCATGCGGCGCAAGGCACGCGTCCAGGAGAAGCTTGAGAAGTTGTCGGTAGGCGACGGCCTTCGCGCCATCCGCTTTGCCGAAGTCGTCGTCATCGTGTTTGATGCGCTGATCCCATTTGAAAAGCAGGACCTGCAGATAGTCGACCTGATCGCGCGCGAAGGCCGTGCGCCGGTCATCGCCTTCAACAAGTGGGATCTGGTGGAAGACCGCCAGGAACTGCTGAAGGAACTGCACGAGAAGGCGACCCGGCTTCTGCCACAGATTCGCGGCCTTCGCGCCATTCCGGTTTCGGCCGAAACCGGCTTTGGCCTTGATCGGCTGATGGATGAGATCATTGCGACCCACAAGGTCTGGAACCGCCGCATCTCCACCGCCCGGCTCAACCGCTGGCTTCAGGCGGTTACGGATCATCATCCGCCACCCGCGGTCTCCGGGCGTCGCCTCAAGCTGAAATACATGACGCAGGCCAAGACGCGGCCGCCGGGCTTTGTCATTTCTTGCTCGCGGCCGGAGGCGGTGCCGGAATCCTATCTTCGGTATCTCACCAACAATCTGCGCGAGGACTTTGCCTTGCCGGGCGTGCCGATCCGCATCTTCCTGCGCGGTTCGGACAACCCTTACGCCTCGAAAGCCAAGCGCAAGAACTGAGGCTTTTTGAGCAAAGGCCGATCGATTAACCGGGCGTCAAGGTTAATCGATCATTTTCACCGCCACGAAAGCTTCTGTTTGTTGCGTGGAGTGTGATGGTGGGTCTGTTCCGTGTTCTGGCCGTCCGTGGTGGTATTTCGGCGGCATTTGCGTCCGCCATCCTGCTGTCAAATCCGACACCGTTGTCCTTCCAGGATGTCACGACGCTGATTGCCGGCGCCGAGACCGGCTCGGCAGCGCGTTGGAAAGTACACGTGGACCGCGCAGGCGCCGGTTCGATCCATGCCGGTGAAGTACCCTTTGGCATCGACCCGATCATCACCGGAGCCGTAAAAGCCCCGGACAATGACGCCTTTGGCGGGACCGTCGCACTGTCTGCGACCAAGGCCGTGATGTCGGAAACCTCCGACGAGGACCGCATCAACCGCAGCCAGAAGACCGGCCGGATCGCGACCGTCTCCCCGTCGGCCCCGCCCAAGGCGTTTTCAGCCGGATCGATTCTCGAGCGCCAATCCAATCTGCTGCGCCCGAGAATCGACGACGGCGTTCGCATGGTCTTTGAAAAGCCGAAGATTCGCGGCAGCGAAATGGAGATCGCGCTGGCCTTCCATGTACGCGAGGAAAAGCCGGCTCCGGTCGGCGTTCCGGTGATGCTCGCTTCGCTCGTCACCAACGACCAGCCCGACATTCTGGCGACCGCCTATGCGCCGCCCGCACCGGACTTTGCCGACCAGTCACCGTTTGAAACGCTCCTGAAGAACGACGACCAGTCGCGAGGCCGGTTCATCCCGCCGGTTCCCAAGAGCGACTTCTCCTGGGCGCGCACGGCACTGCCTGCCAACGCATTTGCCGCTGCCGAACAGAAGTGCCTGGCAGAAGGAATCTACTTCGAAGCGCGCGGCGAATCGACCCGCGGACAGGCCGCGGTGGCGCAGGTCATTCTCAACCGCGTGCGCAATCCGACCTTCCCGAACACCATCTGCGGCGTCGTCTACCAGAACGACCACTGGCGCAATCGCTGCCAGTTCTCCTTTGCCTGCGACGGCATTCGCGACCGCATCGATTCGCGCGAACACTGGCAAACCGCCCGCGACATCGCGATGGCTGTGACCGCCGGAAAGATCTGGCTGGACGAGGTCGGCTCTGCAACCCACTACCACGCAACCTATGTCAGCCCGCGCTGGGCACGCAGCATGAAGCGCGCCGCCCGCATCGGCCTGCATGTCTTTTACAAGACCTATCGCGGCGGCTGGAGCTGATAGCTTTCTGGTGCCGTTCTGCCGCACTGCGAAAGAAGCACCGGCAAAGCCGTCACAGGGATTTTGCCTGCATAGCTTAAAATATTGATATTGTTGATTAATTGCGCCTTTCAGAAGATTGGCGGCGCGCCTTGACTAGCTTTTGACCCGAAACTATGGTGCGCGCAATTTCGAGGGTCGGTTGGTCCCTTGGTGCGCATGCGGATCGGGCTCATGGCAACGTCTGGAATCAAATCTTCCGGACAAAACGGTAGCCGGAAACCTCCTGCGAACAAGGACTACGAACCGGTCGACCCGGAAATGTCCGATCTTGATCGTCGGCGCCAGGCGTTGGAAGACGCCATGCGCCAGCACCAGAAGCCGGTGGCGATGCATCAGGCGGGAACGAGTGGCCAAGCCGGGTTCGGCAGGGCCATGAAGCTCTCGACAGAGTTTGTTGCCGGCATTCTTGTCGGGGCCGGGCTCGGGTACCTGATCGACCAGTTTGCCGGCACGACGCCTTGGGGGATGATCATCTTCCTTTTTGTCGGATTTGGCGCCGGGATCGTGAACGTTCTTCGGGCGGCCGGCATGGTCGCCGAACCTGAGGGCCGGGTCCGCAAGGACAGCGGGCCTGACAAAGACAACATGGCCTGAGGGCCGATACGGCGGAGTTAACAAGGTGGCAAACGACCCTATCCACCAGTTCAAGATCCAGCAGATCATCCCGCTGGAAAACGTCGCTGGTCTAGACTTGTCGTTTACCAACTCATCGCTGTTCATGGTCGCAACAGTCGCCGCTGCGTCGGCATTCCTGTGGTTCGGCAGCGCCAAAGGCGGGCTGGTTCCCGGTCGCCTGCAGTCGCTGGCCGAAATGTCCTACGAGTTCGTGGCCTCTATGCTGCGTGATGCCGCCGGCACGCAGGGCATGAAGTTCTTCCCGCTGGTGTTCTCGCTGTTCATGTTCGTGCTGTTTGCCAACCTGTTCGGCATGATCCCGTACTTCTTCACCGTGACGAGCCACATCATCGTGACCTTCGCACTGGCGATGCTCGTCATCGGTACCGTCACGGTTTACGGCTTCTGGAAGCATGGCCTGAAATTCCTCGGCCTTTTCGTTCCCGATGGCGTGCCGGTCTACATCATGCCACTGGTTGTGCCGATCGAGATCGTGTCGTTCCTGTCGCGTCCGATCAGCCTGTCCGTGCGTCTTTTCGCCAACATGCTGGCCGGGCACATCACGCTGAAGGTGTTTGCCGGCTTTGTTGCCTCGATGTCGGCAGCCGGCGCAGTGGGCGTGGCGGGTTCGATCCTGCCGCTGTTCATGACAGTCGCCATCACCGGCCTCGAATTTCTGGTGGCTTTCCTCCAGGCCTATGTGTTCGCGGTTCTGACCTGCATGTATCTTAACGACGCACTGCATCCGAGCCACTGACGTTTCACCCGGGCATCCGCCCGACAACGCCCACTGCACGTTATCCCGACTGCAAGACAATCCACAGGAGAGTTCATCATGGAAGCAGAAGCAGCAAAATACCTCGGCGCCGGCCTCGCATGCCTCGGCATGGCAGGCACCGCACTCGGCCTCGGCAACATTTTCGGCAGCTACCTGTCGGGCGCACTGCGCAACCCGTCGGCCGCCGACAGCCAGTTCGGCCGTCTGATTTTCGGCTTCGCCGTTACCGAAGCTCTGGGCATCTTCTCGCTGCTCGTTGCGCTTCTTCTCCTGTTCGCAGTCTGATCGAACGGGATCGGGCGGCCGCTCAACCGGTCGTCCTGTTCTTCGCATACGAGCCCGACGGCCGCGGCCGGCCGGGCTCGATCCGAAATTGACCGGGGTTGGACATGTTCATCACCAAGGCCATGGCTGCTGGCGCTGAAGCCGCTGAAGGCGGGCACGGCGGCGTATTTCCGCCGTTCGATCCCGCAACCTTTGCGTCCCAGATTTTCTGGTTGGCGATCACGTTCGGCTTTTTCTACTGGTTCGTGGCAAAGGTGATTTCGCCGCGCATCGGCGAAATCCTCGAGACGCGCTCGGACCGGATCGCCACCGATCTCGACAAGGTTCGCGAACTGCAGCGGGAAGCCGATGCATCGCTTGCCGCCCACGAGCAGGAACTGGCCGAAGCTCGCCGGTCTGCCAACGAGATTGCCCAGAAAGCGCGCGACAAGGCCAAGGCGGAAGCCGCAGCCGAGCGGACCCGCATCGAAGCCGACCTTGCCGGCAAACTGGCTGAAGCCGAGGCCCGGATCTCCTCGATCCGCGACAAGGCCATGGGCGAAGTCGGTGCAATCGCCACCGACACCACCGCCACCATCATCGAGCACCTGATCGGCAGCAAGCCAACCGCTGACGAGATTGCCGGTGCGCTTGACACCTCTGGCCGCTGAGAGAGCAACCGATGTTTGATGCAACCTTCTGGGCTTTTGTCGGCCTCATCATCTTCCTGGCGATCGTCGTGTACATGAAGGTACCGGCAATGGTGACCAAGGCGCTCGATGCGCGCGGCGACAAGATCCGCCACGAACTCGATGAAGCCCGTCGCCTGCGCGAAGAAGCGCAAGGTCTCCTGGCGGACTATCAGCGCAAGCGCCGTGAAGCGGAACAGGAAGCGGCCGACATGGTCGAGGCAGCGCGTCGCGAGGCCGAACATCTGACCGCCGAGGCCAAGGTGCGCACCGAGGAGTATATCGCCCGGCGCACGATTCTGGCCGAACAGAAGATCGCGCAGGCAGAAGCCGATGCCGTGAACGAAGTTCGCGCCTCGGCGGTTGATCTTGCCGTTGCCGCTGCCGACCGGCTGTTGAGCGGCAAGGTGACGACCGAAAAGGCTGCATCGCTGTTCAAGGCCTCGCTTGCTGACGTCAAGAAGCACATGAACTGACCGGCAAACACGTTTTTTCTCTGACTTGAGAAACCGCGCCGCAAGCGCGGTTTTTTGTTGCGCTCAATCGGCGCGCAGCGGCCGGAAGCTGAAACGGTGGACCCGGTCGATGCCACCGTGCGCCGCAATCGCTTCCCTATGGGAAGTGGCGCCATAGCCCTTGTGTCCGGCAAATCCGAACGCCGGATGACAGGCATCGAGATGTACCAGCATGCGGTCGCGGGTGACCTTGGCGAGGATCGAGGCTGCGGCAATCGACAGACATTTGGCGTCACCACCGATCACCGCGCGGGCGGCTGCAAGCGTCGGAAGATCGGCCGGGATATCGCGCCCATCGAAAAGCGCGGCGTCCGGCGCAAGTGCCAGCGCGTGTATGGCGCGCGCCATCGCCGCCAGTGAAGCCTTCCGGATATCGCTGGCATCGATCGTTGCGGCTGACATGCTGACGATGGCGACGGATTTCGCCGACGCCATGATGGCATCAAACGCCTGCGCCCGCCGCCGTGCAGTCATGGCCTTGGAATCATCGAGTCCAGCAGGAATGCACGCTTCATTGAGGATCACGGCGGCGGCGACGACAGGACCGGCGAGCGGTCCACGTCCCGCCTCGTCGACACCGGCAACGAGCTGCAGACCATCACGGTGAAGACTGGCCTCGACGGAAAAGTCCGGGCCGCAACGGCGCTGGTTTTCACCGTGAATCAGCGATTGTCCGCGTTTGCCCATGGCCTTGATAAGCACGGCGGGAACACACCCCGCAAGGCACGCCGAAAAAAGACATTCCGCCGGCACCTCCCGGGGCCGCAGGGGACTGGCGGCGCATGGGGACAGGGGGAGGGCCGGCGGAGAAACCGCACCTGCAAGGTTCCGGGTGGGTGGGGACGGACCGGGAAGCTGGAGCAGGCGCGGATGGCGGTGTTACAGAAGCGCCAGTTGTTCTCCTTGCGGGGCTGGCTGGATGAAGAGATCGGTACGCAACTGCCGGCGCCGGGCATTGAGGCCAAGCCGCTTGGACGCCAGTTCGACGCGCCGCGCGATCTGCCAGGCATACGGACCGGTGCCACGCATCCGCTTGCCCCACTCGGCATCATAATCCTTGCCGCCGCGCATCGAGCGGATGAGGCTCATCACATGCCGGTAGCGCTCCGGATAATGGCGCAGCAGCCATTCCTTGAAGATCGGCGCCACTTCCAGCGGCAGGCGCAGCAGCACATAGCCGGCCTCGCGCGCGCCCATGGCTGCAGCCGAATCAAGGATGCGCTCGATCTCGTGATCGTTGAGCCCCGGAATGACCGGCGCCACCATGACCGAGGTCGGCACACCGGCATCGGTCAGCGCCTTGATCGCTTCCAGACGCCGCGTCGGGGTCGAAGCGCGCGGCTCCATCGTGCGCGCCAGCATGCGGTCCATCGTCGTGATCGACAGGGCAACCTTTGCAAGACCACGGTCAGCCATGCGCGACAGGATGTCCACGTCGCGCATCACCAGCGCCGACTTGGTGACGATGCCGACGGGATGGTTGTAGCGGTCAAGCACTTCAAGGATCGACCGCATCAGCATGTAGTCGCGCTCGATCGGCTGATAGGGATCGGTGTTGGTTCCGATGGCGATCGGCCGCACTTCATAGCCGGGACGGGTGATCTCTTTTTCCAGAAGCCGCGCCGCATCGGGTTTGACGAACAGCTTGCTCTCGAAATCAAGACCCGGCGACATGCCGGAATAGGCGTGTGTCGGGCGCGCAAAACAATAGACGCAGCCGTGCTCGCAGCCCCTGTAGGGGTTGATCGAACGATCGAACGAGATGTCCGGAGACTGGTTGCGCGTGATGATCGTGCGCGCCTCTTCGGTCTGCACTTCGGTCTTGAAGGCGGGAAGATCTTCCAGCGAAGACCAGCCATCGTCTTCCAGCACCCGTGAATGCGTCTCGAAACGGCCGGACGGATTGAGTGCACTGGCCCTGCCGCGCATGCGCCCACGCGAAACGCGCAGCCCGCTGGCATCGACATGCGCATTGGCGAAGTCGGCGGCATCGAAATGTCCTGCCATGAACGCGATGGCATCGGCTTGGGCGACGGCTTTCATCGGCTTGCTCCACGATTCTGATGACAAAATTCCTATATCGGATAAGAGAACAATACAAGAACAAAATCGCGATTTTGCGTTGCTGCAGAACTTGGGCTAGGCGTTTGTGATGATCTCGGTGCTGATCCCCACCCATGACGATGAAGAGCGGCTGGCGCGCATGCTGGCCGGTCTGGTGCGCGCCGCTGTCGATGGCATGGTCAGCGAAGTGATCGTTTTTGATGCGGGGTCCGGCGATTCCACCCGGCAGGTCGCCGAATTTGCCGGCTGCAGGTTTGTGGCACAAGCCGACAGGTCGCTCCGGCAGGTCATCGAAGAGACCCGCAGCGACTGGCTGCTGGTCCTTGCGCCCGGTGCGCGGCTGGCCGAGGGGTGGGGTGAGGCGGTGCTGGCGCATGTCAACGCGCCAGCGGGTGCTGCAGGCGCGGCGCAGTTTCGCCTCGTTGATGATGGCCAACGGCCATTGTGGAAGCGCGTCTTGTTTCCGCAAACAGCAAAGGGCCGGTTCGCGCGTGGTCTGCTGATTTCGCGCCGTCAGGCGCTGGCCACCCTTGGCGGAAACGCCACGATCGACCGGCTCGGAAACGGGCTGGCACTTTCATCCCTGCGCGCCGGCATATTCGCCGAGCCTTCCTGATCCGGAAAAAAGTCAAACGACCTTTCCGGCCCCGCGCCGCAAGTGCTCGTCCAGCCGCGGCATGATCTCGACGAAGTTGCAGGGCATGTGGCGATAGTCCAGCTGCCACTTCAAGATGCCGTCCCAGGCATCCCGGCAGGCGCCGGGTGATCCGGGAAGCACAAACACGAACGTCGTTCCGATAAGGCCGGCCGTTGCCCGCGACTGGATCGTCGATGTGCCGATCTTTTCGTAGGAAAGCTGGTGAAACAGCTGCGAAAAACCGTCCATCCGCTTGTCGAACAGCGGCTCGATGGCCTCCGGCGTCACGTCGCGGCCGGTGAATCCGGTACCGCCCGTGGTGATGACGATGTCGATCGACGGCTCGTTCGCAAATGCCTGAACCTGCGCGGCGATCTCGGCGCGATCATCGGTGACGATGGCCCGTGCCGCCAGCCGGTGACCGGCCTCTGTGAGCCGTTCGGCCAGCGTCCGGCCGGACTTGTCATCATCGAGGCTGCGCGTGTCGGAAACCGTCAGCACGGCAATCGAAAGCGCGATGAAGGGGCGGGCCTCGTCTATCCGGTTCATGATCATCTGCTTGCCGTTTCCGGCTCGCTTCCCTTGAGTGTGGTCGCCGTCACCCACCAATCCGGCTGGCTGGTGCGGATCGCGGATGCTGCATTCTGCGCCGTCTCCCGGTTTCCATACAAGCCGAAACAGGTGGCTCCGGAACCGGACATCCGGGCAAACTGCGCACCGCTTGCCGAAAGCGCGGCAAGGACATCGACGATCACCGGTGCAATCTGTGCTGCCGGCTCGAAAAGGTCGTTGCGTGTTTGCGCGCCAAGCCAATCGGTGATGGCCGTCGCAGTGATGGTGCCAGCCGGCAGATCGGGAAGCGGTGCATGATCGCGCCGTGCCAAGGCTGCAAAAGCCGAAGCTGTTGCGACAGCCGTGCCGGGGTTGACGAGCACTGCAGCAAGCGAAGGAAAGTTGGCGACGGGCGCGATGATGTCACCGACGCCGGAAACCCGCGCCGGCTTGCCGACCAGGCACATCGGCACATCGGCGCCGAGCGAAAGGCCTGCCGAAACGAGGTGGTCGAGGCCGGTCGC
>JBGSWL010000032.1:0-88069 GCA_041752455.1 Roseitalea sp. | reverse complement strand
GGCACAGGGCACTGCACCGGAGCCCGCTGCAGAAACTGCGCCTGCCGCAGCACCGGCAGCGCCTGCGCCAACCACGCCCGCGCCAAGCGTACCGCAGAACTGATCGGCTCCGCGCTGCATCGTGCCCGCATTGCGCACGAGAATGTCGTGCGCAACTTTTCGCCCGTCTGAAATTTCCTTTGCGGAATCGCCAGTCCGCACTTAAGCGTGAGGTCCCATGGCACGGTATGTTTTCATCACCGGCGGCGTGGTCTCCTCCTTGGGAAAAGGCATCGCTTCCGCAGCGCTCGGTGCGCTCTTGCAGGCGCGCGGTTATTCCGTGCGGCTGAAAAAGCTCGATCCCTATCTCAATGTCGATCCGGGAACGATGTCGCCCTATCAGCATGGCGAGGTGTTCGTCACCGATGACGGCGCCGAAACCGACCTTGATCTCGGCCACTATGAGCGGTTCACCGGGCGTTCGGCCAATCGAAACGACAACATAACGACCGGTCGCATCTACCAGAACATCATCACCAAGGAACGGCGCGGCGACTATCTCGGCGGGACCGTTCAGGTCATTCCGCACGTGACCGACGAGATCAAACAGTTCGTCCTTGATGGCAACGAAGGCTTTGACTTCGTGCTCTGCGAGATCGGCGGCACCGCCGGCGACATCGAGGCGATGCCGTTCATGGAGGCGATCCGCCAGCTCGGCAACGATCTGCCGCGCCAATCGGCTGTCTACGTGCACCTCACATTGATGCCGTATATTCCGGCGGCCGGCGAGTTGAAGACCAAGCCGACGCAGCATTCGGTCAAGGAACTTCGCTCGATCGGTATTGCTCCCGACATCTTGCTGGTGCGCGCCGACCGGCCGATCCCGCAGGCGGAACGGCGCAAGTTGTCACTGTTCTGCAATGTGCGCGAAAGCGCGGTCATCCAGGCGCTCGATGTTGCCAACATCTATGACGTGCCGCGGGCCTATCACGAGGAAGGCCTCGATGCGGAAGTGCTGGCCGCCTTCGGGATCGACCCGGCGCCGCAGCCGCGCATGCATGTCTGGGCCGATGTCTGCGACCGCATCCACAATCCGGAAGGCGCGGTCACGATTGCCATCGTCGGCAAGTATACCGGTCTCAAGGATGCCTACAAATCGCTGATCGAGGCGCTGCACCACGGCGGCATTGCCAACCGGGTCAAAGTCAACCTCGAATGGATCGAATCGGAGATATTCGAGACAGAAGATCCGGCGCCGCTTCTGGAAAAGGTGCACGGGATTCTGGTCCCCGGCGGCTTCGGCGAGCGCGGCGTGGAAGGCAAGATCCGCGCGGCAACCTTTGCCCGTGAGCGCATGGTTCCCTATTTCGGCATCTGCTACGGCATGCAGATGGCCGTGCTCGATGCAGCGCGCAATCTGGCCGGCATCACCGATGCGGTCTCCAGCGAGTTCGGCAAGCCCGGCACGGCTGTCGTCGGCATCATGACGGAATGGCTGAAGGGCAACATGCTGGAGGTCCGCAAGGCCAATGGCGATCTTGGCGGCACGATGCGGCTGGGCGCCTACCGGGCCGATCTCGATCCGACGAGCAGAATTGCGTCAATCTATGGCGCTGGCACAATTTCCGAGCGTCACCGGCACCGGTATGAAGTCAATGTCGGGTTCAAGGATCAACTGGAAAACGCCGGTCTTCGTTTCTCGGGTCTGTCTCCGGACGGCGTTCTGCCGGAGACGATCGAGTATGACGATCATCCGTGGTTCATCGGTGTCCAATACCACCCGGAATTGAAGTCGCGGCCGTTCGAGCCGCATCCATTGTTTGCAAGCTTCATCGAGGCAGCGGTCCGTCAAAGCCGCCTCGTTTGAGGCGAAGTTTGTCGGGGGAAACATGCAGCCGTTCGTCTTGACCGTCACCTGCGCATCCACGCGCGGGATCGTCGCCGCCATCGCCGCCTACCTTGCCGAAAACGGATGCAACATCACCGATGCGTCGCAATTCGACGACCAGGTGACCGGTGAATTCTTCATGCGCGTCAGCTTCGTGTCGGAACAGGGTGTCGGCCGGGAAACCCTTACGCAAGGTTTCCAGCCGATCGCCGACCGCTTTGCGATGGCCTACAATGTCTATGATCCCGCCGAGCGCATGAAGGTGCTGATCATGGTGTCGCGGTTCGGCCACTGCCTCAACGATCTGCTCTACCGCTGGCGGATCGGGGCGCTGCCGATCGATATCGTCGGGGTGGTGTCGAACCATTTCGACTACCAGAAGATCGTCGTCAATCACGACATTCCGTTCCACCACATCACTGTGACGAAGGACAACAAGGATGTTGCCGAGCGCAAACTTCTCGATGTCGTCAACGAATCAGGGACCGAACTGATCGTCCTTGCCCGTTACATGCAGGTGCTGTCGGAAGAGCTGACCCGGCAGATGGCCGGCAAGATCATCAATATCCACCACTCGTTCCTGCCGAGCTTCAAGGGTGCCAACCCCTACAAGCAGGCCTATGAGCGCGGCGTCAAACTGATCGGTGCGACGGCTCACTATGTGACGGCTGCGCTTGACGAAGGCCCGATCATCGAACAGGACACGGCGCGCGTGACGCATGCCCAGTCGGCTGCCGACTATGTGTCGCTGGGACGCGACGTGGAAAGCCAGGTGCTTGCGCGCGCAGTGCATGCCCACGCCCAGCACCGTGTCTTCATGAACGGCAACCGTGTGATCGTGTTCCCGCCAAGCCCCGGCGCCTATGCGTCGGACCGTCTGGGATAGCAGCCACCAAATCCCGGCCTTGTCATTTTCGATGACCGCTGGTCTGATATTTTGCGGCGGCGGATCGCAAGAGGGACAGCGCTTGGCGCGGGCAACACCGACCACAGGCTGGGGAAAGTTCAAGGCGCGGCTGCGCAAAGCGCGCCACAAAGTTCGCTACTTGCGCAAGTCGGCGCTGGCGCGCGCCAATCGCGCCGGTTCATCGGCAAAATTCATCGCCACGACCGGCAGCGCGGCGAAATCCACAACCACGTGCCTGCTTGCCCACATTCTGGCCGGTCAAGGCAAGGTGCGCACGACGCTCGATCACAACACGGTCTTTCCTGTTATCGATGCGGTCGGGAAGACCCGCCGCGGCGACGACTATTGTGTGGTCGAGGTAGGAGCCAGCGGACCGGGGTCGATCATGCCGATGGCCAGCATTGTCCGGCCTGACATCGCGATCATCACCTTGGTCGGACTTGACCACTACACGCGGTTTCGGACGCGCGAGGCGGTTGCCGAGGAAAAGGGTGGCCTGGTCGCCTGCGTGGCGCCGGGTGGCCTTGCTTTGTTGAACGCGGACGATCCGCACGTCATGTCGATGGCGACGCGAACCAAGGAACGGATTGTCACCTTCGCGCGGGACAACGAGGCCGACTACCGTGCCACCGTCGAGCCCTATCGTTATCCGGTACCCTTGACGCTGACCATTTCATGGCGCGGCGGCAAACACTGCATCACCGCGCAACTGGTCGGCGAGCACTTCTGGCTGTCGATTGCGGCGGCGTTTGCTGCCGCGGTGGAACTGGGAGTTTCGCCAGACGTGGTTTGCGAGCGCATCGCCAGCTTCACGCCGGTCGACAACCGCTGCCAGATTTACCGCGCCAGGAATGGCCCGACCTTCATGCTGGATTGCTACAAATCGCCGTGGCTCTCCATGGCGCTGCCGATCGAGACCATGAAGGCCGCAGATGTTCCCTACAAGCGGATCGTCCTGTCGCAAATCTCCGACTTTGCCGGAAACCCGAAGGCCAAGTATCGCGATACCTACAGGATGGCGCGTGATGCAAGCGACGCCGTGATCGCCCATGGCGACAATGCACACCGCTACGCCGATGCCGTGCGCGATGCCGCTCCCGGGCAATTCACGCTGGTGCATACGGTGAAAAACCTGCACGACCACATCCGGCAGACTGCGCGCGCCGATGAGCTGATCCTCGTCAAGGGCACCGGCACAGAGCATCTCGAGCGGGTGGCGCTGGCCTTTGACCACGACGTGAAATGCTGGGTGGAACGCTGCGGCCAACGCATCACCTGCATGCAATGCGGCCTCTACGAATATCCGCGTGAACAACACAGGGCGATACTGCGCAAACGGCACCGGCAGCGCATGCTCGACAATGTGCGGAAATTCCTCGGGCTGAAGCGGCCTGCGACAAAGCCATGACGCATTTCGTTGTGTGGGTGAATGTGGTGATCGCGGTGGGACTCGAACCCACGACCCGCTGATTAAAAGTCAGCTGCTCTACCGGCTGAGCTACGCGATCAAACCTGTTCCGCAGCCTTGGATGCCAGCTTGCGGATTGCCACGTCCTTAGGAAAACCGTCCGGTGTGGTCAACTGCATTCTGCGCCGCAGCGTGCCCGTGTCATGGCGCCGCAGATGACGGCGTGGTGACTGGCATGTGAAGCGTTTGATCGCTAGACCTTGCCATTAAACACCTTGAGACCCTGTAAACGGATACAGAAATCGTCATGGACGTGACATTTGCCAGTGCCTTTCTCGCCGGAGCGGTCTCGTTCCTGAGCCCATGCGTCCTGCCGCTGGTGCCACCGTACCTTTGCTATATGGCCGGTGTTTCGATGGATGATTTCCGCGCAACGCCTATGGCCGGTGGCGATGGGGCAGCGGTTGCAACGCCTGCAGCCGTGCGCTGGCCACTGGTTTTTGCGGCTTTGGCCTTTGTCGCCGGGTTTTCGACCGTGTTCATCGCGCTCGGTGCGGGTGCTTCGACAATCGGCTCGTTCCTGCGCGTCTGGCAAACCGAACTTGCGATGGTCGCCGGTGTCATGATCATCTTGATGGGGCTGAACTTTCTCGGCGTGTTCCGCATCGGCCTTTTGTCGCGGGAAGCGCGGTTCCAGACGCGCGGGGCGCCGGCCAATCCTCTGGCCGCCTATGCCATGGGCCTTGCGTTCGCGTTCGGCTGGACGCCGTGCATCGGCCCGGTGCTCGGCCCGATCCTGACCATGGCAGGCGCGCGTGACAGCGTCGGCGAAGGGGCGGCGTTGCTTGCCGCCTATTCTGCCGGTCTTGGCATCCCGTTCCTGCTGGCAGCGCTGTTTTCCGGCGCATTCATGGCGTTCCTCGGCCGGTTCCGTCGTCACCTCGGATCAGTCGAAAAGCTGATCGGTGTTCTTCTGGTGATTGCAGGACTGATGTTCCTGACCGGTGGCATGCAGGCGTTTTCGTTCTGGCTGCTGGAGACGTTTCCGGCACTCGGCAGGCTTGGTTGATCAGTCGGGCTTTCGCGCGGCAAACAGGCTTTTCGGCAGCGTTGCGAGAATGACACCGGTCATGACAAGAGCGATCCCGACGGCGTGAAAGCCGGACAGGCGCTCACCGAGAAACAGCACGGCCATCAGCACGCCCCATGGTGTCATCAGGTACATGAACAGCCCGGCGACCGATGCGCCGAGCGCGCGCACGCCGTACTGGAAGCCCATGAACGCCATAAGCGACGAGATGAAAATGATTCCCGCCGTTGCCTTCCACGCATTGGCGGTTGCTGGCAGCCCTTGCCCGGACATCAGGTCGAGCGCGGCAAATGGCAGATTGGCAAAAGCGCCGAACACGGCAACGATGGCAAAGAGGCTGATGTTGTCGAGGCCGCCCAGCGCTTTCGACCGGTAGAGGATCGAATAGCCCGCCCATGACAAGGCAGCGAGCGCGATCAGCAGATCACCGGTGTTGAACTGGAACGTCACAAGGCGCGCAAGATCGCCGCGAAGCACGATCCAGACGACACCGGCAAAGGCGAGTGCGGCGCCGATGATTTCGCGAAGGCCGGTCTTGCGTCCCTTGAACACCGCTTCCAGCACGATTATCAGAACCGGCGCGACCGAATAGATCAGCGTGGCATTGGTGGCTGACGTCAAGGACAAGCCAAGGTAAACGCCGCCTCCACAGATCCCCATGCCGAGCACGCCCAGGATTGCCAGAAGTGGCCATTGGGTGCGCAGGAGATCGGCCATGGCTGCGCCCGACCGTGCGACGGCAAATGGCAGCAGGATCGCCGCAACGGCCGCCCAGCGAAAGGTGGCCAGCACGAATGGCGCCGTGTCTTCAGATACATAACGGCCAAAGATGATGTTGGTTGAAAAGAACAGCGGCGTTGCCAGCATCACGGCATAGGCAAGCCTGTCCTGGCGGTCGGGTGTATCGCTCATCTGCATGGACTAGCCATTTGCGGCAGGACCGGCAAGGCGCGTCCTTCTTCAAAAATATACCAATTGGGTCTATGCGCTGAGTTGTCCTCTTCCTTGCCGAGCGTGGGAGTTTCCGCCGATGAACCGCACCTGCCTGACCATAATCCTCGCCGCGGGGCAGGGTACGCGCATGAAATCGGACCTGCCGAAGGTTCTGTATCCGGTCGCGGGCTTGCCGATGGTTGCCCATGTGGTCGGTGCCGCGCGCCAGTCCGGTGCTGATCAGGTTGCACTCGTGGTCGGTCACGGCGCGTCTTTGGTTCGCGATACGATGGCCAAGCTTGGCCTGGAGGCTGAAAGCTTCGTCCAGCAACAGCAGCTTGGCACCGCCGATGCGGTCAAGGCGGCGTTGCCGGCGATTGCGCGCGGTTTTGACGATGTGCTGGTGCTGTTCGGCGATACGCCGCTTGTCGAGCCGGACGTCTTGATGAGCGCCCGGGCGCGGCTGGCCCACGGGGCCGATCTGGTCGTGGTCGGTTTCCGGCCAGCCGATCCGACCGGCTATGGGCGGATCATCGAACGGGCGGGCGCTGTGATCGCGATCCGCGAGCACAAGGATGCCAGCGAGACCGAGCGCGCGATCCGGTTCTGCAATGGCGGGCTGATGGCATTTTCCGGTCGGCGGATGGCTGGGCTTCTGGCTGCAATCGGCAATCACAACACCAAGGGCGAATATTACCTGACCGATGCCGTTGAAATCGCCCACAGCGAGAAGCTGCGCGTCGAAGCGATCGAAGCACCGGTCGAGAACGTCATCGGCGTCAACACACGGGTGGAACTCGCCGAAGTCGAGGCCATCTGGCAATCACGGAAACGCCGGGCGCTGCTGCTTGCAGGGGTTTCGATGCAGGCACCGGAAACCGTTTTCCTGCACCATGATACGCAGATCGAGGCGGGCGCGATGCTCGAGCCGAACATCTGGTTCGGTCCGGGCGTCAAGATCGCGGGCGGCGCACGCATCCGGGCGTTCTGCCACATCGAAGGCGCAACTGTCGGCACCGATGCCGAGGTCGGCCCTTTTGCACGCCTGCGCCCCGGCGCAGACCTTGCGACCCATGCCAAGGTCGGCAATTTCTGCGAAGTCAAGAATGCGGCGGTCGGCGAGGGCGCCAAGGTCAACCATCTGACCTATGTGGGCGATGCTTCCGTCGGCGCCGGCGCCAATATCGGCGCGGGCACGATCACCTGCAATTATGACGGCTACAACAAGCACCGCACGGTGATCGGCGAAAACGCGTTCATCGGCTCGAATTCCTCGCTGGTGGCCCCGGTCACGATCGGCGCCAATGCCTATGTCGCCTCAGGCAGTGTGATCACCGAAAATGTGCCCGACGATGCGGTCGGGTTCGGCCGCGCTCGCCAGCAGACCAAGCCCGGCCTTGCCGCCCGCCTTCGCGAGAAGTTCGCTGCGATGAAAGCCGCCTCAAAGAAATAGGGATCCTGTTTTCGCAATTCCGGACGCGAAACCGGTGCCCACTTTCGCTGGAATTGCTTTGTCACCCCGCATCGAGCAGGCGGATCGCTGCGTCCCGTTCGAACAGGTAGAGCAGCACCCGCAACGCCTCGCCTTGCGGGCTGACAAGCTCCGGATCGGTCTCGATCACAAGGCGGGCGCCGTCGCGGGCAAAGCCTAGAAGGTCGGCGTGCACATCAAGCTGGGCCAATTGAAACCCCGGCGCTCCTGACTGCCGCGTGCCCAGCACTTCGCCTTCACCGCGCAGGCGCAGGTCCTCTTCGGCGATCAGGAACCCGTCTTCGGTTGCGCGCATGATGTCGAGCCGGGCGCGTGCCGTTTCGCCGAGCCGGTCGGCATGCAGCAGGATGCAGGAGGAGGCGTCGGCGCCACGTCCAACCCGGCCGCGTAACTGGTGCAGCTGGGCAAGGCCGAAGCGCTCGGCGTTTTCGATCACCATGATGGTTGCATCCGGCACATCGACGCCGACCTCGATCACCGTCGTCGCCACGAGAATGCGGGTGCGCCCTTGCTTGAAATCATCCATGGCGCGGTCTTTTTCGGTCGGGCGCATGCGGCCATGGACGAGGCCGACCTGATGGCCAAAGCTGGTCGCCAGGTCGGCAAAGCGGACTTCGGCGGCGGTCGCCGGATGCTCGTCGTTTTCCTCGACCAGCGGACACACCCAGTAGATCTTGCGGCCTTCCTTGAGCGCAGCGCCGATGCGCGCGCGCAGTTCGTCCAGCCGTTCGGCAGGGATAGCCACGGTGCGTATCGGCTTGCGACCGACCGGCTTTTCATCGAGGCGCGAGACATCCATGTCGCCATAGGCGGTCAGAACGAGCGTGCGCGGTATCGGCGTTGCGGTCATCACCAGCATGTCGGCCTTGTCGCCTTTTTCGGCGAGCAGCAGCCGCTGGTGCACGCCGAAGCGGTGCTGCTCATCGACGACCACAAGCCCCAGATCACGGAAATCGACGCCATCCTGAAACAGGGCGTGCGTGCCGATCAGGATATCGATGGCGCCATCGCACAGGCTGGCAAGGATTTCGCTGCGCACGACGCCTTTTTCCCGGCCTGTCAATAGTGCGGCGGCAAGACCGGCCTTTTGCGCCAACGGACCGATGGTTGCCATGTGCTGGCGCGCCAGCACTTCGGTCGGCACCATCAGCGCCGACTGGACACCGGCCTCGGCGGCGCGGGCCATCGCCATCAGTGCGACGATGGTCTTTCCCGACCCGACGTCGCCCTGCAGCAGGCGCAGCATCTGCTCCGGCGAGGCCATGTCGGCAGCGATTTCGGCAAATGATCGGCCCTGCGCCCCGGTCATCGGATGGCCGAAGGCGGCGCGCACCGCTGCGACGATGGCACCGTTGCCTGTCAGTGGCCGGCCACCGGTCTTGCGGGTCTTGCGCCGCACGAGGCCGAGCGACAGCTGTCCGGCGAGGAGTTCGTCATGCGCCAACCGGCGGCGGGCCGGTGTCAGAGGATCGAGATCGGCGCCCGATTGCGGGTTGTGCAGGGCGGCAAGCGCTTCCCTTATCGACGGCCAGCCTTCGCGCTTGAGCAGTGCCTGATCCGTCCATTCGGGCAGGGACGGAAACCGGTCCAGCACCTGCTCGATACCACGGCGCAGGATCTTGCCGGAGAGGCCGGCCGTCAGCGGATAGACCGGCTCGATCAGCGGCAGGTCGGCGGCTTTTTCAAACGCGACCATATGGTCCGGGTGGACCATCGACGCGCGGCCGTTGAACCATTCGACCTTGCCGGACACCAGCACCGTGTCGCCGACGGGAAGGGCCTTTTCGAGCCAGGTGCGTTCGCCGCGAAAGAAGGTGAGGGCGATCTCCCCGGATTCGTCATGGCCGAAGACACGGTAGGGCACCCGGGACTGGCCGCGCGGCGGCGCCTGATGGCGATCGATCTGCAGCGTCAGCGTGGCGATCGTTCCGGGTATGGCGCCCATGATGGTGGGGCGCGCCGACCGGTCGATCAAACCGTGCGGCAACAGGAAGGCAAGTGCCCCGCAATGGGGGATATCGCGGTCCGACGGGCTGGCAGCGACATGGGCGAGCAGCCGACCAGTCTTTTCCCCGATACCCTCCAGAACGGTGACAGGCGCAAACAGCGGATCAAGCAGGGACGGGCGCATGGGGCCGTTATCCGTCTGACGACGCGGCAAGGCAAGGCCCGGCGAACTGGTGCAGAAGGGCTGACAGGGCGCACCGTCGGCGCTATATGCCACCATTCACTATCAAGGACCAATCCAGCCATGACACTGCCTTTGACGCTCGAGGCGCGGCAACGCCGCGCCCGCTTCCGCGCCAATCATCGCGGCATGAAGGAAATGGACATCGTGCTCGGCCGCTACGCCGATGCACAGGTGGATGCCATGGACGAAGCAACGCTTGCCGAATTCGAAGTGCTGCTGGAACTCTACGACCGCGACCTGTTCAAGTGGTTCATGGGTGAGGCACCGGTCCCGGTCGACGCGGAAACGGACCTGTTTCGCGCGATCTGCGCCTTCCACGCCATCAAGCTGACGTGACCCAACCGACATGAACACCACGACGGCGACCAAGACCAGCCTGTTTCCCGTACCTGACGTTCCGGCAGACGCCGGCCCCGTCTGGCTGACCGGGGTTGCCGACGGCATGGAAGGCTTTGCGCTTGCCGGTCTTGCGCGACAAGCGGGCGGAGCGCCCGTGGTCTATGTGGCGCGCGATGCAACGCGGATGGTCGACGTGCAGCAGATCGTCGGCTTTGCCCTGCCGGGAACGACCGTGCTGACGCTGCCCGCATGGGATTGCCTTCCCTATGACCGGGTCTCGCCGGCCAGCGCCGTGGTTGCCGAGCGGCTCGACACGCTGGCGCAGATTGCCGACCTGACCGCCGCGCGCAAACCGTTCATCCTGCTCACCACCGCCAACGCCATCGTGCAGCGCATGCCGACACCGCAGTCGGTTGCGGCACGCTCCATCACGGTCAAGGCCGGCCAGGTGATCGGGATGGCAACGGTCGTTGCACGGCTTGCGACCGCCGGTTTCCAGCGTGTGCCGACCGTACGCGAGGTCGGCGAATTTGCCGTCCGCGGTGGCATTCTCGACATTTTCGCACCCGGCGCGGATGAACCGGTGCGCCTCGACTTTTTCGGCGACACAGTAGAGTCCCTGCGCGGGTTCGACCCGGCCAGCCAACGCACAACCACAAACGCTCCGGCCTTCGTGCTTCGGCCGATGAGCGAAGTGACGCTAGACGCCGAGACGGTCGCGCGGTTCCGCACGCGCTACATCGAAGCATTCGGTGCGCCGTCGCGCGATGATCCGCTTTATGCTTCGATTGTCGCGCAGAACCGGTTTTCCGGCATGGAACATTGGCTGCCGATGTTCGACGACGGCCTTGTCACGATCTTCTCTGCGCTTTCTGATGCCCGCTTCGTGCTCGACAACATGGTCAGCGATGCGGTCGGCGAGCGCATTGCGCAGGTCGAGGAGTATTATCGGGCGCGCCTCGACCAGATGCAGGGCAAATCGGCTTCCGATTCGGCGCCCTACAAGCCGGTGCCTCCGACCATGCTTTATCTGGACCGGGCAGGATTTGACGCGGCGCTTTCCGCCGTTTCGCCCGTCCGGCTGTCGCCGTTCGACCGGCCGGAGGGTGCCGAAGCGGTGATCCCGCTCGGCGGGCGGCCTGTGCGCAATTTTGCGACCGAACGCGCATCGCCCGACGTTAATGTGTTCGAGATGGCGACCAAGCACATCGCCAGCCTGCGCGCCAAGGGTCAACGGATCGTGCTGTCCGGCTGGACCGAAGGCTCGCTTGGCCGTCTCGTCCAGATCCTCGAAGAGCATGGCCTTGGCGGATTTGCCGGGACCGTGCCGTCGCTCGACGATCTCACCCGCGTGCCACAAAACCTGATCGCGCCGGTGATCCTGAACGTAGAACACGGGTTTGAATGGGCTGGCACCCATGTGTTCGGCGAGCAGGACATTCTCGGCGACCGCTTGGTGCGCCATCGCAAGCGCCGCAAGGCGTCCGATTTCATCTCCGACATTGCAACGCTGAATGTCGATGACGTCGTCGTGCATGTGGACCACGGCATCGGGCGTTTCGTCGGCCTGCGAACGATCGAAGCGGCGGGCGCACCGCATGATTGCCTCGAAATCCTCTACGCGGGCGAATCGCGGTTGTTCCTGCCGGTCGAAAACATCGAGTTGCTGACGCGATTCGGCTCGGACGGGGCGGAGGTGCAACTCGACCGTCTGGGCGGCGGCGCATGGCAGGCGCGCAAGGCCAAGCTGAAGAAGCGGCTGCTCGACATGGCGGGCGATCTCATCCGCATCGCCGCCGAGCGCAACACCCGAACCGCGCCGGTTCTGTTGCCGCCTGAGGGCATCTACGGCGAGTTTGCCGCCCGCTTCCCCTATGAGGAGACCGAGGACCAGCTGTCGTCGATCGAGGCGGTGTTTGACGACATGGCAACCGGGCGCCCGATGGACCGGTTGATCTGCGGCGACGTCGGCTTCGGCAAGACCGAAGTTGCGCTGCGCGCGGCCTTCCTTGCGGCGATGAATGGTCTGCAGGTGGCCGTTGTCGTTCCAACGACGTTACTAGCGCGCCAGCATTTCCGTTCGTTCTCCGAACGCTTCTCCGGCCTGCCGCTGCAGGTGGCGCATGCGTCGCGCCTGGCGGGACCAAAGGCTCTGGCCGAGGCCAAGAAGGGCGCAGCCGATGGCACAATCGACATCGTTGTCGGCACCCATGCGCTGCTGGGGCAGGGCGTGACCTTCCGCAATCTCGGGCTTCTGATCGTCGATGAAGAGCAGCACTTCGGCGTCAAGCACAAGGAAAAGCTGAAGGACCTGAAATCCGACATCCATGTGCTGACGCTTTCGGCAACGCCGATCCCGCGCACGTTGCAGTTGGCGCTGACGGGGGTTCGCGAACTGTCGCTGATCACCACGCCGCCGGTTGACCGGCTGGCGGTGCGCACGTTCATCTCGCCGTTCGATTCGCTGATCATTCGCGAGACGCTGCTGCGCGAGCGGTATCGTGGCGGGCAGAGTTTCTATGTGGTGCCGCGCATATCCGATCTTGCGGACGTCAAGGCGTTTCTCGACGACCAAGTGCCGGAACTGAAGGTTGCCGTCGCGCACGGCCAGATGGCGCCGACCGATCTGGAAGACATCATGAATGCCTTCTATGACGGCCGCTATGATGTGTTGCTGTCGACGACGATTGTCGAAAGCGGCCTCGATATCCCGACTGCCAACACGCTGATCGTGCACCGCGCCGACATGTTCGGCCTTGCCCAGCTGTATCAGCTGCGCGGCCGTGTCGGCCGGTCCAAGGTGCGCGCCTACGGTCTGTTCACGCTGCCGGCCAACAAGCCGATCACGCCGACTGCGGAACGGCGGCTCAAGGTGCTGCAATCCCTCGATACGCTGGGCGCGGGCTTCCAGCTGGCCAGCCATGACCTCGATATCCGTGGTGCCGGCAATCTGCTTGGCGAAGAGCAGTCGGGCCACATCAAGGAAGTCGGCTTCGAGCTCTATCAGCAGATGCTGGAAGAGGCGGTGGCCGAACTCAAGGGCGAAGACAATGCGGATCGCGGCGAGTGGTCGCCGCAGATCACCATAGGTACGCCGGTGATGATCCCCGAAACCTATGTCGCAGACCTGTCGCTGCGCCTGGCGCTTTACCGTCGGCTTGGCTCATTTGCCGACATTGCCGAGATCGACAGCTTCGGCGCTGAACTGGTTGACCGGTTCGGTCCGATGCCGCCGGAAGTCGAGCATCTGCTCAAGATCGTCTATATCAAGGCGCTGTGCCGGACCGCCAATGTCGACAAGCTCGATGCCGGGCCGAAGGGGGCCGTCGTCCAGTTCCGTGACCGGCGCTTCCCCGAACCGGCCGGTCTTGTTCAACTCATCTCCGAGCAGGGCTCGCTTGCCAAGATCAGACCCGACCATTCGGTGGTCTTCATGCGCGATTGGGCGACGGCGGAAAAACGCCTCAACGGTGCGGCTGTGCTGATGACCAAGCTTGCTAGGATCGCAAAGCCGAACAGCGCCAACGCCGCATGAAAAAGCCGCCGGGCAAGGCCCGGCGGCTGAAGAATGTTCAGAGAGGCAGGCAGCCTGTCAGTTGGCCTGGACGGCCTTTTCCTGTTCGGCCTTGAGCTTGTCCTGGAATTCCTGGCGACGCTTCTCGATTTCGGCCTGGAGTTCCTTCTGGCGGGTTTCCAGTTCGGACTGCTTCAGCGGTTCGCCATCGAAAGCTGCGGTAAACCCTTCAAGCGACACTTCGATCGGGTTCGGCTGGCTCTGGAAATTGACGGTTGTCATGGTCAGACTGCCGCCGCGCTTCAAGGCGGCGACGAGTTCCTGCGTCAGCGGCGCTTCGGCGATGCAACGGTCGGGCAGGCAGATCGAGTAGTTCAGCTTCTGGGCCTGGCCGCCATCGATCTGCAGGCCGACGCCTGCCGGGATGATGCGGCCTGAAGGAACGGCGACCTGAAAGAGCGCGCGATTCTGCTTGCCGGTGATCTGGATAAGGTTGACAGCCGTCAAGAGCTGGCCGGTCGCTGCGGTGCGCACGTTCTGCACATTGCAGATGTCGTTGTCGGCCTGCTTGGTGCAGACCTTGAACCAGCCCGCAGGAATTTCCGGGGCAGTTTGTGCGCTGGCATGGTTCATTGCGCCTGCCATGAGGGCGGCGGCGATGGCTGTGCGCAGAAATGTCGATTGTAGTGCCATGAAAGTCGTGTCCTTTGTCCGATCAAGCCTGAGCAGGCGGTTCCCGCCGTGGCCTGTCACGCGGCAGAGCCCTGAAACCCAATTGAGGCCGCACCGTGACGTGACCCCGCGACGCCTGATACACAGTCACGCCCCATCTTGAAAGACCCTGCAACCGGCTGTGTCCTGTGCCATTGGGTGTTTGGCGTGATTATGCCAAACTCAAACCCTCGGAATCATGACAGCGGAGCCATTTCCATGAACGTGAAGATCCTTGCGGCGGTTCTTTTCGGCATTCTTGCAGCCGCCATCAGCCCTTTGCAGGCCCAAGCCGAGCCCTTGCATGGCCTTGCGATGCATGGCGAGCCTGCGCTGCCAGCCGATTTCACCCACTTTCCCTATGCAAATCCCGATGCGCCCAAGGGCGGCTCAGTGACGTACGGGGTCGTGGGCACATTCGACAGCCTCAACCCGTTTGTCCTGAAAAGCATGCGCACGACTGCGCGCGGCATCGTCGATCCGGAGTTCGGCAATCTGGTTTTCGAGCCGTTGATGCAGCGGTCGCGCGACGAGCCGTTCACGCTTTACGGCCTTCTGGCGCAAACCGCCGAATGGAACGAGGAGCGCACCTGGATCGAGTTCACGCTCGATCCCGAGGCGCGCTGGTCTGACGGCCAGCCGGTCACGCCGGAAGACGTGATCTTTACCTACGAACTTTTCGCCGAGAAAGGCCGGCCACCCTTTTCGAGCCGGATGAGCCGGATTGCGGCGATCGAAAAGACCGGTGAGCGGACGGTGAAGTTCACCTTCAATGACACCTCGAACCGCGAGTATCCGCTGATCATCGCGCTGACGCCGATCCTGCCGAAGCATGCCACGAACGCTGAAACCTTCGACCAGTCGACGCTGGATATCCCGGTCGGTTCCGGTCCCTACAGGGTCGAAAAGGTCGAGCCGGGCACGCGGATCGTCTACAAACGCAACCCGGACTACTGGGGCGCCAAAAAGCCGTCCATGGTCGGATTTGCCAACCATGACACGGTCACGGTCGAGTATTTCCGCGATGGAACGGCGCGCTTTGAAGCCTTCAAGAAGGGTGTTTTCGACATCTTTGCCGAGAGCGATCCGGTCAAGTGGGAGACGGCCTACGATTTTCCGGCCGCCGCCGAAGGCCGGGTGAAGCAGGCGAGTTTTGTCTCCGACAAGCCGGATGACTATCTCGGTTTCTTCTTCAACACCCGCCGGCCGGTATTTGCCGATGTGCGGGTGCGCGAGGCGGTCGCGATGCTGTTCGATTTCGAATGGGTCAACACGAACCTCTATTCGGGCCGCTACCGCCGGACGGCATCGTTCTGGCAAAACTCGAGCGAACTCTCCGCGCTGGGGCGTCCGGCCGATGCCGCCGAAACCGCTCTGCTTGCAGCCTATCCCGATGTGGTCTCTCCGGCGGTGCTGGACGGGACTTGGGCGCCGCCGGTCACCGATGGTTCGGGCCGTGACCGCAATGTCCTGCGCGCGGCGGTGGCAAAGCTGGCGGAAGCCGGATATGCGATCGAAGGCGGTTTGATGGTCAAGGATGGCGTTCAACTGTCCTTCGAAGTGCTGATCGGAACCGTTGTCGGCGCGACGCAAAACGAAATCGAGCGCATGGCGTTGGCCTTGCAGCGCAGCGGCGAAGCGATCGGTATCGCGGTGGCGATTCGCGGGGTCGATGACGCGCAGTTCCAGAAGCGTCGCCAGACATGGGACTATGACATGACCGCTTCCAGCCTTTCGGCTTCGTTGTCGCCGGGGGCGGAACAGGTCGGACGCTGGGGCACGGAATCAGCAGACCCGGAAGGAACCTTCAATCTCGCAGGCGTGAAGAGCCCGGCTGTCGACGCGATGATCGAGACCATCGTCAACGCACGGACCCGCGAAGATCTGGCGGCAGCTGTGCGGGCGCTCGACCGGATCCTGATGTCCGGCCACTACGCGATTCCGTTGTATCACCAACGCGAAAGTTGGGTCGCCCACTGGGACCACATTCGCTATCCGGACGGGCCGACGCCGCTTTACGGCTACCAACTGCCAGTCTGGTGGTCGACCAAATGACGGACTTGCAGATGCCTTCGCAAACTCTTGCGGTCGACGTCATCTCGGATGTCATGTGCCCGTGGTGCTACATCGGAAAGCGGCGGCTGGAGGCTGCCGCAGCGCTTCTCGCGGGCGAGGTCGAGTTCACGATCACCTGGCGACCGTTTCAGTTGGACCCGTCCTTGCCGCCAGAGGGCCTCGATCGGAAGACCTACCTCGAAAACAAGTTCGGGGGCGCCGAGGCGGCGCGCAACATCTACGCGCGGGTTGAAGAAGAGGGATTGGGCGAAGGGATCGATTTTGCGTTTGAGGCGATCGCCAAGTCACCCAACACGCTGGACGCTCATCGGGTGATCCGGTGGGCGGGTGCAAAGGGCCACGTGGCGCAAAGCGCGGTCGTTGAGCAGATTTTCCGCGCCTATTTCCTGCGCGGTGAAAACATCGGCGATCATGACATCCTCGCGTCGGCAGTCGAAGAGGCTGGTGTCGACATGCCTGGCCTGAAGGACGCGCTCGCTTCCGCACGCGACCGCGACACGGTTTCAGCCGAAATCATCCGTGCCGGCCAGATCGGCGTGACCGGTGTTCCCTGTTTCATCTTCGGGCAGCGATTGGCGGTGATGGGAGCCCATCCGGCAGAATCATTGGCGCATGCAGCCCGGCAAGCGCTGTTGCCGATGCAGGATGACGTCTTCAACTGATGATGGCGCTCAGTGCGCCATCTGGCTGCGCATCAGATAGCGACCGGCAGCCTCGCTCCAGTCGAACATGTCGCCGACCTGCGGGTGCCGGAGCGGCTTTCCGGTCTCGTCCGGCAGAAGATTCTGCTCCGACACATAGGCCACATACTCGGTCTCGGCATTTTCTGCGAGCAGGTGATAGAACGGCTGGTCGCGGCGCGGCCTGATCTCGGCCGGGATCGCTTCATACCATTCCTCGGTGTTGGCAAATTCCGGATCGATGTCGAAGATCACGCCCCGGAACGGAAAGATCCGGTGCTTGACCATGTCGCCGATACCGTAGCGGGCAGACCGCATGATTTTTGTTTGCTGGCTCATGCCACACAATTGAGCGGACACTTCACGCTTTTCAAGCCCTTGCATGGCTGGCCCGTGCGTCCTAACCCGGTCAGACGCGTCCAAGCGAAAAGGTCATCCAACCTCCCATGGCCAGTGTCATCGGTCTTGTCCTGCCATTTTTCGGGTTGATTGCGCTGGGCTTTGTCACCGCAAGGCTGACACGCCAGCCGATCGAAGCACTTGGCTGGATGAACACCTTCATCATCTATGTCGCGTTGCCGGCGCTGTTCTTCAACCTGTTGTCGCGCACGCCGGTCGAGGAACTGACGCAGTGGCGGTTCATCGTCGCCACAACGCTGTCCACCTACATCATCTTCGCACTGATGTTCGTGATCGGCATTTTGCGCACCGGCGGGCGCATTCCGGAAAGCACGGTGATGGGTCTGGCCGCTGCCTACGGCAATATCGGCTACATGGGGCCGGGGCTGGCACTGCTCGCCTTCGGCGATGCCGCCGTGGTGCCGGTGGCGCTGGTGTTCTGCTTCGACAACACGCTGCATTTCGTCATGGCGCCGCTGATGATGGCGCTGGCGTCCGACGGCGACCACCGTCCGCCGGTCCACCTTCTGATCATCGGTGTGGTGCGGCGCATCCTGCTGCACCCGTTCATTCTGGCGACCATCATCGGCATTCTGGCAGCGGTCGTCGAATTTCGCCCGCCCGCGCCGGCGCAAACCCTGATCAACTATCTGGCGAATGCGGCGGCTGCCTGCGCGCTTTTTGCCATGGGCGTGACACTGGCGCTGCGCCCACTCAAGCGGATGCCGGCCGAAGCCGGTTTCATCATACCGATCAAACTCGCGCTGCAACCGGCGCTTGCCTATGTGCTGGTGTCGTGGATCGGAGATTTTCCGCCGGTCTGGGTCTATTCGGCGGTTCTGCTGGCGGCGCTTCCGACGGCGACCAACGTGTTCGTCATCGCCCAGCAATACCATGTCTGGGTCGAGCGGGCGTCTGCGATGGTGCTGCTGACCACGGTCACGTCTGTCGCTTCGGTAACCACCATCCTATACCTCATGACAACGGGGCTTCTTCCGCCTGACCTGTTCTGAACGGGGACTTCGGTCGCGACGGCATCAGCGATTTCAAACCGGAGCCCGGTTCGATCCCTTCGCGCATGATGAGCCCGCGGAGCGGCGTCAGATTGCGCAGGACGCTCAGCCCCGCCGCGCGGCCGATCTGCAGGCCGGGGAAGTTCGACAAAAGCGAGCGATTGAGCACGTCGACGGCGCCAGTGCGGGTGTAGACGTCGATCCGGCGGATCCGGTCGTAGCGGTTGGTCACCGCGCGGGCGCCCGGGTCCTCGCGCCCCTTGGCAAGACAATCGCCGAGATCGGCCACATCGCGGAAGCCGAGGTTCAGCCCCTGTGCGCCGATCGGCGGGAACACATGGGCTGCCTGACCAACGAGGATCACCCGGTCGGCGCCGAAGCGGTTGGCAACCAGCGACGACAACGGCCAAGCCTGCGGGCGGGTCGGATTGGAGATGCGCCCGAGCATCGAATGCATGGTCTTTTCGATTTCAGCGCAGAGCCGGTCTTCGTCCCAGGCCATCACCTCGTCGGCAAGATCAGGCTTGCGGACCCAGACAAGGCTTGACCGGTTGCCGGGCAGGGGAACCTGCGTGAACGGGCCTTCCGGCCGGTGAAACTCGGTCGAAATCGAATGGTGCGGGCGTTCGTGATCGAATGCCAGGACCACGGCGGTCTGTGGATAGGCCCACCGGCGTGTGCCGATCCCGGCCGCTTCACGCACCAACGAATTGGCACCATCGGCTCCGATGGCGAGGCGGGCGGTCACATGGGTTCCGTCCGAGAGCGTTGCGGTGACATGATCGGGATCATAGGCGATGGCTGATACCATCGCGTCATGCACGGTGATCGCAGGCGTTTCGGTAACGGCCTTGGCGAGCGCGGCATTCAGCGCCTTGTTCGGGATGTTGAAGCCGAACTCCTCGTAGCCCGCCTCGGAGGCTTCAAACGCCACCGGCGGCGCGCGGAACAGGCGACCGGTGTCGTCAACGATCCGCAACGTGCGCAGCGGCGCTGCAGCTTCGCGACACTCTTCAAAGGCGCCATAGGCTTCCAGCATGTCGATGCCGGGCCGCATCAGGGCGGTCGTGCGGCCGTCGTCTTCAAGATGCGTGCCGGACGGTGCTGACAGCGTCACAGTGAATCCTGCTGCAGCAGCCTCAAGCGCTGCTGCCATGCCGGTCGGTCCGGCGCCCGATACGAGAATGTCTGTGTCCATGGGATTTGCCTCTTCTGACAGCCTATAGTGTTGCGCGCACGCGCAAAGTCCAGACGCGTGATTGCCGCAGCGGGCTTACCGGGTGGCGCGTCACGCCGGGTCTGTGGACGAATGCACCGGCGCGCACCGAATTGCGTTGCAAACGCGCGATCCGGGCGCCTAGTCTTTCCCGTCAACAGATTGTCACGGTTTCATGACTGTTTCCGCTTCCCACGCGCAAGACCAAGGCAAGGGTTTGCCCCTGCTCGAGGTTTCCGGCTTTTCCAAGTCGTTCGGGCCGCTGAAAGCCAATGATGGTGTTGATCTCGTCATCAGGCGTGGCGAAATCCATGCGCTGCTTGGCGAGAATGGCGCGGGCAAGTCCACCTTCGTAAAAATGCTGTTCGGCTCGTTGCAGCCTGACGCGGGCAGCATGCATTTTGATGGCAAGGCGGTTCGCCCGTCTTCGCCATCGGAGGCGCGAAAGCTGGGCCTTGGCATGGTGTTCCAGCACTTCTCGCTGTTTGATTCGCTGACGGTTGCGGAAAACATCGCGCTTTCGCTGGATGGAAGTTTTGCCCTGTCCGACATAGCAGCAGAGGCAAGCCGCCTCGGAGCAGCCTACGGCCTGCATCTCAATCCCGAAGCCTTGGTTGGCGACCTGTCGGTCGGCGAGCGCCAGCGGGTCGAGATCGTGCGCTGCCTTTTGCAGAAACCCAGCCTGATCATTCTTGATGAGCCGACGTCGGTTCTGACGCCGCAGGAAGCCGAGCGACTGTTCGAAACCCTGGAGACGCTGAAGAGCGAGGGCAAATCGATCCTCTACATTTCGCACCGGCTCGATGAAGTGCGCCGCATGTGCGACAAGGCGACTATCCTGCGCCACGGGCGCGTTGTCGGGGCCTGTGATCCACGGCGCGAGACGGCGGCGAGCCTTGCGGCCATGATGGTCGGGGCCGAAGTTGCCGGTGTGCGGCGGACGCCATCTCCCGCCGACAGCGAGCAGCCGGTGGTGTTCAGCGTCGAAGGCCTCAGCCAGGCGCCGCTCGGGCCGTTCTCGATGCCGCTGCGCGATATCCGCATGTCGCTTCGGGCCGGCGAAGTGCTTGGCATTGCCGGTGTCGCGGGTAATGGCCAGTCGGAACTCTTCGAGGCCCTGTCCGGCGAGCAGACGCAGGGCAATGCCGATATCATCACCATTCGCGGCAAGCCTGCCGGTCATCTCGGCCCCAATGGCCGCCGCAAGCTCGGCGCCGCCTTTGCGCCCGAAGAGCGGATCGGCCATGCTGCGGTTTCCACACTGTCGCTGTCGGAAAACGTGCTGCTGGCGCGCCACGCATCCGATGCCTCGGCCTATCTGTCTGGCGGGGTGTTCGGCATCGTGCGCACCGGTGCGCTCGGACGGGCGCTCGCGCGGATCGTTTCGGCGATGGATGTGCGCAAGAGCGGCGCAGACCCGGATGCTTCGACATTGTCCGGCGGAAACCTGCAAAAGCTGATCCTCGGCCGGGAATTCGACCGCCAGCCGACGGTGTTCGTCGTCAACCAACCGACCTGGGGTGTCGATGCCGGCGCTGCGGCGCGCATTCGCCAGACCTTGGTCGATGCGACCGCTGCCGGGGCTGCGGCATTGGTGATCAGCCAAGATCTGGATGAGCTGTTCGAGATCAGCGACCGGATCGCCGTCATGCATGATGGCGAGATGTCGGCGCCACTCGATGCGGCGACCGTCACGCGCGAGCATCTCGGTCTTCTGATGGGCGGCGCCGAGCCCGAAAAACACCACGGGGTTGCCGCATCATGATCCGCATCGAGGTCAGCCGCAGGCGCCAGCATTCGCAGTTCTTTGCCATCGCCTCGCCATTCATCGCGCTGGCGATCACCATTGTTGTCGGCGCGATCATGTTCGCGCTGCTCGGCAAACCACCGCTGGCAGCCCTTTACGCCTATTTCATCGAGCCGGTGACCGAACTTTGGTCGGTGCATGAGTTGCTCGTCAAAGCCGCGCCGCTGATCCTGATCGCGGTCGGCCTTTCGGTCTGCTACCTCTCCAACAACTGGAACATCGGCGCCGAGGGCCAGTTCGTGATGGGCGCTGTTGCCGGGTCGATCCTGCCGGTGCTTTTCCCGCAGATCACCGGGCCGCTGGTGCTGCCGGCCATGCTGGTGATGGGCATGATTGGTGGCGCAGCCTTTGCGACCATTCCGGCGCTGCTGAAGGCGCGATTCAACACCAACGAAATCCTGTCCTCGCTGATGCTGGTCTATGTGGCGCAACTGTTCCTCGATTGGCTGGTGCGCGGGCCGTGGCGCAACCCGGAAGGCTTCAACTTTCCGGAAACCCGCACTTTCCATGCAGATGCGATCCTGCCGGAAATCTGGAGCGCCTCCGGGCGCGCCCATTACGGGTTCCTGTTTGCGCTGATTGCCGCCGCCGTCATCTGGTTCGTGCTTTCCAAAACCATCCACGGGTTCGAGATCCGGGTGCTGGGCGAAAGTCCGCGCGCCGGCCGTTTTGCCGGGTTTTCCGCGCGGCGGATGATTTTTGCAGCATTTCTCCTGTCTGGCGCCTTGGCAGGACTTGCCGGTATTTCGGAAGTCTCCGGTGCCATCGGCCGGCTGACGCCGTCGATTTCGCCGGGCTACGGCTTTACCGCGATCATCGTCGCGTTTCTCGGGAGGCTTAACCCCATCGGCATCGTGATCGCCGGGCTGTTCCTGGCTCTGTCCTATCTGGGCGGCGAGGCGGCACAGATTTCGCTCGGCATTTCCGACAAGGTGGCGGCGGTATTCCAGGGCCTGCTGCTGTTTGCTGTTCTGGCGAGCGATACGCTGATCCGCTACAAAATCGCGATCGTGCGCACGGGCGCTCTTACAAACGGAGGCGCGCGATGAGCCCGGACATGGCGCAGGCCATCCTGCTGACGATTGCAACGGCCGCAACGCCGCTGCTGATTGCAGCGCTCGGCGAATTGGTCGTCGAGCGTTCCGGCGTCCTCAACCTTGGCGTCGAGGGCATGATGATCATGGGGGCGGTGACCGGTTTTGCTGTCGCGCAGTTGACCGGGTCGCCTTGGCTCGGCGTGCTCGCGGCGGTGATCGTCGGCGCGCTGTTTTCGCTGCTGTTCGGGGTTCTTGCGCTCAGCCTTGCGGCCAATCAGGTGGCAACCGGCCTGTCGCTGACGCTGCTCGGCCTTGGCGTATCCGGCATGATCGGCGAAAACTTCATCGGCCTGCCGGGCGTGAAGCTGGAGGCAATTTCGATACCCGTCCTTTCCGACCTGCCGTTTGTCGGCAAGGTTCTGTTCAATCAGGATCCGGTCTTCTACCTCTCGCTGCTGCTTGCCGTCGGCATCTGGTGGTTCATCTTCCGCTCGCGCGCCGGGCTGACCCTGCGCGCGGTCGGTGACAACCATGCCTCGGCCCATGCGCTCGGCATCAATGTGCTGAAGGTGCGGTATCTGGCGGTGATGTTCGGCGGCGCCTGTGCAGGTCTTGCCGGTGCGCATCTGTCGCTGGTCTATACGCCGCAATGGACAGAGGACATGACGGCCGGGCGCGGCTGGATCGCGCTGGCGCTCGTGGTCTTTGCCTCGTGGCTGCCGTTCCGCGTCATCATCGGGGCCTATCTGTTCGGCGCGGTGACGATTGCGCAGTTTCACGCCCAAGCGCTCGGCATTGCCATCCCGTCACAGTTCCTGTCGGCGCTGCCTTATCTGGCGACGATCATCGTGCTTGTCTTGATTTCCGCCAACAGACGGATGACGATGCGCAACACTCCGGCATCATTGGGAAAACCGTTCGTGCCGGATCGCTGATCAGAAGACGGGAACGCTGCCGAAAAGGCGGGCAGAACAGACGCGACGACCAACAAGAAAACCAAGGAACAAGGAAGAAAACCAATGAAAAAAGCGATGAGCCTGCTGCTTGCAGGCGCCGCATCACTTGTGATTGCAGGTTCGGCACAGGCGGCAGACGTCAAGGCCTGCTTCATCTATGTCGGTCCGATCGGCGATTTCGGCTGGTCCTACCAGCATCATCAGGGTCTGCTGGCGGTTGAAAAGGCCTTCGGCGACCGCGTCGAGACCGCCTATCTGGAAAGCGTTCCTGAAGGCGCCGATGCGGAGCGTGCCATCGAGCGCTTTGCGCGTTCGGGCTGCAACATCATCTTCACGACGTCATTCGGCTACATGGACGCAACCAACAAGGTTGCTGCTAGCTTTCCGGACGTGAAGTTCGAACATGCGACCGGCTACAAGCGCGAAACCCCGAATGTCGCCACCTACAACTCGAAGTTCCACGAAGGCCGCTATGTGCAGGGCGTGATCGCCGCCCGCATGTCGACCGCGGGCGTTGCCGGCTATCTCGGCTCATTCCCGATCCCGGAAGTGGTGATGGGGATCAACTCGTTCCTCCTCGGCGCGCGCTCGGTCAATCCGGAGTTCAAGGTCAAGGTCGTGTGGGTCAATTCCTGGTTCGATCCGGGCAAGGAAGCCGATGCCGCCAAGACGCTGATCGACCAGGGCGTCGACATCATCACGCAGCACACGGATTCGACGGCGCCGATGCAGGTGGCCGAAGAGCGCGGCATCAAGGCGTTCGGTCAGGCTTCCGACATGTATGCATTCGGCAAGACGACGCAGTTGACCTCGATCGTCGACGACTGGGGTCCTTACTACGTTGACCGGGTCCAGGCCGTTCTCGACGGAACCTGGGAGCAGGTCGACATCTGGGCCGGCATGGGCGAAGGCCATGTGGCGATGGCTCCGTACTGGAACATGCCGTACGAAGTGGCCGCCGAAGCCAAGGCTATCGAATATGCGATCACGATCGGCCGTCTTGACCCGTTCACCGGTCCGATCAACAGGCAGGATGGCACGCCGTGGCTTGCGGCTGGCGAGAAAGCCGATATCGGCACGCTGCTCGGCATGAACTTCTACGTTGAAGGCGTGGACGACACGCTGCCGCAGTAAGCGTCCCACCGGATGTCATGGGGAAGGGCGCTTCGGCGCCCTTCTTCTTTTTGGCTGTGCCGAAGGGTCAATGTGCGGCCAGCTGTGCGGGGATCTCGCCGTGTTGCCCCGCCTCGATCCAGACACGACGGACAAGAACGCCAAGAAACGCCAACAGGAACGGTTGCACTGACGGCAGTCCGATCGGTGCCAGGATCAAAAAGAGGACCGGCAGGAAAAACACGGCGCCGAGCGCAGTTTTCTCCCAGTCGCAGAACCCGTCTTTCATGCCACGCGACACCAGAAATGCGGCGGCAGGCGCAAACAGAAACAGATCGTAATTGAGCGCAAACGGCGTTGCGACGACCGAGCCGACGATCAGAAGCGCGGCGCGGGTCTGATCCGTGGCGCCAGAACCCTTGCGCCAGGCGATGGCGATGGTGATCGCTGCCGCGATCGACACGACAAGCTGAAGACCCATCGCACCGGCATGTCCGAGCCCGAAAATGCGCAACATCGCGTAGACCGAGATCATCTTCTCATGGGCGACAAAGCCCTGTTGCAGCGTCGTTACCGCATCGCCGCTTTGGGCAAGGAAAGCATGCCAAGGGGCAAGGCCCAGGACAACGACCGAGAAAAGCGCGACGAAGACCGTTGTCGCGGTCGCTGCGACAATCGTGCGCCAGTGGCCACCGGCCAGTAGTGCCAGCGGTATCAAAAGACCGAACTGAGGTTTGATGGTCATCAGGCCGAACAGCACGCCGGCAAGAACCATGTGACGGTTCTGCATGGCCAAAAGCGCGCCGCCGAACAGCGCTGCGAGCAAAAACGCGTTCTGGCCATGGGCGAGGTTGAGGAATGCGGCCGGAAAGGCCGCGGCCAACAGAAGTGTCGTGCGCCAATGGCCTGCAATCGCGACAAGAACCGTCGCGGCGGCTGCAAAGCTCGCTGTCATCCAGAGCGCCAGCGCCGGATAGAATGGCAGCAGGCCGAATGGTGCCATCAAGGCGAGGTAGTGCGGCGGGTAGAAGAACGCATAGTATGCGCTCGCCGGAAAGAGCGCATCCTGCGCTGCGGCGAAGGTCTCAGCTTCATAAGGAACCGTCACCCGCCCGGCGATTGCTTCGCGCGCCGCGACCCAGAACGAGATGAAGTCGGAACCGAAGGGTTCGCCATGCGGCAGAAGTCCGCCATTGGCAATGAGCACATAAGCGGTCAGCAGCGCACTGAGCACAAGAAACAATGCCGGATGATGGACCATGCGTTCCCGCGTCATCCAGCTTCCGCTTTTCAGGGCTGTCGTCATCTGCTGCATCAGTTTGTCGCCACTCCGGTGTCGGCCAAATCTAGCAGACGGCCTTGAAGCAGGCGTTAATTGGCACAACCCGCCGGCAACAATCACGTAACCATGACGCGCATTAGGTGGCATTTTCGGCACACAATTCGCATGTCCTTTACCCTTTTTCGTCCACGTTACGGTGGTGCAGTGACCAAGAAGGGCGGCGGAAAGCCCCGGATCACTGTCACGCAGGACAGGGGTCTGGGCGGAATGAGCAAGAAATTGATAACGATGGGCGCACTTGCCCTCGTCTTTGGAGGTCTTTCGGTGGCAGCAGCCGACTACTGGTTGCGCGCCAATGTGCGCACCGTTGTCACCGAAGTCCCTGTATCACAGCAGGTCGATTTCGGCACATTGGTTGTTGCAGCCGAACCCGTGACATTCGGAACGAAGCTTGGCCGGACCAACCTGCGTGAAATGCCGTGGCCGAAAGATGCCGTCCCCGAAGGGGCATTTTCGACCATCGAAGACTTTCTCGCCGCCGGTGAACGCTCTGCGCTGATGGCCATCACGGTCAACGAGCCAATCCTTGCGGCCAAAGTGAGCGGCCCCGACGGCAAGGCGACGCTGTCCAACCGGCTGCGTCCCGGCTTTCGCGCCATGTCCATTTCGGTCAACTCGGTCACCGGTGTTGCCGGATTTGTTGTGCCGGGCGACCGGGTTGACGTCGTGCTGACGCGTGAGATGGACGTGATCGCCGACAGTTTTTCCGGTTCGGGCAGCGCTGCCTCCGAGGACGAAGGGTTTACCACCGAAGGCGGTGAATCCGTCCAGTCGGTGATCGTGGCCGAGGGCGCAACCGTCCTGACAGTCGATCAGATTGCCGACGACAGCCAGACGGCTCCGGTGCTCGCAGGGGTCGTCACGTTGGAACTCGATGCTGCCTCGGCGCGCCGGGTTTCGGCAGCCGAAAACGCCGGCAGCCTGTCGCTGCATCTGCGCAAGGCCGGCGAAACCGCCGAGCCCGCTGTGGCAAAACTGCCTTTCACGATGCCGAAGCTGTTCAGCGTTCCGGCCGTCGATCCGATCGCCACGTCCGCCTATGAGCCGGTCGCACCGGTTGTGCCTGTGGAGGATCGCTCCTCGAGCACAATCACGGTCCGCCACGGCGAAAAGATCGACACATTTTCCGTACGCTCCGAGGGGGGACGCTGATGTCCGCGATTGCCAAATCCATGCGGCGCCTGGCAGTTGCGCTGTCCGTTCTCGCCATGACCGGTCTGGGTGCCGTTCCGGCAGGACAGGCTGAGCCGGGCGTCATCAAGATCACCGGGCTTCGCACGCAGCTTGTAACCGCCGAGAAGGGCAAGCCGCTGACGGTTCGCACCGATCGCGCCTATTTCGAAGTCGTTGTCGGTGACCCTGAAATCGCAACCGTGCAGCCGCTGACCGACCAGTCGTTCTACATTCTTGGCAAGAAGGCTGGCACGACCGGCATCGCATTCTTCGACGAGAACCAGAAGGTTGTCGGCTCGATCGATCTGGAAGTCAGCCTCGACACGACGCGCCTGAAGACCGCCATCCGGGAGAATGTTCCGGACGCCGACATCAAGGTGCGCACGACCAATGGCCAGATCGTCCTGTCAGGCGATGCACCGGACAAGGTTTCGGCCGACATGGCAAACCAGATCGCCAAGCGCTTTGCCGGCGACGAAGATGTCCTCAATTCGGTCAATGTGACCTCGTCGCAGCAGGTCCAGTTGAATGTCCGCTTCGTCGAAATCAACCGCAATGCCGGCACCGAGCTTGGTGCCAAGATCGGCGGTCAGCGGACGTCGGAGGAGTCCGGCGGCGTGTCGTTCGAATACAATCCGGGCAACTTCATCGGCAGCCTGATCACGGGCGGGTTCAATATCGATCTTGCAATCAAGGCGATGGAAGACCGCGGCGTTGCGCGTCGTCTGGCCGAACCGAACCTTGTCACCCGTTCTGGCGAAACCGCCAACTTTCTGGCCGGCGGCGAGTTTCCGATTGTTGCCACCGATGCCGATGGCAATGTCACGATCGACTACAAGAAGTTCGGCGTCGGCCTCGAATTCACGCCGATGGTGCTGAAGGATGGCTTGATCAGCCTGACCATCGAGCCGGAAGTGTCCTCTATCGACAGTTCCTATTCGTTCCAGTACCCGGTCTTCCTCGTTCGCCGTGCAAAAACTTCGGTCGATCTGAAATCTGGCCAGAGCTTCATGATCGCCGGCCTTTATCAGGCGGAAAACGATCGCACGATCGGTTCCGTACCCGGTGTCGGGCGTGTGCCGGTCGTCGGATCGCTGTTCTCGTCGAAGAAATTCCAGCGTCGCGAGACCGATCTGGTGATGATCGTGACGCCGCATCTGGTGCGTCCGGTCGATCCGTCGCGTCCGATGGCAACACCGGCCGATGGCACCCGCGCGCCGACCGATGCCGAGGCGGTGGTGCTCAACGTGGACGAAGTGAAGACTTCGGCGACCGGCGCCTCGTTCCCCAAGCCGGCAGGCGGCCACATCTTCACACTCGACATCCAGGGAGCAGTACAATGATGCGTGCAACGATTGCCTTCGTGCTTTGCACTTCTGTTCTTGCCGGCTGCACCTCGACCGACGACCGCCGGGTCGAAGGGCTGACACTCGATGCCGGTGACGCCATTGCCCACAATACGGCGCTGCAGGTGATCGATCCGTGGCCTGTCGGTGTCCAGAACACCAACCTCGTCGTGCCGGCAGAGCGCCCGGTTCCGGCCCAGACGACAACAGGATCAGCCGGCACAAGCATCGTGACCGGCCAATAACAAAACTGCGCCAAGGGGACAGGCAGCATGTCGAACGAAAAGACCAACCAGCGCATCACGCTTGTTTCGCCGGACCGGCAGTTTGTTGCCGAGACGCGTACGGCGTTTTCCGCTTCACAGGCCATCAAGCTTGATGTGGTCGAGCAGGCGGTGACGGATCTGCGAGGCGGGATTTCCAGCAACGAGACCGGCGTTCTCATCGTTGACATCGACGATGGCGGACTTGCCGCTCTCGAAGCGCTGCAGCGGTTGAAGCGTGATGTCGCCAACCGCGCGCCGATCGTCGTGGTGGTGCGCAGCTTTGATGCCGCCGTCGTTCGCATTCTCGTTCAGATGCAGGTCGCCGATTTTCTGGCAAAGCCGGTCAAGACCGCTGATCTTGTCCGCGCCTGCATTCGTGCCCTCAAAGGGCCGGTGGCCGAAGGCGCCGATGAGGCGACGATCCATGCGTTCATGCCGGCTGCCGGTGGCGTCGGCAACACCGTGCTTGCGCTGCAGACCGCCTTCATCCTGCACTCCAATGCGCGCAGCGCGACGGCAACCTGCGTCGTGGACCTGAACTTCCAGTACGGGTCGTGCGCCGAGTATCTCGATCTCCGCCCGGCGTTCGATATCGCCGAGGTGGAAAACCGGGTCGAGCGCCTCGACCGGCAACTGCTCGAGGCGATGCTTTCCAAGCATCCGAGCGGCCTTTCCGTGCTGGCTGCGCCCAACATCCCGACCGAGCAGCGCTCGTTCGATGCAGCGGTCGTGACGCGCATTCTCGATCTGGTCGCTGCCTATTTCGACAATGTCGTCATCGACATGCCGCGCACATGGTTTCCGTGGACCGAGCCGGTCCTGCGCGGTTCCAACCATGTCTACGTGACATCCGAACTGACGGTGCCATGCCTTCGCCATACGCAGCGCCTTCTTGAATCGATCCGGGTGCAGACGGAAGGCAATGTCAAACCCAAGGTCATCATCAATCGCTCGGCACCGCCGAAGCCCGACGATGCCGTGACGCGCAACGATGTTGAAGAACTGCTTGGCGACAGCCTCGCCGGGTTTGTATCCAACAACTACCGCCTTGTGCGCGAAGCGGTCGACCGCGGCATCCCGATCCAGGAGATCGATGCCAATGCCAATGTGCTGCGCGACCTTACCCGCATCATCTCGCCGGATGTTGCCGCCATTGACCAGCAACCGCCGACGCCAGGTCTCCTGAACTTCGGTCGCAAGCTGTTTCGAAAGGCCGGATGACGATGACCAGCCGCTTCTCGCAGCTTTCGCAGACCTCCCATTCGGTTTCGGTGATGCCCAGCGTCGCCGAGGATACCGTGCGTATCCCGTCCAACCGGCCACACAAGCCGACGCCGGCGCGCGCGCCCGCTGCTGCGCCGACCACGGACCGGACGATGGAAGCGCGCATTCGCGTGCACCAGAAGTTTCTCGAAGAGATCAACCTCGTCACGCTGGAAAGCCTGCCGCCGGAGCGCATGCGCGTCGAGGTCGAAGGGTTTGTCGACGAGTATATCCGGGCTGAGCGGCTGCCGCTCAACGCTCGCGAAGTGGCGATCCTCGTCGATGAAATCCTCGACGAGATGACCGGCCTCGGGCCGTTGGAACCACTGCTTCATGACCCGACGGTCAACGACATCCTGATCAACGGGCATCTGTGCTGCTTTGTCGAACGGTCGGGCAAGCTCCAGCAGGAACACATCCCGTTCAAGGATGAGGCGCACCTGCTGCGCATCGTCAACAAGATCGTTGCCGCCGTCGGCCGTCGCATCGATGAATCCTCGCCGATGTGCGATGCGCGCATGCTCGACGGATCGCGTTTCAATGCGGCCATCCGCCCGGTTGCCGTCGATGGCCCGCTGGTTTCGATCCGCAAGTTTTCCAAGAACAAGCTGGCGCTGCACAAGCTCGTCGAGTTCGGTGCGATCACCAAGCCGATGGCCGAAGTGATGGCAGCTGCTGTGCATGCCCGCATCACTACGATCATCTCCGGCGGTACCGGTACCGGCAAGACGACGATGCTGAACGCCTTGTCGGCGTTCATTCCCGAAGACGAACGGCTGATCACCATCGAGGATGCGGCGGAACTGCAACTGCAGCAGCCGCATGTTGCGCGCATGGAAACACGGCCCGCCAACGCTGAAGGCCATGGCGAGATCAAGCAGCGCGACCTTGTCAAGAACGCGCTGCGCATGCGTCCCGATCGTGTCATCCTTGGCGAGTGCCGCGGTGAAGAAGCGTTCGACATGCTGCAGGCGATGAATACCGGCCACGAAGGTTCGATGGCGACAATACATGCCAACACGCCGCGTGATGCCATCGCCCGTCTCGAACAGATGCTCGGCATGACCGGCATGCCGATGACGGTCTCGTCGATCCGGTCGCAGATCGCCAGCGCCATCGGGCTGATCATCCAGCTGACCCGTCTGTCGGACGGCAAGCGCAAGGTCACCAGCATCGCCGAAATCACCGGCATGGAAGGCGACATCATCCAGATGCAGGAGATCTTCGCGTTCCGGCGGACCGGCATCGATCAGGACGGCAAGGTGCAGGGGCATTTTGAAGCAACCGGGATCCGGCCACGGTTCCTCGATGATCTCAAGGCGATGGGAATCGAGTTTCCGGGCGACTACTTCGATCCCGGTCGCATGTAGGAGTTTTGATCCGTGGATGCTGATTTCGCCCGCTATGCGATGTATCTGTTTGCCGGCGTGACGGGGATCGTCATCGCCGAGGCAATCTATCTGTCGATGGCGTCCAACAACGGCAAGCGCAGGACCATCAACCGGCGCATGAAGCTTGCCGATGCCGCGGTCAGCCAGCGCGAAGTCCTCTACCAGTTGCGCAAGGAACGTGGTCTCGACGGCGACCGCGAAGCGACATCGATGATGCGCATCCTGTCGCGCCTGCGCCTCCAGTCCAACATGAAGATGCCGATCGTGCAGTTTGCCTCGCTGACGACGACGATCAGCGTCGTGATCGGCCTCGCCATCGGCCTGTGGTTCGACATCGTCGTCGCCGGTCTCGTTGTCGCGATCGTTCTCATAATCGTGCTGCCGATCATGGTGTTGCGCTTCCGGCGCGGCCGCCGGCACAGGCTGTTCGGCAACCAGTTGCCGGAAGCCCTGGACCTGATCACGCGCGGCCTGAAGGCCGGTCATCCGGTGCCGATTGCGCTGTCGATGGTCGCGCGCGAAATGGCGGACCCGATCGGCACCGAGTTCGGCATGATGTCGGATGAAATCACGTATGGTTCGACGATGGTCGCAGCGCTCGAAGGGCTGAACGAACGTGTTGGCCATGAAGACCTGCCGCTTTTCGTGACCGCGGTCTCGATTCAGAACACGACCGGCGGAAACTTGCGCGAAATCCTTGACGGTCTGGCGCATGTCATCCGCGAACGCCAGAAACTCCGGCGCAAGGTCAAGTCGATTTCGGTGGAAGGGCGGATGTCCGCCTACATCCTTTCGGCCGTGCCTGTTCTGCTTGTCGCTGCGCTGACATTGCTCGTTCCCGACTACTACGGCTCGGTCATGAATGAACCGCTGACCTGGTATCTGGTGGCCGGTTCGGTCACCTGGGCCGTGATCGGCAACATGGTCATGTTCAAGATGGCCAGCTTCAAGTTCTGAGGATCCTTATGGGTATCGCTTTTGCCATCGCCATGACGTTCTGCCTGATGCTGCTGGGCGCGGCGGTCTACGGGCAACGCCAATTGGCGCACAAGAAGTCGCGGGCGACGATGAAGCGGCGGCTGGACATCGATCCCTCGCGGCTTCGCGCCGGGCAGGGCGATGCGGCGCCTGCAAAATCGGCGACAGAACTTGCCCAGCAGGCGGCAAAGCGCGCCGCCGATTTCTACACGTCGTCCGATCCTGACAATGTCGTGCGTATCCGCCAGATGATGATGCGCGCAGGCTTCATGGAACCCGAAGCCGTCGGCCGGTATTTTCTGGCGCGGTTCATCGGCATGGGTGCCGGCTTTGCACTTGCCGCGCTGATCATGTTCGTGATGGGAATTTCGCCATTCACCGTGCGCGGGTTGATCATTGTCGGAATTGCCATGATGTCGGGATATGTGCTGCCGACCCTGGCTCTGATGCAGGCGATCAGCCAGCGCACGACCGAATACCGCAACGGTTTTCCCGACTTCATGGACCTGATGATCGTCTGTGCCGATGCGGGCCTCAGCCTCGAGGCGGCGATCGACCGGGTGTCACGCGAGATTGCAAAGACCTATCCGGCCTTGTCGCAGAACCTCATCCTCGTCTCGCTGGAATTGCGGGCAGGGCGCTCGATCGACGAGACCTTGCGTGCCCTTTCCGAGCGGCTTGGCGTCGACGAGGTGCGGGCGTTTGCCACCCTGCTCAAGCAGTCGCGGGAACTGGGCACCAGCCTATCGGGAACGCTGCGCGTTTTCTCCGATGAGATGCGCCACAAGCGCATGGCCAAAGCCGAGGAAAAGGCCCATGCGCTGCCCGCCAAGATGACGATCCCGGTGACGCTGTGCATTCTGCCCGTCGTCCTGATGATGGCGATCATCCCGACGATTGTCAGATACTCCAGCTGATTGAGCGCATTTTCAGTCAATTTGAACCATGTGCGCTGACTGCCTCTTTACGGCTTTGTGCCAAAGTTGACCTTCAGAACCCGGCAAAAAGAAACGGGTCGATGAGCAGGGACGGCAATGTGATGGGTAAGACAGGACGCGTGCTGGCGGCTGCCTTGATGGCAGTTGCGCTGGCCGGATGCGAAACCACGACCAAGATCGACACGACGGGCACGGCCTTTGACGCGGCAGCCGGCACTTCGGCCATCGATCAGCGGATCGATCTGGCCAAAACCCAGTATGCCGCCGAAAACTTCGGCTCAGCCGAACGAAACTTCCGCCTTGCTGTCGAGACGGCGCCGCAACATCCGGTTGCCTGGCTTGGCCTTGCGGCTGCCTATGACCGGCTCGGCCGGTTCGATCTTGCCGATCGTGCCTATGCCGAACTCTACAGGCTCGAAGGTCGCAAGGCCTCGATCCTCAACAACCACGGCTATTCCTACATGCTGCGCGGCGACTTGAAGAAAGCCCGCGACATGATTGGCGAGGCACGCGCACAGGTGCCGGGTAATCCCGTCGTGGAAGCCAACTGGCTGCTCGTTTCGGGTGCATGACTAAGCTGAAGTAAACGGGCACAGCGGCATCTTAGCTGTCAGGAAAACCGGGTTGTAAGGCACAGCGGCTATGGTCTGTGCCTCAACAAGGTGGTTCCGACATGCGTCTTCTCAGTGGTCATTTCCTGTTCGTTTTCGTTGTCCTCGGCACCCAGGCTGCCAGTGCCAATCCGGTGGTGACGGTCACCTCAAAGACCGGGGAAGTCCGCACTTTCACGCTCGAGGAACTGGACGGGCTCGGCGTCGAGACCGTCAAGACGCACACCTCATGGACGGAAGGTGTGCAGGAATTTTCCGGCCCGCGTCTTTCGGCAATTGCCAAGGCCATGGGTCATGATGCCGGCTCGATTGTCGTCAAAGCGGTCAATGCCTACGAGGCCGAGATCGCTCTGGCGGAAGCCCAGAAGTATCCGGTCATTCTTGCGACGCGCCACAACGGTGCGTTGATGTCGGTGCGAGACAAGGGGCCGACCTGGGTCGTTTACCCGCGGGCCGACTTCCCCGAACTTGACGACGAGAGCCACAACCACAAATGGGTCTGGCAGGTTGTCGCCATCGAACTGCGATGAAAAAGGCCGACAGCCGGTTCCAATATGTGGTCCGGTTCGGGCTGGTTTGCGTCATTGCGGTCCTGCTCGGCTTTTCGGCCAATGCCTATCTCGCCCTGACAGACGTCCAGAACCGGATCCGTTATCGCATTCCAGAAAACACCATCTGGGCGCATGCCCAAGGGGAAATCGAGCTGTCGCGGCTGATCGCTGCGATCTCGCCGATCGCCCATGGCAGTTCGGACTTCGACAGTTCTGCGATCATGCTCCAGCTCGACATTGTCTGGAGCCGGGTGAACCTTTTCACGAAGGGCACGCTCGCCGAGTCATTGGCCGCAATGCCCGGCCAGCGTGCAACACTCGACGCCTATATCGCTGCACTCGAAACAGCCGATAGTCATGTCAAAGCTGCCGCAACGGGCAACCGCGCGGCAGCGCTCGAAATTCTGACGGTTCTCACGCCGCACGTCGACAGTTTGCGCCGCCTCACCATGGCGAGCCTGACGGCTGACCGGTCCGAGCGCGAAAAGCTCTCGGCCGACTATGACCTTCTGCAGGAACAGTTGTCGCAGTTCGGTTCTGCCGCGGCGGTTTTGCTGATCCTGTTGCTCGGGTTCCTGATCCATGCAGAACGGCGCAGCACGCAATTGCTGGCCGATGCCAATGCGACCCGTGCAAGCCTTGATGAGGCGCGGCGCCGGTCGGAAGCGCAGGCAATCAACATGGAACGCCTGGCGCGCAGGGCAACGGCTGCCAGCGGCGCCAAATCCGAATTCCTCGCGATGATGAGCCATGACATCCGCACGCCGCTCAATGCCATCATCGGGCTGTCCGAATTGCTGCTTGATGGCGCCACCGACGACGTCGAGACAAAACGGATGCACGCAACGATCCTGCGCGCATCGGAAGGCCTGTTGGCGCTCATCAACGACATTCTCGACCTGACGCGCCTGGAAGCCGGCAAACTGGAGCTCAATCCGGTTGCGTTTTCTCCGGCGGTTCTCGCCGAGGAAGTGCGCGAGGTTACCGCCGTGCTCGCGCGCCAGCAAAACAATCAAATGTTGGTTCATATCGACGAAAACTTGCCCGGCGTTGTGGTCGGCGACAGCGAGCGCATCCGCCAGATCCTCTTGAACCTGACCGGCAATGCAAACAAGTTCACGACCAACGGCATAGTGGCCCTTGGCGTCAAGGTTGTCGGACAACGCGACGGCGCCGTCAGTATCCGGTTTTCCGTCCGCGACAGCGGCAAGGGCATATCTGCGGAACTGCGCGCGCGGTTGTTCAAGCCATTCGAACAGGGCGAGGATGCGCGCGATGTGCGCGGCGGGTCCACCGGCCTCGGCCTTGCCATCTCGGAACGGCTTGCTCACCTCATGGGCAGTTCGATCAAGGTGGAAAGCGAACCGGACAAGGGTTCTGCCTTTTCCTTCGAAGTCGATCTTGCAACCACCTCGGTGACACTCGCGCCGCAGGCCATTGGCGGGTCGAACATTCGCCGGCTTGACGGAGTACGGGTGCTGGTCGTCGACGACACCAAGGCCAACCTGATGGTGGCCCGCAAGATGTTTGAGAATCTCGGCGCCAAGGTTGTGACGGCAGACAGCGGGCAGGCGGCTATCCGCATCGGTCTGTCGCGGCCGTTTGACCTGATCGTGCTGGATATCCAGATGCCGGACACTGATGGTATCACGGTGATGCATGCCCTGCGCGACGGCGGTGTCGATGCCGCAACGCGGTTCATTGCGCTGACGGCACAGAGCTTTCCGCGTGACCGGGAGCGGCTTTTGCACTCCGGGTTTGATGCCTATGTCAGCAAACCGGTTAGGCTAGCCGAACTTTCCGAAATCGCCAGCGGTCTTGTCGGCTCGCTGAGGCACGGCGCACCGCAAGACAGGACCGGTGACAATACCGATGTTGCCAGCGCGTCAGTGCGCAACGCCGAGGCGGCGGCTATCAACCCCGGCCTGATTGATGATCTGACCCGTGATGTCGGTCCTGAAGCGATGACCGTGCTTGTCAATCAGGTCCAGATCGAAGCAGAAGAGGCGTTCCTGCAACTTTCGGCGATTGCTTCAGGCAACGATGCCGAGGGACTGCGGAAAATCGCTCACAAGCTTGCCGGCATGCTCGATCAGTTCGGCATGAGCGTCGCGGCGGCAGAGGCTCGCTTGCTCGAACATGGGTCGGCACCGGAGGCAAGTCCGCAAGCAGTCGAGGCGTTGATCGAGGCGAGCCGGACTGGCCTTGCCGGCCTTCGCGCCCACCTTGCCAAGGTTCAGTCAAACCCGGCGAACCATGACCACCTGCACGCTGGCGAGATCTTACCTTCCGAACAGGCTGCGTAAACCATGCCCCGTGATTATGCGCATTTGTCAAAGGTTTGACGCACGGGATTTCAGTTTTGTTTAAGTGCCAAGCCTAACATTTACACGGTCGGAGCATCGACCCAAGGTGTAGACATGGCCAAAATACTGATCGTCGAAGACAGCGCGTCGCTTGCGGAAACATACCGCCAGTTCATCAAGCCGCTTGGCGCAGAGTGCCAGGTCGCAGCGACCGGTGAAGCAGCGCTTGCGGCGATCGCGCGTGATACGTCCGATTGCGTCATCCTCGACATCAACCTTCCGGACATGAGCGGCCTCGACATCATGTCGCGGCTGAAGAAGGAAGGCCATGCAACCGAAGTGATCGTCGTCACCGGCAACGCCTCGATGAGCCTTGCGGTCGACGTGATGCGGATGGGTGCGTTCGATTTCGTCGTCAAACCGCTGAGTGCCGAACGGCTGAACGTGACGGTCAAGAACGCACTGGAGCGGCGCAGCCTGTCGCGCACCATCCAGCAGATCAAGGCAACCATCAACGACGATGCTGTCGGCAGTTTCATCGGGCAATCGCTGCCGATGCTCGGCGTATACCGGGTGCTGCGCAGCGCTGCCACGAGCAATGCGACGGTCTTCATCACCGGCGAAAGCGGCACAGGCAAGGAAGTCTGCGCTGATGCGCTGCATCGACTGTCCCGGCGCGCATCAGGCCCGCTGGTCACGATCAACGCGGCCGCGATACCGCGCGATCTGCTCGAAAGCGAAATCTTCGGCCACGTCAAAGGCGCCTTTTCCGGTGCGACCGCTGACCGGCTTGGTGCTGCTCTTTCTGCCGATGGCGGCACGCTGTTCATCGACGAAATCTGCGAAATGGACATCAACCTGCAAGCCAAGCTGCTGCGCTTCCTGCAAAGCCGACAGGTGCAGCGTCTGGGTGAGGACAAGGTGCGCCAATCTGACGTGCGTGTCGTGTGCGCGACCAACCGCAATCCGATGGCGGAAGTGCGCGCCGGACGTTTCCGCGAGGATCTGTTCTACCGGCTGCACGTGGTTCCAGTGGAAATGCCGCCGCTGCGCGCCAGGGGAAAAGACATCCTTCTGATCGCCAACCATTTCCTCTCGATCTTTGCGGCCGAAGATGGCCGTTCGTTCAAGCGGATAACGGCAGAAGCCGGGGCGACCCTGATGGCCTATTCCTGGCCGGGCAATGTTCGCCAGTTGCAAAACGTCATCCGGTCCGTCGTCGTGCTCAATGACGGCGAGGAACTGACTGCCGACATGCTGCCGCTCGACATGCTGTCGGGCGTAACACCGGCGCCTTTGCCCGATGATGTCGATCCCGATATGTCGCTTACCGCGCCGTTGCACGACCTTCTGGCCCGGGCGCGCGAGCAGGCGACGCCGTCGCTTCACGTCCCGGCGGTTCGCCCGCTGGAGGATGTGATCCGCGAGACCATCGAGGCGGCGATTGACGCCTTTGAAGGGTCAATTCCACGCGCCGCCGCTGCGCTTGATGTCAGCCCGTCGACCCTCTACCGGCGGATCGAAGGCTGGAAGACCGCGTGACGAGACCGGGCCGGCGGCAGGCCAGCCCGCTTCATGCCGTAAACCTTGCAATCACCGGAACACCCGCCGCCGCTTCGAACTGATCGCGGCTGCGCAGTCTCGTGTCGAGGATTTCGGCTGCAATGGCGAGGCCAGCGCCGGCAAGGATTGCGGCGATGATGCCACCGAGCAGATAAAGTATGCTGCCGGGCGTGGTCGGCACAACCGGATCTGTCGGCGCTTCGATGATCTTGATGCGCTCGGGTGCTTCAAATTCGCCAAGTGCGCCGGTGATCTGCGCATTGTCGAACCGCTTGGCGATGCCCTCGTAGCTTTCCTGTGCAATTCTGATGGCCTCTTCCAACTGCTTCTGCTGCTGCATGACCGGACCGGTTTCGGCAATTGCCGTATGGATCTGCTCGATCTCGCGTTCCAGCGCAGCCGTTTCCTCCTTCAGCCGCGCATAGGATGAGTTGGTTTCTTGCAACCGGTTCATCTGGGTGATCAGGAGCGACGGGCTTTCGTTGTCGCCGGTTCCCGATGCGCTGACGGCAAGGTTCCACAGGCGGTCGAGGTCTGCGCCCTTCATGGATTCGGCGTCAGCGAGCAGTGCGTCGCGCTCCTGTTCGAGGCGGCGGAGGGTGCGTTTTTCGCCCTGCACGGCGGAGTGCTCGTCGGTGTAGCGTGTTGCGAGTTCGCCAAGCTTGCGCGTTGTCGCTAGAATGTCTTCCTCGATCCGGCCAATCACCGGATTGGTGCCGATCAGGCGCTGGCGCATGTTGCCGAGTTCGCCCTCGGCCGCCTTGATCTGCATGCGGTTGTCGGAAAGCTTCTGTTCGAGCGCAGACAGTCGCACGACGAGGCTTCCTTCGAGCGATGGCAGACGGTCGCGGTTTTCGCTCTTGAATTTGGCGTAGGCGGCCTGAGCCTTGTCAAGCCTTGCGGTGCGCTCATCCAGTTCCTGCTGAAGGAACACCTGGCTGTCGCGGATCGATGAGCGTTCCGGTGCGAGCAGGCGTTCCACGAAACGCTTCGACAGTGCGTTCAAGGTCGCGGCCATGCCTTGCCCCGTGGGTCCGCTGATGCGGAAAGCTACGAGGTCGTTGCCGACCAACTGCACCGAGATTGCAGAGGACAAACGCCTGATCTTGATGGCTCTTTCGTTTGCGCTGTCGGTCGGTGTGATGGCTCCGGTGTCTTCGAGCACGCCTTCCAGGATATGGGCCGAATGCACCAGCGACTGGAGCGCAGGCATCCGCTCCTTCAGGTTGGGTCCGACCGAAAGGTCGTTGAGGAACGGGTTCAGTTTGGCGGTTTCCTGCACGAGGATCGTTGCCTGCGCCTTGAAGGTCTGCGGCCGGGTCGTGCCAAGGCCGAATGCGAGCGGCGGCAGCACCAGCAACGGCACCACGATCAGGTAGCGCCGGCGCCATGCAATGGCGACAGCTGTCAGGGCAAGGCTCGGGATGTCCTTCACGACCGGGACCCCGTGTTGGCGAGCGGTGCATATTCGATGCGGACGGTTGCGACGTCGAGCGTCGGGTCATAGCTGATGCCCGGTTCGGCGCCGGTCAGTTCGGCAACCGTGTCGCCAAGGTCGCGGGCGGCTGTCAGGACTTCCGCACCGGCGCCTTCAAGTCGGCCGACAATGATGCGGCTGGCAACGCGGCCGCCGCTGCGCTTCAGGGCAAGGCGGACTTCGTCATCCTTGGACAGTGTGAACGTGCGCGCATCCAGCATCAGCGTGACGATGGATGCCGGGTCGACGCTGGCCGGCTCGTCGATGGCTGCCGTCTTGATGGTCTCATCGATCCCGGCGACCGGACCGGTCGGCGCAGCATCGATGGCGTCGGCCAGTTGCACGCCCGGTTCTGCAGGCGCTGCGCCTTCGTTGCGCATCGCCATCATCTGGTTCCAGATTTCGGTCGCATCAGGTTCCGGGCTGGTCTCTGCCGTTTCGTCGGATTGGATCATGGGTTGCGCATTGGTGCGCTGTTCCATCGCCAGCTTGAAGAGGACGGCAGGATCGGTTTCCTCGACGGGCGCTTCGGGGGCATCAGCTGCGGCAGAAAAACGATCCGGGGCAGCCTGGCGGAGGCGAAACGCCTTTTCTTCCGCCGAAAGGCTTGCCGCAGATCGACCGTCATCGGTTGGCAGGTTGTCGGACATGCCATCACCGGCCGGATCAGCAGATCTGGCGTTTTCCGCCAGAACCGAGAGCCGGACATCTTCCGGCAACATGGTCATCGCATTTTGCGAAGCGCATCCGCTGACAAGGATCGCAAAAAGCGAAACAATGGCGGGATTGAAGGGTTTGGCACGCATTTCGAGGTCTCCAGAGACGTGTTCTGACAACCTCGTTTCATATTGCGTGCCAGTTTTGGCTCAGAGCGCGTCGATGAGACGTGCGACTGTCTGGGCCCGCGCTTCCCAGGTTTCCTGGGCAAGTTCCGGACGAAATTGCAGCACCGCATCGGCCATGGGTTTGGCGTCCTGAATGGCTTTTGCAAGGTCCGGGTGCACGCAGACGGGTCCGCCGACCGCATCGATGGCGGCAAAGCGCCATGTCGCAGCGACGGGCCGACCAGCAGCCAGGTATTCGCGCAGCTTCAGGGGATTGGACGCAGCGATTTGCCTGTTGCGCCGGAACGGCAGGATCGAAACGTCCCAGTGCTGGCTGAAGGACGCCAACTCGCCATGCGCCATCGGGGGCAGGATACGCACATTCGCAAGCCCTTGAAGCGCCGAGATGTCGGTTTCGACGCGGCCGATCAGAACGAAGCTCCAATCGGGCAGGCGTCGGGCCGCCGATGCGATGACATCGATGTCGATCCAATCGTTGATCGACCCGTAAAATCCGGCGACCTTTCCGGCGGGCAGCGCATCTGCGCGGGCAACCGGCGTGGCAAAGCGCGCATAGTCGACGCCGTGCGGCAGCACTTGGGTCTTGGCCGGATCAAAGCGTCTGGCGATGATCTCGCTGGCCGAAAGGACGAGGTCAGCGCGACGCGCAAGTTCGGCCTCCATTCTCGCAACAGGCTGATGGTCGACGCCCGCGAGCGCGGAAAAGTCGTCACCCGCATAGTAGACAACCGCATGCTCGCCGAGCGCCCCGAGGACCGGAAGCGCGGTCGGAAGCGATGTCCAGATGACCGGCCGGACGAGACCGGAGCGTTGCACCGCAGCTGAAAGTTGCCGTGACAAAAGCTGGCGGTTGACGGTCGCCGCAAGTGCCGAGCCCGGCCATGATATGGCTCGCGGATTGACTACAGCGGCGAACGGATGCGGCGTCGCCGGAGATCGGTTGGTCGCGGGCGAGGCTTGTCCTTTTGCGAAAAGTGCCCGCGCCTTGTCCATGACCCGGGCAAGGTCGCGGCGGTCAAGCCGGGGGCGTCTGAGCCCGAGCGAGTTGACCCAGATGATCCGGCGATCATTTGCAAGCCGGCGAACGATATGTTGCGTCGACGAAGGGTGTCTTCCCCAATCTTCGCCAAAGACGATGAGATCACGCGGCATGTCTGAGCAACTCCGACCGGTTGGTATTGCCAAGCGGACGGATGATCTTGGCCGGCATGCCGCCGGCAAGAACGCCTGCGGGCAGATCACGGGTGACCACCGAGCCGGCGGCAACGATCGTGCCTTCGCCGATGGTGACGCCGGCCATGACAGTCACGCCGGTTGCGAGCCACACATCCTTTTCAAGGATGATGTCTCCGCTCTGCTCATCGGTGCAGGCAAGTCCCGCTGCCCGGTCTGCGGCATCGACCGGATGGCCGGGATAACCGGCGAGAAACGCCCGGCCGGCAATCCGCACATTGTCACCAAGGACAATGCGCGTGCCGACGGCGATGGTCGTCTGCCAGCCGATCCCGACATTGTTTCCGACGATCAGTTCCGGCGCCGGGGTCGAAGAGGGGCGGCCGGAAATCGTGGTCTGGCCGGACAGGCGGATGTCGCTGCCCATCGTGATGCGGACCGGACCGAGCACCAGCGGCATGCCGCCATAGATGAAAAGGCGCGGGGCCGTCCCTTGCAGGCGCGACTGGAACAACGGCGTCGTCCACCCGGCGCGCACCACGAATGTGAGCGCTTCGAGGATCATGTTGCGGATGTTGTACAGGGGCCGATGGATCGCCGGGATGCAGGGGACCGAAGCCCCCCGCAGTGCCTTTGCCGTGCGCCAAAGCGCTCTCGCAGCCGGGCTTTGGCCGGATTTCGCCCATTGTTTCAGTGACATGACCATCACTCCACGGTGACCGACTTGGCGAGATTGCGCGGGCGGTCGACGTCAAGCCCACGCGCCACAGCGGCGTGGTAGGCCAGAAGCTGCAGCGGTATGGCGGCAATCATCGGCTTGATCAGGTCAGGCGCATCGGGAAGCGTCATGGCACCGCTTGCCACATCGCTCATCGAGACAATGGCGTCGCGCGAACCGATCACCTGGATGCGTCCGCCACGGGCCGCGATCTCGCGGATGTTCGAAGACAGCTTCGGTGCCATCTCGTCGGTGCCAGCCAAGGCAAACACCGGCATGTCGGCATCGATCAGCGCCAACGGTCCATGCTTCAGTTCGCCGGCGGCAAAACCTTCGGCATGGATGTAGCTGGTTTCCTTCAGCTTGAGCGCACCTTCGCAGGCCAGCGGGTAGAATGCGCCGCGGCCGACGAAGATTGCGCTGCGCGCATCACCAAGCTGCCGAGCCGCTTCGATGACGGCGTCTTCGTTGAGAAGGGTCTTGGCCATCAGGTCCGGCGTCATCGACAACTGGTCGAGCAGGCGGCCGGTCATGCTGGCGCCGCCATTGCGTTGTGCGGTTGCGTGTACGGCAAGATGGGCAAGAACGAGCAACTGGGCGGTGAACGCCTTGGTCGAGGCAACGCCGATCTCCGGCCCGGCAAGCAGGGGCAGGGCCATGTCGGCTTCGCGGGCAAGGGTCGAGGCCATCGCATTGACGATGCCGATGACCGGCATGCCGATGTGCTGCAGGCGTTCGAGCACGGCCAGCGTGTCGGCCGTTTCGCCCGACTGGGAGATCAGGACCGCGACTTCGCCCGGGTAGAGGTTCGGCATCGGTTCGTAACGGTATTCCGATGCCACATGCACAGCGCAATCGATGCCGGCATGGCGCTGCATCCAGTCGCGGGCGACGGCGGCGGCATAGTAGGACGTGCCGCAGGCGACGAAGTTGATGCGGCGCACGCGCTTGAAGTCGATGGTGAGCTTGCGGCTCATCATGGTGCCGTCGTGATAGGCGGCGTCGATGCGCGCGGCGATCTCCGGCTGCTCGAATATCTCCTTGGCCATGAAATGGTCATGCGTGCCGGTGTCGAATGCGGCGGCATGGGCTTCGACCGGCAGCAACTGACGGTTCACGCGCCGGCCGACGCCATCGCGAATGTCGATCACATCGGGGGTCAGGCGTGCAGTGTCGCCGTCTTCCAGCGCAACCGCATGGGTGGCAATGCCAGCCAGCGCGTTGAGATCCGACGAGAGGTAGGCGCGGCCTTCGGCAAAGCCGGCAATCAGCGGGCTGCCCTTGCGGATGGCGAAGATTTCGCCCGGCGCGTCGTCAACCACCATGGCGACGGCATGGGACCCGTGCAAGGCGCGGGATGTCTTTTGCAATGCTTCCCAGGGCTCGTCGCCCGCAGCAATCGCTTGCGAGACCATCCACGGGATGACTTCGCTGTCGGTCTCGCTGACGAAACGCGCGCCGGTCAGCTGAAGCATCGTACGCAGCTCGGCATGGTTTTCAACGATGCCGTTGTGAACGACGGCAACGCCCGGCGCGCAATGGGGATGGGAGTTGCCGGCCGACGGGGCGCCATGGGTGGCCCAGCGGGTGTGGGCAATCCCGCAGGTGCCTTCGGCCGGCTCGCTGCCGACCAGTTCGGTCAGGCAGGCGACATTGCCCATGTCTTTTCGAACGACGATGCCGTCGGCGCCTGACACGGCGATCCCGGCTGAATCATAGCCACGATATTCGAGACGGCGAAGCCCTTCGACCAGAGTGGCGGCCACTTCGGTTTCACCGGTTGCTGCAAAAATTCCGCACATGGAGATGTCCTTTTCGATCTGTCGGATTTCTTATGCAGATCGTTCTGCATGTGCCGTGCCAGCGTGATTTGGCCCGGAAATGCGGTTCATGATGCGGATTTGCGGGCGGGAACGGGGTTTTTCGTCGCCTTTTGCAAACGGCTTTGCATAGTGGGAAAGCGCGGCGGTGATCGCGAGCAGGATGTAGATCGGCCAGGTGAAGCCCTGTGTCAGGAACGTTCCGGACACGCAGAACGCGGCGATCCCCGAGACCAGCGCCAAGCCGGTCGCGCGCATCGAGAATGGCGCATCGGAGGCATCGAGAAGGCGCATCGCCTTGAAAGCTATGCGTGCCGTAACGACGACCATGGCGACAAATGCAATCAGACCCGGCCAGCCGGTTTCAGCAAGAACGCCGAGCCAAGTGGAATGGACGGCCTTGTTGAACCCGGTCCAGTGCGGCGTATAGAGCCAGAAGTTGGGAATGAAGTTGCTGAGGCCAACGCCGTTCAATGGGCGCGCCATGGCCATGTTCAGCGCTGCCTGCCAGGCCCAGAGACGGCCCATGGCGCTCTCGTCGATGCCATCTTCGGCGGCTCCGCCGGAGGCCCGGTCGGAAATGCCCGCCATCGCGAACAGGCCCATCATGGCGATGGCACCAATGCCGCCGAGCAGGATTTTCGAACGGATCACCTTCAGGCCGATGACGCCGAAGACCGCAAGAATGCCGAGCAGGCCGCCACGGCTCTGCGTGGAAATGACAGCCCACACAATGATGACGACGGCAACAATGCCGATGATGCGGTTGAAGCCTCCGCCTCTGGTGACGGCGAGCGCGGCAGCAAACGAGAGCGGGAAGGTGAGAACCAGCGACAGGTCGTTGGGGTCACCAAGAACCGACCCGATGTCGCGGCCGATGGTGACGCGCGAACCTTCGACCAGTCCGATACCGGCCAGCTTGTTGGAAATCGCGATGATTGCAACGGCTGAACCCGACAGCACAATCATGCGCACGGCCAATTGGAAATCGCCGGGTTTGCGCAGGAGCCAGGCAATCGAGAGCGTCATGATGGCGATCTTCGAATAGGACCCGGTCCAGGAACCGATCGCGATCGACGGATTGGAAGCGAACGGCAGGCCAAGTGTGACAAGGGCCACGAAGATGGAGAATGCGGTCAGCTCCGGTCCCCAGAACGGGCGGATCGTCTGGCGGATCGCTCCGTGCCAGACCAGAACGGCAAGGGTAGGGATCGCCAGCAATTGCGGAATGCGTAGTGGCAGCAGGACCGGAAAGGCTTCGTGCAGGCGAAAGAAGGTGAAGGCGACAAAGCCGAGGACCAGCCAGACCGGGATGCGCATCATGATCATGACGCCAAGCGGGGCGGCAGCGAGCGGCAGCAACAGGACCGGATGGGCAAAGGCCAGAACCGGCAGAACCGCTATGAAGCTGAAGCAGATCGCAGCCGCAGCGGCGCGGATCGCATTGTTGCGGTTACTTGCTTTTTCGGACGAGCTTGTCAGGTCTGAAGTCAGCGCGTCAGACATGGACCTGCTCCCGCGGCGCAAATCCGATCCGCCATCCTTCACCGGCCAGAAGCGCCAGAGCTGCAAGCAGCGGCACGGCGGCAATCGCTGCTGCAGTCAACGCAAGGTTTGCGCCCGCCGGGATCACCAATGCCGGGATCAGGGCCGCCGCAACAATCGCGACTGCGCCAAGCGAGATGACCGGCACTGGCGCATTTTTGCGCGACAGGGTGGCAAAGGCTGAGAGGCGGAAGAACTGCGCGACGAGCGTTGCGCCGATGGCGCCCCAAAGACCGTGGTGCGGGATCAACAGCGCGTAAAGTGTCAGGACCAGGACGGCTGCGGCTGCATTGACACCCAGGACCGACAACGTGTTGCGGCCAAGGTAGGCCCCGGCGTTTGAAAGGCTCACCAGTTCGTTGAGCGCGACGATGGCGATCAGCCACGGCAGATAGACTAATGCCGGAAGATAGGCGGCCGGCAGGACCAGTTCGATCAACACCGGCAAAGCCAGGTGCAGCATGACGCCGCCGGCAGCAAGGATGGCAAGGCCGGTCCGCCATGCGGTCCGGTTGGCGGCGATCCCGTCGCGATTGGCCAGAACAGTCAGCCGGCGTGGATACCACCACATGCCGAATGGCTGGAGGATCAGGCTGGTTGCCAGCGCGAATTTGCCGGCGATGGCATAGTGCGCAAGGGTTTCGCGGCTGACGGCTTCGTTCAGGAACCAGCGATCCGCCGTGCCGAGGGCAAACATGCAAAGGCCCGATGCGACCAATGGCAAGCCATAGGCGAACATGTTGCGGGCCATCGACGCGCTGAAGCCGATACCGGTCTGCGAAAGCAGAAGACGCGTCAGTACGGCGGCGATGACAAAATGCATCACGGCGCTGCCGCCAAGGACGCCTTCGACGCCGTAGCCTGCCTTCAGCAGGATCCACATCAGCGCGATCTGGCCAACTGTGCGAGCGACGACAAAGCCGAGGAATGCGCCGGCCTTGTCGCGCATCCGCAAATGGGCAAGCGGCAGTTCGACAAAGGCGGTCAACCCGGCGGCGGCAATCGAAAGGCGGAACACCGGTTCTGCGACGGCAAGTCCGAACGCGTCATGAACAGGGCCCGCCGCGATCTGGATGGCGACCGAGGCGAGGGCAGCCGCGACAAGCATCGTGCCGGACAATGCAGCCAGATCCTTGCGGCCTGTATCGGTTGCCGCAGAACCGAAACGGAAGAGGATTTCCGACAGCCCGAAGGTGCAGATCAGCGCGGTGAACTCGATGATGCTGACGGCAATGTCGAGTTCGCCATAGGCCGCCGGATCAAGGTTGGCGGTCACGAGCGGGATCGTGAAGAGCGAAGCGCCCTTCATGATCACGATCGCGATGCCGTAGGCGGCAAAGCTTCGAAGGGCTGCAGGAAGGGTCATGTCACGCGGCCTCGAACAGGGCCGAGAGGGCGGTTGCCTGCTTTTCGAGGGTGAAGTGCTGGGTCACGCGCAGGCGGCCTGCTTGCCCCATTGCCCGGCGGGTAATCCGGTCGAACGACAAAATGGTCTCGATGGCCTCGGCAAGCGCGACGCGGTCGCCGGGCTGCACAAGGATGCCGGTTTCGCCGGTCACGGTTTCCTTCACGCCCATGTAGGCGGTCGAGATGACGGGAAGGCCCATCGCCATCGCTTCCTTGACGACGAGCGGACCGGTATCGCGGCTCCCGTCCGGTGCGGTCTTGAACGGAAGGCAGACGCCAATGTAGCGCGGCCCCTTGGTGCGCAGGTCATCAGCGTTCCAGGCGCCAAGCATCCGGATATCGTGGCCGAATTCACGGTTGAGGCGTTCTGCTTCGGCTGCGATCTCGCTGCCAAGCGGCCCGGCGCCGACGATGTCGAGCGCAATCGACCGGCGGCCGGACAGGCTGGCAATCGCAGCGAGAAGATCATCGATGCCCTTTTGCTCGACCAGCCGGCCGACAAACAGCAGCCGTCCGTTGTCTCCATTGTTCTCGGTCTGCGGGATGAATTTTTGAGGATCGGTGCCGCAGGCAATGCGCACGACATTGTTGGCCCTGCCGGTGGCGGCCACGTCGTCGCGCATGTCGTCGCAAACGCACACCACAGCGTTTGCGTTGGAAAACTTCGCGTCGAGGTCTTCCGGTTCGGCGTAGATGTCGTGGCCGTGACAGGTAAACGTCACCGGCAGGCCGGCGATCTTTCCGGCGGCAATCGCGTGTGCGGCAGCGCCGCCGGCAAAGTGCGCATGGATATGGCTGCAGCCATTTGCCTTGGCGATGGCGGCGATTTTCATCGCATGCCAGATCAGCGAACGCCGCGACAGGAGTTGCTGCGACCAGGCAAAGCCGATCGCCTTCAGCGCCATCGGCGCAACGGTCATGGCATGCTTCGCGCTGATCGAGCGAACCGGAATCATGCGCTTCTTCAGATCAAGATCAGCCGGCTGGGCAGGTCCGTCACGCAGATCAAACACCATTGGCACGACGCGGTGGCCGAGCGCCTCCATGGCTCTTATCTCGTTTCCGATGAAGGTCTCGGAAAGGACAGGAAAGGCGGAGAGGACATAGGCAATCGTTTTCATGGCACAAAGGCTCCGTTCGGTTCGGCATTCCACTTGCAAGGCTGGTGCCAACCGAAACCCGAACGAGATGCATCATGAATTCCCCCCTCTGCTCCGTGGTCATTCCGACCTACAACGCCCTCGATTATCTTCCCGCCGCTTTCGCCTCGATTTTTGCGCAAGGCATAGAGGACATCGAAATCCTCGTTCTCGACGATGGGTCGAGTGATGGCACCCGTGCCTGGCTCGCCGAACAAGCGCTGGTGGACGGCCGTATCCGCGTCTTCCACGGCGAGCGTTCCGGACCGGCATGCGCGCGCAACCAATTGATTGAACAGGCAAAATCAAGCCTGATCGCATTTCTTGACGCGGACGACACATGGCTTGCCGGAAAACTCGCTCCGGAAATCGCCTATCATCGCGCCAACCCGGACGTGGCATTTACATTCACCGATTATCGCCATGTCGACCTTGCCGGGAACCTCCGCAGCACATGCTTCGACTACTGGAAACCGAAGTTCGGGCGGTCGCGAACCGGCTTTGAGAGGATCGACAATGCCCGCGCGGAACTGTTTGCCTGCAACCTTGTCGGCACGTCTTGCGTCGTTGCAAAACGCGAAGCTTTGCACATTGCGAACGGTTTTTCGGCCGATCTGCCGTCGGCGGAAGACTGGGACTTGTGGCTTCGCCTTGCCGAGTGCGGCCCGGTTGCAATGAGCCGCGACGTCACCATGCACTATCTGATGCGCCCGGGCAGCGAGACCGCCAACCGGGGCGCGCGCATTGCCGCGATGAACGACCTAATCACCCGGTTTGGTACCGGCGACATGCCCGGTTGGGCACAGCGCGCAGCGCGGGCCCGGCTTTGGTCGTCGAAAGCCCATCACGCCAGTGAACGCGATCTCAAGGGTTTTGCTGCTCTCTATGCAGCTCGGGCCTTCGCCAGCGATCCGTCAAAGCGCATGCTGCGCGAAATGACAGCGATGACCCGGCAATGGCTCTTTGCCAAGGAAAGGTCCGGTGATTGCCCATGCTGATCGAGCGCGTTGAAATGGCAGCCAGCCTTGAGGCTGTTGCGGATCTGCGGGCGATCATCCGCACTGCCCGTGATCGTCTGAAGACAAGGGTCGAACTTCTCGATGATCTGGCGCTTGTCGTCAGCGAGATCGCGACGAATTCGGTTCGCCACGGGCAGCCGCCAGCGCAATGCTTCACCATGGAACTTCATGTGGAACGGGCCTCGCTTCGGGTCGATTTTCTCGATGATGGCGGACCGTTCCGGGATTTTGCCCGCCGTTGGGCAGACAGCAGCATGGCGCCTCTCGATCCGATGGCCGAAAGTGGGCGTGGCCTCTGGCTGGTCCGCAACAGCGTCGACCGGTTCGCCTATGAACGTGATGATGCGGACCAGGGCGGCCTCAACCGTTGGTCGTTCTGGCGCAATGTCATCCAGGACGAGCGGCCCGCAATGCTGCTGATCGAGGATGACGAGATGACCCGCGGTCTGTTCGTGTCGATCCTTGCCAAGATCGGGCGCGTCACCTGCGCCGGTACACTTGCGGAAGCCGCCGACATGTTGAAGTCGACGCCGTTCGACCTGGTGATTGCCGACTACAATCTCGGCGACGGCTCCATGGCGGAACTGCTGGCATGTCTGAGAAACCGGGATGCAGAGCCGGACATGCCGATCATCTTCGTGACCGGTGACCGGACGGGCGCTGCTCGCGTTCACGGGCTGGAACACGGCATTCATGCCGTATTGCAGAAGCCGGTTCGGCCGCGCGAATTGCAGGAGCGGGCGAGTGAGGCCATGGCCGCCCATCGTGCCCACATGGTCCGCGCGGCGCGCCGTCTGGAACGCAATGTCAAACCGCTGATCGATTGCGCCAACGTGACCGCAGTGCCGGGCTTTCGGCTGGTTGCCCGGGGCGGCACGGCCTCGGCCGGCGGCGGCGATATCTTTGCCACCGTTCATGGGGGGCAAGGGCGCAAACGTTTCGTCCTGGCCGATTGCGCCGGACACGGCATGACCGGGCGCATCCAGGCATCGGCCTTGTCCGGATTGATGAGCGGCATTTCCGCAAGCGCGGCGCCTGCAGGTGGTCCTGACAGTTTCCTCAACGCGGTATCGAGCGCGATCCATGGCGACCGTGCCTTGGAAGGCCTTGTGGCGACGATGATCGTCATCGACCTCCTCGAGGCCGGCACCGTGGAACTTGCCACCGGCGGCCATCCGGCGCCTTATCTCGTCGCCGCTGACGGCTCGGTGCATTCGGTTCCGCTGTCAGGTGCGCTGCCCGGCCTTTTGCCGTCCACCGGTTGCACGACGCGGCAGGTTCGCCTTGGCGAAGGCGAGCGGATGTTTCTGGCGACTGACGGCTTGGCGCCAGACAGTACGGAAACACTGGAGGGCGTATCCAATGCCGTGGCTCGCGGACTTGCTGCCACGTCGAAGCTCGGGCTTGCCGACGCGGCGGATCGTCTCGCGGCGATTGTCACGGAGACTTTGGGCGTTTACCCGGCCGACGACTGGACATTCGTGCTTGTCGAGGCCTCCGGTTTCCAACCGGCAGCGGCATAGGCGGCCAAAAGATCGGGGAGCACGGCTTGCGCCGAGTAGGTCTGGCGGATCGTGCGGCGGGCAGCCTCGCCCACGGATCTGCGCGCGTCGTCATCCAACGCCAGAAAGCGTTCCATCGCTGCTTCCATCGAGGCTTCATCCTCCGGTTCGAACAGGAAGCCGTTGCGGCCATCATTGATCAGGCCGGTCAAGCCGCCGGTTGCAGGGGCAATGACCGGAACGCCGGCGGCCATGGCTTCCAGCGCGATCATCGGCAGGCCTTCGCGCCTGCTGGTCATCACCAATGCCGTCGTGTGTGCGAGAACCGGGGCAATCGCCGGTGCAAAACCGCAGAAATCTACTGCTTCACCAAAGCGAGCCTCGAGTTCTGCGCGCATTTGACCTTCGCCATGCATTTCGAATTTGCCTTGACCGGCGAACCGCTCGGCCAATGCACAGAAAAGATCGGGGCCTTTTTCATGCGAAAGACGGCCGGCAAAGACGAAACGAGGGTCGCTTGGCTCCCGGCGAGGCTGGACCGGCAAGGTCACGAAATTGCGCATCACCGTGGCGCCAAAGGGCAGGCTCTCTGCAATCTGGGTTGAAACGGCAAGGCGCGGTGCAAGCAAGCTCGTCCATTCGTCGGCGCGCTGATAGAGGCGCATGCGCCCCGTGCCACGTTCGCCTGCATGGAAGGTCGAGATCACGGGGATCCCCATCAGGCGCGCAAGCGGGCGGCCGAAAATTCCGGCTTTGTAGCCATGCGTGTGGATGATTGACGGCTGCAACTTTCCAAACAGGGCGGGCAGGGCGGTTGCACCGCCGGCCACATGGACCTCGAGACCGGCAGCCTCATACCGCTTGCGGACCGGCGAAGCATCGTACTGCCTGTGCAGGATGACAGCTGCGGGGTGGCCCGCATCGCCGAGCGCACGCACGACGGTTTCCACATGGGTTTCGATACCGCCGATGGCGCTGGCGTCGAGATAATGAACGATCATGATGGACTCAGTAGTAGCGGTTGAGGGGTGGCCAAGCAGCGATGGTGCGCTCGACCAGAGCCGGAAAGCGCGGCCAGATCTTCTTCAAGCGCCTGGCTTCGCGCACGAACTCCTGGGCAAGGGTCGGATTCTTGGCGTCGTTGAGTATGACAGCAGAGATCACCGCGCCGGATTCCGAAAGCCATGTGCAGATCGCATCGAATTCGGGGCGCGATTGCACGCCCGGTTCGGCGACGAGAAGCACGGCGTCAAAGGCGGCAGCGGTCAGCGGCGTGTAGATAACCGGGTTTTCGCGGCCATAGGCCGGGCCATCCAGAATGATCGCATCGAAACTGCCCGCAAGCGCAGCAAATGCACCGATCAGCCGCTTGTTGTCGTTGACGCAGGCATGAAGCTCGGAGCCGCGCGGGATGGCGAGCACATGGAGACGATGGCTGACCTCAAGGGCTGCGTTCGAAATCGCGTCGGGCGATGCATCAAGCACGGTCCCGTCACCAATGCCGTCATCATCGGCCGTCAGGAGCAGGACCCGCTTGCCGAAACCGGCGCCGGCCTCGGCGATGGCACGGGCAAGTGCACCGGCCCGGGCATTCTCGGATGTACCGGTGACGGCGACCGTGATGGCGCCGCGGCCGATCGTTGCGGAATAGGCGCGCTGGGCTGCCAGATGAAGTTCGTGGCGTGTCATGGGATGGCTCACAGGGCTGCAATTGCGGCGACAAGCGCCAGGATCTGGCCGGTGTCGCGGACACCTTCCATGAACCGCGCGCGTCGGCTCTGTGACTTGTCGGGAACATAGACCATGTCGCCGGGGCGGATGACCGGCAGCATGCGGTAGTCACCGGTGCGGCTGAAGGTTTCCAGATCGAAGTGGAAGGCCTTCATGTCCTTGCCCATGTTGACGACAACGATCCGGTTCTGGAGCGCTGCGGCGGTCGGTCCGCCAGCTTCGGCCAGAAGGTCGAGCAGCGTCATCCGGCTGTCGAAGGTGTAGCGGCCGGGCTTTGCGACTTCGCCGATGACGCGCACGGTTTCCGATGGTGCGATGTCGGTCCATTCGCGGTCGCGGTCCGGCACGTAGATCAGGTCGCCGGGTTCGAGGCGCGGCAGCAGCCGCTCATCGCCGGTCTGCATGTAGAGCGCCAGATCGACGAGGATCGGGTCCGCGTCAGCCTTCCCGCGCAGCGAGACCCGGATGCTTCCAAGGTCTGCGCCCGAGGTCGGACCGTCCGCAGCGGCGATGATGTCGAGGAAACCCATCGTGCTGTCGAAGGCGTAGCGCCCCGGTTCACCGACGGCACCCATCACGTAAATCGAGCGATCCGGGCTTTGGCGCAGCCACTGGGCCTTGTTGTCGCTCGGGTCCTGCGGCAGTTCCGGCACCATGACCGTGTAACCGGCGCGGATTTTCGGGAGCGAGGCAAGGTCGCCGCCATTGGCGATGAAGGCAGCCATGTCGAAGGTGAGCGGACGCGCCTTGCCATCAGCCGAGGCAACGATGGCGATGGCCGAAAGATCGCCCTGGCTGGTCGGACCACCGGCATTGGCAATCAGATCGATCAGGCTCATCTCATCCGACCACTCGTAGCGGCCGGGCTTGGCGACAGCACCGATCATGTGGACGGCGCGGTCCGGCGAAATTTTCAGCCATGAGGGTTGATCCGTGTCGGTCTTTTCAGGAACGAAAATCGCATCGCCCGCATCGATGGTCGGCAAGGTCTTCGACTTGCTTTCGGTGAAGGCAACCATGTCGAACATCACGACCGAGCCATCAGCCTTCAGGATGCGTACCTGCCGGGTATCGGCAAAACGGGTCGGACCGCCGGCATTGGCCATGATGTCGATGAAGCCGGAGCCGGGCTGCGCTTCGAATGCGCCGGGCTTTGCAACTTCGCCCATGATGTAGACGGTGTGCTTGCCGCGCTTGATCTGGTCGGACTGGATCGGCACGTAGACGGTTGCGCCTTCGACGAGCTTCGGCAGAAGTGCCGGATCGCCGCTGTCGAGCCAGGCCTGCAGGTTGAAAAGGATCGGCTCGCCGCTGGAGATCACCCGGATCTGCTCGACGGCACCGTAGCGGGTCACACCGCCGGCGCGCATCAGGAGATCGACGACGCTCATGCCTTCCTTGTAGGCGAACTGGGCCGGGTTGGCGACTTCGCCGAACACCCGCACCGCCTTGCCGTCTTCGGCGCCATCACCGGCGCGGGCGAGGGTGGCCGCATCAAAATCGATCTGCACATTGCCGGTGAGCGGCGAGATCGGCACAAACACGATGTCGAGCGGCTCCAGCGCCGGCAAAAGCGCAAGATCGCCGCTGTCGAGATAGGCCTTGTAGTTGACCGGGATTTCTTCGCCGCCGCGAATGATCTTCAGCTTGTCGAGTTGGGCGCCTGCCTGCAGCCCGCCGGCCGCGGCAATGGCAACTTCAAGCGTTGCATCGCCCGCCAGTTCCAGCGTGCCCGGGGTCTTGACCTGGCCTGCTACCGAAACCAGCAGCTTCTGTTCCTTGATCTGAAGGGTAAAGCGCTCGACATCGCGAAAGACGCGCATCAGCGCATCACGGGCAAGGGTCTCGGCCTTTTCCACCGTAAGTCCTGCAACCTGGATCGTGCCGATTTCGGGCAGCGCGATTTCACCATTGCGGTTGATCGCAAAATCCCCGGTCAAGGTTTCCTCGCCGGGAAGTGACAGGGAAAGCACATCGCCGATGCGAAGCACCACGTTGTCGCCAACCGAATGGCCGATGGCGCCAAGCATCAGGGCAAGGGCAGCGAGCACCGTGCGGGCAAAGCGGGAAATGTTGGTCGTCATCATGGTCCTGTCACCTGCGGGCATCACCGGCAGGGCTCCTTGAGGCAAAGGGTACGGGCGGGGGAAAGCTGATCGACGCCGCCAAGGGCAATCGATGCGGCCAGAAGGTTGTCATCGGCATCGGTACGAAGACCGGCCTCGTTTTCACGGATGGCAACGACCAGGTGATCTTCCGCCATCTGGATGCGGGCGCGACCGCCGGCGCCATTGAGGCGTGCCTCATCGATCGCCGTCTCTGCCGCAACGAGCGCGGCCTCGACCGGCATGTCCCGTTCGGCAAGGCCGCCCGATCCGTGTTCCGGCCAGCGGTGGCCGCATCCGGACAAGGCGATCATGCCAACAAGGGCGAGGGCGGCGCGCGAGCTCATGGCGGTCATCGTCGTCATCACGCAGCCGTCCGCTCGTCGGCTGCCAGAAGGTTGGCAATGCCGAGATGGCGCAGAAGGCTGAGCGGCTGACCCGTCAGATTGGTCATCCGCACGATGTAGCCGCGGGCGAGCTTGCGCTTGTAGACAAAGACCACCGCGCCGACGCCCGAGGAGTCAAGGAAGTCGCAGTCGGTCATGTCGATGAAGAGGTCAGCCTCTTCGGCGGCAAACTGGTCGAGCATCCGGCGGGAGGCCTGAATGCGCGCCGCGTCGAGCGCGCCTTCTATTCTGATGGTTCTGGTCATGGTGGTTCTCCGTTCAACTGGCGAGACACCAGCAACCGGCATGCCAGTCCGTCAGGCCCCATTTTGGTGCCGCCCGCCGGGTTTTGCGGGCGATCGCTTGCAAAATGCGACGGGTGCCAACTCCGGCTTTGCAATTTGCCAGCGCAATTTGCCTGAAAGCCTGGGTTTCAAGCCAATCAGGCCAATTCGGAAGCGGCACGGCGCTTGCTGGATGGGGAGCAAACGCATTTGCCGGAGAAGGCCATGACGCAGATCCACATAGTCCAACGCCTCGCGCCAGGCGGCATCGAACAGCTTGTGCTGTCGATGGCCGCAAGCGCTGACATGCACATCATCAGCCTTGAGGGCCGTCTCGACGACCTGGCACACAACTGGCCGATGCTTGACGCCTTTCGCGGCCGCATCACCGCGCTCGGCAAAAAGGACGGGGCCGAACCGGGCCTTGTTCTGCGCCTTGCCAAGGCAATCGCGGGTCTTGAACCTACATCGGTCGTCACGCACCATGCCGGGCCGCTTCTCTATGGATCAATTGCGGCGCGCTTGGCTGGCGTTCCGCGTCTTGCCCATATGGAGCATGACGCCTGGCATCTGGAGGGCGCCAAACGGCGGCGGCTCGTCGGCGGGATCCTGCGCGCGCTCCGTCCGCAGCGCTATGCCGTTTCGGCGATGGTCGCCGATGCTGCGCAACGCCACACCGGCATGGACTTTCGCATCATCGCCAACGGCGTCGACTGCAACCGGTTTGCCCCGGCTGACAAGGCCGCAGCGCGGCGCAAGGCCGGGTTGCCGCTCGATCGGCGGATCATTGGTGCCGCCGGCCGGCTGGAGGTCGTGAAGGGTTTTGACATCCTCGTCGATGCGGCAAGCCACCTGCCGGACGATGTGACTGTGGTGATCTGGGGCGATGGTTCGCAGCGGGCTGCACTTTCCGCGCAGATCGCCCGTCTTGGCCTTGGCGAGCGCGTGCTCCTTGCGGGACGCTCCGCAGACATGGCGTCGGTCTATCCCGCGCTTGATCTTTACTGCCTGCCGTCGCGAAACGAAGGCCTGCCGCTGGCAGTGCTGGAGGCGCAGGCCTGCGGAATCCCGGCCGTTGCCCATGATGTCGGCGGTGTGCGCGAAGCGATCTGTCCGGCAACCGGTTCACTGCTGCCGCTGTTCGGCGCCGCAAACGAGATGGCCGGCGAGCGCCTCGCCGCATTGCTGGTTTCGCGTCTTGACGTCCCGTCCACCCTCAACCCCCGCCCGTTTGTCGAAGCCAGGTTCACCCTGGCCCGCACCGTTTCCTCCTATCTGAACCTTGGAAAGGCATGATGATGCTTGAGACCCTGTTCTGGCTGTCAACTGCAGCTGTCGTCCACCACCACGTCACTTATCCCTTGAGCCTGCTGGCTTTGGAGCCGGCAAAGAAGCCGTCTGCCGTCGGCGGCGAGCTTCCGGCGATGACCATCATCGTGCCGGCCTACCGGGAAGCGGCGACCATTGCCACCAAGGTCGCCAATCTTGCTGCGCTGGATTATCCCGCCGACCGGCTTCATGTCCGCATCGTCTGCGACGGTTCGCCCGACAAGACGCCCGAGATTGCCCGCGCGGCGGTCGCAGCCCTCGGCGCTGCTGGTACCCACATGAGCGTGATCGACCACGGCGAAAACCGCGGCAAGGTGGCCATTCTCAACGAGGAAATTGCGCTCTGCACGTCGCCGGTCGCCGTCTTGACCGATGCATCGGCTGAACTTCCCGTCGATGCTCTTATGCGTGTTGCCGCTGCCATGACCAATCCGGCAATCGGTGTTGTCGGTGGTCTCTACGATTGCAACGCCAATGGCAGCGCTGGCGAGAAGAGCTACTGGAGCCTGCAAAACCGGTTGCGCCTCGGCGAAGCGGCACTTGGCGGACCGATGGGCTTTTCCGGCGCGTTTTATGCGATCCGGCGTGACGCCTTCCGTCCGCTTGCCGCCGATACGATCAATGATGACTTCGTCCTGCCAATGGAGATCATCGCCGATGGTTGGAACGCCGTGCTCGATCCGGAACTCGTCGTCACGGAAACCGAGCGCACCCGGCCCGGTCAGGAGCGTGCGCGGCGCATCCGCATCGGGGCTGGCAACATGCAGCAGTCGTTGCGGCTTTGGCGCTTGCTCAATCCGCTGCGCCCTGGAATTGCCTACGCCTTTGCATCCGGCAAAGGGCTGCGCGCCTTCATTCCGTTCCTGATTGCCTTCATGATCGTGTCTGCTGCCATCCTCAGCTTTTCCAGTCTCGCTTATGCGACGATGTCGCTGGCCATGGGTTTCAGCGTTGCCTACGCGCTTGCAGCGATGTCAGTGACGGAACATCGGCGCAACCGGTTCCAGGCGCTCGCAGCCACTATGGCCAATGGCTATATCGCCAATGGCACAGGTTCGTTTGCCTGGCTCACCGGCCGGTTCGATGCGCGCGGGCGCTGGGCGTCAGCGACCCAGACGGCGGAGATGGTGCATGTGCCGGCATCGGTGCGGTTTGCCAAGCGGATTTTCGATCTTGCCGGGGCCGCCGCCCTGCTGTCCGTGCTTTCCATCGTCTTCGTGCCGGTGGCGCTGGCGATCCGGCTCGAAAGTCCGGGTCCGGTCTTCTACCGGCAATTGCGCGTCGGGCGGGCGCTCGCCGACCGCACCACGCTGTTCGAGCTGATCAAGTTCCGCACGATGCGCAATGACGCTGAAAAGAATGGCGCCGCATGGGCAACCAAGGGCGATGCGCGCATCACCCGCGTTGGTGCGTTCCTGCGCAAGACCCGGCTCGACGAACTGCCGCAGGCGATCAACATCCTGCGCGGCGAGATGTCGCTGATCGGGCCGCGGCCGGAACGTCCGGTGTTCTTTGCCAAGCTGGAAGGCGAAATCCCGCTCTATATCGAGCGCACCTACGGCATCCTTCCGGGGGTCACGGGCCTTGCACAGGTCAAGCAGGGCTATGACGAGAGCATCGAGGATGTGCGCTCGAAGGTCGCCTGGGACCACGCCTATGCGCTGCAGCTGGAAAGCTTCTGGACGTGGCTCAAAGCCGACTTCCCGATCGCCCTTGCGACCGTCGGGGTGATGGTCGGCCGCAAGGGGCAGTAGGGCACAAGGGGCGGCAAGGGCAGGGGGCTGGCGGCGGTGCTCCGTCTGCCACAGCGCATCATTGAAAACTGAGGTCGCCAGCTTCAGATCACAGGTGAAGGCCAGGACGTTGCGGACAGGTCCGAGACGGCTGCTCGAACGCAGGGGCGTGTCCCGTACGGTTGGTTTAGGTCCGGCGCAATTTCCGATGTGATGAAATCGAAGCGCGAATGCGCCGCCGCGCTGTCATATGGCTGTCACGTTTCGAAACCATTATGGAAACGTTTCCAGTTGGAGAGAGACGGTGCAGCGCAGGACCACCATCACGATCAAGGATGTTGCCCAGGCGGCCGGCTGCGGGGTTGCGACGGCGAGCCGCGTGCTCAACGATTCCGGACCGGCGAGCGCCGATGTGCGCGAACGGGTGCAGCGGGCAGCGCGCGAACTCGGCTTCAGCTTTTCCTCGATCGGGCGGGCCCTGCAAAGCCGGCGGTCGATGACAATCGGCTGCCTTGTGCCGTCGCTTGCCAATCCGGTATTTGCCGAGGCGGTGCAGGGCGTGCAGGCGGAACTGATCGGTTCCGGCTACCAGCTGCTGATCTCCTGCTCGAACTATGATGCGGCGGCCGATGATGCGGCCATCGCCATGCTGCTGTCCAAGGATACCGATGCGCTGGTGGCCACGATGGTTGCGCCGGAGCGCAGCGCTGCCATGCGCATGGCGCGCCAGCGCGGCGTGGCGACGTGCCTGATGTTTCACGATCCGCTCGATGGCTTTGTGACGTCATATGTCGACAATTTCGAAGCGGCGCGGGAAGTGGCGCGCCAGTTTGCCGGCCTTGGTCATCGGCGCACCGGGTTTCTCGCCCTGCGGTTTTCAACGTCCGACCGGTCGCGCAACCGCTATGCGGGGTTTCACGCCGAGTGCCGGGCGCGGGGACTGGCCGATCCGGCGCTGATCGAAATCGGCGAGGCGGAAGCTTCCGAACCTGAACGCCTCGCGGCAATCCTTGCCGACCATCCGCAACTGACGGCGATCTTTGCATCCAACGATTTTCTGGCGATTGCCCTGCAGAAGGCCGCGCGTTTTCTGGGATGGCGCGTGCCGCAGGACCTGTCGGTTGCCGGCTTTGACGGGATCGAAGTCGGTCGCCTGCTCGACGTGCCGCTTGCGACGGTCGAAACCTCGCCCGAGGCGATGGGACGGCAAGCCGCCAGAACCATTCTCCAGATGTTGCAGGGGGGCGAACCCGTTCAGCCGCCAGCCCTGCCTTTCCATTTCCGGGCTGGGGCGACACTTGCCGCGCCAAACCCGGAAACCGGTGACGACGGTCAGGATGCACCCCGACCGTCGTCCGCTCTCCCCGCCCGAACGTCAGCTCAAACAAGGATGAACCGATGAAACATATCGCTTATGCGGCCCTCATCGCAACTGCGGTTGCCATGCCCGCCACCATCACCACCGCTTCGGCGGAAAGCGCCATCTGCTACAACTGCCCGCCGGAATGGGCCGATTGGGCATCGATGCTCAAGGCACTCGACGAAAAGGCCGGCATCCAGATGCCGCACGACAACAAGAACTCCGGCCAGACCCTCAGCCAGTTGATCGCCGAAAAGGCTTCGCCCGTTGCCGACATCGCCTATTACGGTGTGACCACCGGTATCCAGGCCATCGGCGAAGGCGTTGTCCAGCCCTACAAGCCGGCCGGCTTTGACGAGATCCCGGAAGGCCTGAAGGACCCGGAAGGCAACTGGTTTGCCGTGCACTATGGCACGCTCGGCCTTTTCGTGAATGTCGATGCGCTCGGCGGTGCACCGGTCCCGGCGTGCTGGGCTGACCTCACTAAGGCCGAATACAAGGGCATGGTCGGCTATCTCGACCCGGCCTCGGCTTTCGTCGGCTATGCCGGCGCTGTTGCCGTCAACCAGGCTTTCGGCGGCGACCTCACCAACTTCGATGCCGCGATCAAGTATTTCAACGACCTGTCTGCCAACAGCCCGATCGTGCCGAAGCAGACCTCGTTTGCCCGCGTCGTTTCCGGCGAAATCCCGATCCTGTTCGACTACGACTTCAATGCCTATCGCGCCAAGTACAACGAAAGCGGCAAGTTCGAGTTCGTGTTGCCGTGCGAAGGTTCGGTGCGCGTGCCTTACGTCATGAGCCTTGTGGCCGGTGCCCCGAATGCCGAGACCGGCAAGAAGGCGCTCGACTTCATCCTGTCGGATGAAGGTCAGGCGATCTGGACCAACGCCTATCTGAAGCCGGCCCGCCCGGTTGCGCTGCCGGCCGACGTTGCAGCACGCTTCCTCCCGGACAGCGACTATGAACGCGCCGTTGCGGTCGACTATGCCGCCATGGCTGCAGCCCAGAAGGCCTTCGGCGAGCGCTATCTGGCTGAAGTGAAATAACAAGGGTTGAAACGGGCAGGGCGCTTGCGTCCTGCCCGCTTTGTTCCGCCATTCAAAAGGCTCTGCCCATGTCTTCCCGCATGTTTGTTTCGCTGTGCCTTGTGCCGCTGGCGGTGTTCGGGCTGGCCTTTCTGGCCCTGCCGATCGCACGGCTGATCCTTGCCTCCAGTGAGGGTGAGGCGGGCTGGGCGATTTACTGGCAGATCCTGCAGACGCCGCGATACCTGACGACGCTTGTGCAGACGGTGATCGTCTCGCTGGCCGTCACCGCCGCAGCGCTAGCCGTTTCGACAACCGCCGGTCTCTTCCTGACGCGCAACCGGTTCTTTGGCCGCGCGGCGCTGCTGTCGATCCTGACCCTGCCGCTGGCGTTTCCGGGCGTTGTGGTCGGCTTCATGATCATCCTGCTCGGCGGGCGGCAGGGACTGTTCAATGCGCTGCTTCCCGGCCATGTGGTGTTTGCCTATTCAATCTTCGGCCTGTTTCTCGGCTACCTCTATTTCTCGATCCCGCGCGTGCTTTTGACTGTGATGGCGGCAGCGGAAAAGATCGATCCGGCGCTGGAAGAAGCTGCGCGCACGCTTGGCGCCCCGCCGCACCGGGTTGTGATCGACGTGTTGATACCTGCACTTTCGCCCGCCTTGATTGCCGCCGGTGCCATTGCCTTTGCCACTGCCATGGGGGCGTTCGGCACGGCGTTCACGCTCGCCACCAACATCGATGTCCTGCCGATGGTGATCTACACCGAGTTCACACTGTCGGCGAACATCGCCATGGCGGCGGCATTGTCCGTGCTGCTCGGCATCATCACATGGGCGATGCTGTTCCTTGCGCGGACCTTCTCCGGCACCACCGTCGCGGCGGGAGGCTGAAGCGATGATGCGATCCGGCAAACTTCTGCAATTGTCCGTGACGCTGCTGGCTGCAGCGTTCCTGCTGGTGCCGACCATCCAGTCGGTGCTGGCAGGTCTTACGGTCAACTACTTTCAAGGGGTACGGTCCGGCCTGACACTGAAATGGATCGGCGTCGTCTGGGAACTTTATGCCTCCTCGATCTTCCTGTCGCTCGGCATTGCGCTTGCCTGTCTCGCCGTCACATTGATCATCGGCGTGCCGGCTGCCTATGCGATGGCGCGCAATCCGGGCCGCCTGACGCGCGCGCTGGAAGAGTTCATCTCGCTGCCGCTGGCCATTCCGGGTCTTGCCTTGGCGCTTGCGCTCCTTCAACTCTATGGCACCTACAAGGGGTTCCGGTTGAGCTGGACCTTCATCCTTGTCGGCCATGTGCTTTACACATTGCCGTTCATGGTGCGCTCGGTGCTTTCGGTCCTGGCGGCCATCGACCTGAAAACGCTGGAAGAGGGGGCCGCGAGCCTTGGCGCCGGCCCGGCCCGGCGGTTCATCGACATCGTTATCCCCAACGCGCTGCCCGGCATACTGGCCGGAGCTCTGACCGTGGTGACGCTGTCGATCGGCGAATTCAACCTGACCTGGATGTTGCACACGCCGTATCTGAAGACGCTGCCGGTCGGCTTGGCCGACAGCTATGCGTCGATGCGGCTCGAAATCGCGTCGGCTTATACGCTGATTTTCTTCGTGATGATCGTGCCGCTTCTTCTTGCCATGCAGTGGGCAAGCGCCCGCGCCCAAAGGATTGCGCAATAATGACCCTGACGCTTCGCAACATCGCCAAGACCTTTCCCGGCGGCGCGCGCGCTCTTCTGCCGACCGATCTGGACATCGCCGAAGGCGAGATCGTTTCGCTGCTCGGTCCCTCCGGCTGCGGCAAGACCACGCTTTTGCGTATCATTGCCGGGCTGGAAACCGCCGATCCGGGCGCGTCGATCCGGTTCAAGGATGACGACATGACCAACCAGCCGGTGGAACGGCGCAAGGTTGGCATGGTGTTCCAGTCCTATGCGCTGTTTCCCAACATGTCGGTGCGCGCCAATATCGGCTACGGCCTGAAAATGCAGCGGCTCGCCAAGGCGCAGATCGATGCCCGCGTCGACGAAGTGATCGCGCTTTGCCGCCTCGAACCTTATGCAGCGCGAGCGATAACCGCATTGTCGGGCGGCCAAAGGCAGCGCGTGGCGCTGGCGCGGGCCTTTGCGCCACGCCCGCGTCTGCTCCTGCTTGACGAACCCCTGTCGGCACTGGATGCGGCGCTGCGCGGCCAATTGCGCGATGAACTGGCGGAACTGCTGCGCCAGTTCGGCATCACGGCGATCTTTGTCACGCATGATCAGGATGAAGCCATGGCGATTGCCGACCGTGTGGCAGTGATGAGCCAAGGACGCGTCGCCCAGATCGGAACCCCGGAGGCGCTGTACCGCGCACCTGAAAACGCCTTTGTCGCGCGCTTCGTGGGCAATTCCATGCCGCTTGGCGGGCGGATCGACGGCAACCGGTTGCACCTTGCAGGTGGCACGCTGCGGTTGAACCACCCGGCGGATGGCAAGGCCGCTTTCGTGCGGGCCGAGGATGTCAGGATCGTCGATGACGGGCAGCTTGGTGCGCAGGTGGAAACGGTGACATTCCTCGGTACGCACTACCGCATCGCGCTGAGCGGTGTGACTGACCAAATGCTGTTTTGCCTGCACCAGGGCCTGACCGCGCCAAAACCGGGCGAGAACGTGCGTGTTTCCATCGCGCCGCAATCCATCCTGACCCTTGACCCCGAAGAAAAAGCGGCCGCCTGAATGCCTGCCTTCATCCAGATCAGCGATCCGCATATTGTCGCAAAAGGCCAGCTTGTTTGCGGCCATTCCGATACCAACGCCGCGCTTGAGCGTGCTGTAGAGACAATCAACGCGCGCCTGCCGGCGCTTGGCCCAGTCGATTGTGCCATCGTCACCGGTGATTTGACCGACCACGGCACAGCGCAAGAGTATGCGCATTTCTCCGAGATCATGGCTGACCTCCATCTGCCGTGGCTGGCGATTCCGGGCAATCATGACAGCCATGCGGCGATGCGCTCGGCCTTTGCGCGTGAAGACTGGATGCCTGCCGACGGCCCGATCCAGTGGCAGCGCGATTTCGGTCCGTTCAGCGTGATCGGCCTCGATACGCTGGACGACGGAGCCCATCATGGCTGGCTGGCCGACGACGGCTACGCATTTCTCGACGCAACTCTAGTGAACTTGAAAGACAAACCTGTCGTGGTGGCGACCCATCATCCGGTCATGCCTTGCGGCATTACGGAGATGGATGCCGACAATCTGCGCAATGGTGCTGCTATGATGGATCGTCTGCAGCGTCATCCAGGCCCGGTGAGGATGATCTCCGGTCATGTTCACCGCGCCATGACCGGACAGATCGGCAAGGTCACCTGCCAGATCGCACCATCAACCGCCCATGCGGTCAACCGCGACCAGCGTATGGGCGCTGTCCATGCGTTGGTCCTGGAGCCGGGCGCCGTGATGCTTCATGCATGGGTCGGAGCGCAGGGGGCAGGGCAGCTTGTCTCGGACATCCTGCCGGTCGGGCAGTTTGCGGGGCCATGGCCTTTCGAGTGACAGGCGAGCAGCAAAGTCAAGCTGCCGTCCTGAGCCGTGCGCTTGCCTGACAAGACCGGGGGCCGGTCAGTCCTTGTCGAGCGACACGCCGCTCATGGCGGCCACAACATCGCTGAGCATCGGCAGGAAGTCGGCGCCTTTTCCCGTGGCGATGGCATGGGTGTAGTAGTGCTTGGCCGCCCCGGCCATGATGTTGACCACGTCGGCATCGAACGCCATCTCGTTGATATAGCGCATGTCCTTGGCCGCATTGTCGATCGAGAACTTGTGCGCGTCGCGGTTCCGGTCGACCACGTAGGACATGAAGGTGTCGAAAAAGCCGTTGCCCATGCGGCTCGGCGCGATCACGGTGCGGATTGTTGCCGCATCGATGCCGACCTTGGCGCCCAGCACGACAACTTCCGAAAACAGTGCGCCATAGGAGAGGCTGAGGAAATTCATCAGCAATTTCATCTTGTGGCCGCTGCCGACCGGGCCGACATGGGTGATGGTCTTGGCCCAGCATTCAATCACCGGGCGCACCTGTTCCATCACCGCATCGTCGCAACCGACCATCGCGATCAGTTGTCCGGCTTCCGCCTGAACGGGTGTCCCGCCGAGCGGCGCATCGACGAATTGCCCGCCTTTGGCCGAAAGCTCTGACGCCAGCGCCGCGGTCGAGGCCGGACTGGCCGTGGACGTGTCGATCACGATGAGGCCCGGCCGCGCACCGGCCAGAATGCCGTCAGGCCCGCGCATGACAGCCTCGATCTGCGGCGAGTTCGAGAGGCAAATGTGAATGATGTCGCAGCGTTCCGCCATGTCCTTCGGGCTCGCCGCCTCATGGGCGCCCATGGCGAGCAGGCTGTCGATCGGTACCCGGTTGGCGCGTCCGCGCACCCAGAGCTCATGGCCGGCAAGGCGAATGTTTTTGGCCATGCCGTGGCCCATGTAGCCAAGGCCGATAAAGCCGATCACCGGTTTGTCGCTCATCATTACATTCCTTTGTTCAACGGGCGGAGGAGGCGTCAGAAGAACGCCTGCAGCCCGGTTTGCGCGCGGCCAAGAATGAGCGCGTGCACATCATGGGTGCCCTCATAGGTGTTGACGGTTTCCAGGTTCTGCGCGTGGCGCATCACATGGTAGCCTGACTGGATGCCGTTGCCGCCATGCATGTCGCGGGCGGCGCGCGCAATATCCAGCGCCTTGCCGCAATTGTTGCGCTTCATCAGCGAAATCATTTCCGGGGCAAAGCGGCCTTCATCCATCAAGCGGCCGACGCGCAGCGACCCCTGCAGGCCGAGGGTGATCTCGGTCTGCATGTCGGCGAGCTTCTTCTGGAACAACTGGGTTGCTGCCAAGGGGCGGCCGAACTGCTTGCGGTCGAGGCCATAGGCTCGCGCGCGGTGCCAGCAATCTTCGGCTGCACCCATCACGCCCCAGGATATGCCGTAGCGCGCACGGTTGAGGCAGCCGAACGGGCCTTTCAGGCCTTCGACGCCGGGCAGTAGCGCATCGTCGGAAACTTCCACGCCCTGCATCACGATCTCGCCGGTGATCGATGCCCGCAGGCTGAGCTTGCCGGTGATCTTCGGTGCGGACAGTCCCTTCATGCCCTTTTCGAGCACAAAGCCGCGAATGGCGCCGTCATGGGCATCGGACTTGGCCCAGACCACAAACACATCGGCGATCGGCGCGTTGGAAATCCACATCTTGGCGCCGGTCAGCCGGTATCCTCCATCGATTCTTTCAGCCTTTGTGGTCATGCCGCCGGGATCGGAGCCGGCTTCCGGCTCGGTCAATCCGAAACAGCCGATCCAGGCGCCGGACGCGAGCTTGGGCAGGTATCTTTGGCGCTGCGCGTCCGAGCCGTAGGCGTGGATCGGGTACATCACCAGGGATGACTGCACGCTCATCATCGAGCGGTAGCCGGAATCGACGCGCTCCACGGCGCGCGCGACAAGACCGTACGAGACGTAACCCGCTCCGGACCCGCCAAACTCCTCCGGTATCGTGACACCCAGCAGGCCGGCTTCGCCCATCTGCCCGAAGATCGCAGGGTCGGTCGTCTCGTTGAGATAGGCGTCCTCGACAAACGGCATCAGCCGGTCCAGCGCAAAGGCTTCCGCCGCATCGCGGATCATCCGCTCCTCGAGGGTCAACTGGTCCTCGATGAGAAACGGGTCATCCCATTGGAATGGCGCAGGCTTCAGGCTTTCGGCGGATGGACGGTGGTTCATGCTTGTCCTCGACAACGTCAGCGATAGCGCGACGATCTGGGGTGACTGCGCCCGGCCATAGCCGACAACAGACTGGCGGATGGGGTGGGATTCGAACCCACGGTAGGCTCGCACCTACGCCGGTTTTCAAGACCGGTGCCTTAAACCGCTCGGCCACCCATCCGCTTTCCCGCTCATGCCATGGGATGGCCACGGCTGCAACGGTCTGTAACGGCGCCAGCTTCAGTCGGTCGCGACGCCCCGCGCGGTTTGTGACGGTTTTGCAAAGCCGCAATTGGGGGCTTGTGTCCACTTTCCGGTTGCGTCACCTTCCGGCCAAGGGACATTTCCGGGGCGAACACAAATGACCAAGGCACCAAAAAAACCGCAGGCGGCGAGGAAGCCGGAGACGCCGATCTTCACACCCACACCAGAGGCAAAGGCGCAGGCGACACGCAACCGCATGATCGCGCTCGGCCTTTGGTTTGTGGCCATCGTGCTGGAAATTGTCGCCATCTTCTGGCTGCTGCGGCCGCCGTTCGACGAACTGGTTGCCAGCCAAGGCTTTCCGCAGTGGCGCTGGTATACGCTCATCGGTTTTGTCGTGGTCATCGGCATTCTTGCTGTCGGCGGCTCCTTGCTGTGGAAAGCTGCAAACCGCCTCGATCCGGCTTCGCGCAAGGAAACCGTGCGGTTTTTCATCCAGAACCAGCTTGGCGCCTTCATCGCGCTTTTGGCTTTCCTGCCACTGATTGCGATGATCTTCCTGAACAAGGACATGGATTCCAAGCAGAAGGGCATTGCGGGCGGTGCGGCGATCGTGGTTGCAATCATCGCAACCGCGATGGGCGTCGATTTCAAGCCGCTGTCGCAGGAGCAGGCTGCGGTGGAATCGCAGGTTGTCACCCAACTCGTCGGCCAGGATCTGGTCTGGTGGAGCGCAGGCGGCAATGTCGTGCATCTGTGCGAGGCTGCGTCGGACATTGCCAATGCGCAGACCGCGGTCAGCAGCGGCCCGGTTTCCGATGCCTTTGCCGCAGGCAAGGCTGGAATCACGCTGGAACTGGCGTCCGAGCTCAACCAGTGCCAGCTTCCGGCGCCTGTCAACCTGACGGACATCGTGCAATGGGTGCGCACAGCCCGCGGGCTGTGACACGGTTTTTCATCCGGTCGGCCGGTCAAGCTCAATAGCTTGCGGACGTGATCCGATCCGGCCGGTCTGCCGTATCGCTGCTGTTGAAACTGGTCGGAGATCACCATGTCGTTTGCCCGCGTTGCATTCGCCGCTGTCGTTGCCGCTCCCATGGCTGCCTTGCCGGTGCACGCCGAACCGCTCGTCGGCGGGGCGATCGAGGCCACCGTCAAGGGCAAGCGCGTGTATCTGGCGACGCCCTTTGGCGGTGAATTTCCGTTATATTACAAGGCGAATGGCCAGGTGACCGGAGACGGCACCGCCTTGGGGCTCGGCAAGTATTTCGCTCCGACCGAAACCGGCCGCTGGTTTGTCCGCGACAACCAGCTCTGCCAGCAGTTTCCGACCTGGTATCGCGGCAAGGTCAGCTGTTTTGCCCTGCAGAAGACCGGCGAAACGACGCTGCGATGGAAGCGTGATGACGGATATTCCGGTCGGGCACGTATCGGCAGCTGAAAACCGGCTGATGTTCACGTCGTTTAACAGTCTGACAATCGAGATGATGTAGGAAGCCCTCCGACTGCCCGATGCCGGCTTGGCCTTCGGGGAGGGGTGGTGTAGAGGGCTTTGCTTATGATGGGCGGCAAGAAAATCGTCTGGTGGGTGCGGCTTGGCAGCTTTGGCTGCTGCGCCCTTGCGCTTGCCAGTTGCGCATCGTCCACGCCTACGCCGCGCGCAGCGGTCACCACGCAGGTGGCATTGACATCGCCGAACGAGCCGGTCCGGCTGTCGGCACTGCCGGTTTTCACTGAAAACGCGCCGACATCGGGTGCCGAGAGCTTTGCTCCGGCAGAGTTTGGTGTGTCTGCCAGTCCGCGCGTTGCGCGCGGGCCGCGCCTGCCGCGCGGTGGTGGCTATGACAAGCTTGGCAAACCTTACACCGTCAAGGGACGCACATACCGACCGACGGTCAACCCGGAAGTCGTGCAACGTGGCCGTGCATCCTGGTATGGCGAGGCATTCCATGGGCGCAAGACCGCCAATGGCGAGATCTACGACATGAATCACCTGACAGCGGCGCACAAGACAATGCCGCTGCCGAGCTATGCCCGCGTGACGAATGTGAAGAACGGGCGCTCGGTGATCGTGCGGGTCAATGATCGCGGCCCATTCTCCAATGACCGGGTGATCGACCTTTCCAAGCGCGCCGCCTATCTGCTCGACTACATTTCCGCCGGAACGGCAGATGTGAAGGTCGAGTATGTGGGTCGGGCCCCGCTGCATGGTCAGGATGACGAATACCTCGTCGGCTCGTTCCAGGGCGCGCCGACTGATCGTTTGCCGGGCGTTCAGGCTCCGTCGACACTTGTCGCAGGCAATGCGCCGGCGCCTGATCGATTCGGCGCCAGCTATGTGCCTGTCAATTCTGCGGTGATGCCGGACGTCATGCCGCTTCCGTCCAACCGTCCGCTGCGACCGATCCCGCAAGTGCCTGTCTCGGCCTATGCGGACATGCGTGTGCAGCAGGCTTTCGACGGTGTGGTTTCAGACCAGTCCGCTGACTGGAAAAGCCGCCGCTGATCATCAAAAGTCACCGCGGCTCACTCTGTTATTGCGCCCATACGCCGCCTTGCTCTAGTTTGGGTCATGGCGGCTTTTTTCACAGGACGAACCCTCGGTATCTTCAGCTTCGTTGCCATTTTGGTGATGATGAGCGCCGTCGCACCGTCGCGGGCGCAGCTTTACGAGACGCGCGCAGCGCAAGCGATGCTGGTCGATGTGGAAAGCGGCTCGGTCCTGTTCTCCAAGGATGCCGATGCCAAGATTCCGCCTGCCTCGCTTGCCAAGCTGATGACCATGGAAGTGGTCTTCAATGCGCTGAAGTCCGGCCGATTGACCTTGCAGGACAAGTTTCAGGTCAGTGAAAACGCCTGGCGCACCGGTGGCGCCACCTCCGGCGGATCGACGATGTTTGCCGACCTTGATTCGGAGATCGCATTGGAGGATCTGATCCAGGGGGTGATCGTCCAGTCTGCCAATGACGGCTGCATTGTCATCGCCGAAGGCATGGCCGGTTCGGAAGCCAATTTTGCCCGCCTCATGACACAGCGGGCGCAGGCGATCGGCCTCACCAACTCCGTGTTCACCAATTCAACGGGCCTGCCTGATCCGGCCCAGACCGTGACTGTCCGCGATCTTGTGCGCCTCGCCCGCCATATCCAGCGCGAGTACCCGGAGTTTTACCGCTACTATTCGCAGCCCGATTTCACCTGGAACGGGATCACCCAGCGCAATCGCAATCCGCTCTTGTCCATGGACATCGGGGCGGACGGGATGAAGACCGGTTTCACCGACGAATCCGGCTATGCGATTGTCGGCTCGGTGGTGCGCGACGGGCGCCGGCTGATCGTGGCGATGTCCGGCCTCACCAGCGAGCGCGAACGGGCGGAAGAGGCGCGCAAATTGCTGGAATGGGGCGCGCGTGCCTTCGAAGCAAGACCGCTGTTTGCCAAAGGCGAAGTCGTCGGCCATGCGCGCCTTTTTGGCGGCGCATCGCTCAATGTGCCGCTGACGGTGGCTGATGATCTCGATATCCTTGTCCCGATCACCAATACGGACCGGCTGACCGCCCGCATCGTCTACCAGGGGCCGATCCCGGTGCCGGTTGAAATCGGGGCGGAGTTGGCGACTTTGCGGGTTTTCATCGATGGTGAGTTGGCTCAGGAAGTGCCGCTCGTCGCCGCCGAGACGGTCGAGGCTGGTCCGCTGCATCGGCGGGCACTGGATGCGGTTGCCGAATTGATGCTGGGCTGGCTGTGAACCAGCCGGAGATTGGCGGTCCGGTTGCATCCTCGGGCCTGTTCATCACATTCGAGGGCGGCGAGGGGGTCGGCAAGACCACCCAGATCGCGCGCCTTGCCGATCGCCTTCGCGCGCTCAATCGGCCTGTGCTGATTTCGCGGGAACCCGGAGGCACGCCGGGTGCCGAAGCGGTGCGCCACGTACTTCTGGACCGTGCAGCGCTGGAACCATTCGGTCCGGCGCTGGAGGCCATCCTGTTTGCGGCGGCGCGCAGTGACCATGTCGAGCAGGTCATCAAGCCGGCGCTGGCGCGCGGCGAAACTGTCATCGTCGACCGGTTCATGGATTCCACCCGCGTCTATCAGGGCGTTACTGGCAATCTGCCGAAGGATTTCATGGGGTCGCTGGAACGCGTCGCCATCCACGGGACGGTTCCGGACCTGACGATCATTCTCGATCTTGATCCGGCCGAGGGTCTGCGCCGTGCGGCGGCGCGCCGAATGAAAGGTTCGGCGGTTGACCGGTTCGAAAAGGAACGCGTTGCGACCCATGCGGCGCGCCGGCGCGGATTTCAGAAGATTGCTGAAGCCGAACCGGATCGTTGCCGGTTGATCGATGCGGCGGGCGAGCCCGACGATGTGGCGGCACGGGTCTGGGCGGAAGTTGAGGCGCTGATGACGCGGCGCGGTCTTTTCCTTGCGCGCGCCGGTGCTGTCGTTCCCAATCGCGGCGACGGGCAGATGGCTCGTGCGCCGAAAAGCCCGGCCGAGGAGCAGACATCTTGATCGCCGGACTGGAGTTGCCGGAGCACCACGACACGCTCGAAGGGGTAACCCCGCCTTCCGCCGTCACGCGCCTTGCAGGACATCGTGAAGCATGGTCGCAACTGGCGCGGATCGTCAACGGCGGACACCATGGCGTGCTGATCGAAGGCGAACGCGGCATCGGCAAGGCAAGCATGGCCTTCGCGATGGCGCATCTGGTGCTGGCGCGGCAAACGCCCGACGAATTGTCACCGCCGATCCTCGATCCGGCATCGCCGGTGTGGCGGCAGGTGGCGCAGGAGGCACATCCGAACCTCTTGTACCTGACCCGGCCACCCGTCGACAAAGGGGCGGGGTTCAAGACGGTTGTTTCCATCGCAGAAGTGCGGCGCATCCAGCGCTTTCTCGGCTTGACCTCCGGCGAGGACGGCTACCGCGTCGTGCTGATCGATCCGGCCAATGACATGAACCGAAACGCCGCCAATGCGCTTTTGAAATATCTGGAAGAGCCGCCGAAGCGGACGCTGTTCCTGCTGGTTGCCCATGGCGCCGGCGGACTGCTGCCAACGATAAGATCACGGTGCCAGTTGGTGCGCCTGTCGCCGCTTGCCGATACGGACGTGGCAACTGTGCTTGGCGACCAGGCGCAGGCGGCGGTTGCCGACAAAGACCGCGACGCGCTGATTGCACTTGCGGGCGGATCGCCGCGCCAAGCGCTTGTGCTGGCGCTATACGGCGGTGCGGATCTCGCCACGCATTTGCGCCAACTGATGACAGCGCCGCAGTTCGATACACATCTTGCCCACCGGTTGGCGGACGTTGCCGGCCAGCGCGGCAATGAGGTGCAAAACGACCTCCTGCGCGGCATGCTCGGCGACATTGTTCGCGCGGCGGCAGTTTCGTCTGCCCTTCGCGACGACAGCCAGCGCGCGGCGCAGCTTGCGCGCCATGAAACCAGTCTCGTCAGCCGGTTCCGGACGGCCGATGCGTTCAATCTGGACCGCAAGCAGGAACTGCTCGTGGCGCTTGCCGACACGCATGCGCTCATGGTTGGTGCCGGGCCATCATGAGGTGATGGCGGCGGTTCCCACTGCGTTGCAAATCGGCTAGAGGTCGCGCGGTTCAATTCCGCATTTCAAGGCAGCAGACCCGCCCATCATGACATATCCCTTTTTCATCACGACACCAATTTTCTACCCCAATGGCGTGCCACATATCGGCCACGCTTATACGATGATCGCGACCGACGTTCTGGCGCGTTTCCAGCGGCTCGACGGGCGCGACGTGTTCTTCCTCACGGGGACCGACGAGCACGGCCAGAAGATGCAACGCACCGCCGAAGAGCGCGGCATCTCGCCGATCGAACTGGCTGATGAAAATTCAGCAGTTTTCCGCCGTTTGGCGGCGGCTCTTGGCTGCTCGAACGACGATTTCATTCGCACCACCGAAGAGCGCCACAAGATCTCGGTACAGGCGCTGTGGGAGCGGATGAAGGCCAACGGCGACATTTATCTCGACACCTATGGCGGCTGGTATTCGGTGCGTCAGGAAGCCTATTTCGACGAGAGCGAAACGACGGTCGGCGAGGACGGCGTCCGCCGTGAACCGCTCGGATCGCCGGTCGAATGGGTCGAGGAGGAAAGCTACTACTTTCGCCTGTCGGCCTATGGCGACAAGCTGCTAGCCCACTATGACGCGCATCCGGATTTCATTGCGCCGAACGAGCGGCGCAACGAGGTGACGAGCTTTGTCAAGTCGGGCCTCAAAGACCTGTCGGTCTCCCGCACCACGTTCGACTGGGGCATCCCGGTGCCGGGCGACCCGCGCCATGTGATGTATGTCTGGGTCGATGCTTTGACCAATTACATCACCGCCTGCGGCTATCCTGACACGAATGGCGCGAAATGGCGCCATTGGCCGGCGCTGCACATCATCGGCAAGGACATCATCCGGTTTCATGCGGTCTATTGGCCCGCCTTCCTGATGTCGGCGGGCGTGGAACTGCCGTCGCGGGTCTACGCACACGGCTTTCTCTACAATCGCGGGGAGAAGATGTCGAAGTCGGTCGGCAACGTGATCGACCCGTTCGCGCTGGTCGAAGACTACGGCCTTGACCAGGTGCGCTATTTCTTTATGCGCGAAGTGCCGTTCGGCAATGACGGGTCCTATTCGCATGATGCGATCGTAGCGCGCACCAATGCCGATCTTGCCAACGGGCTTGGCAATCTGGCGCAGCGCTCGTTGTCGATGATCGCCAAGAATTGCGAGGGACTGGTGCCCTCGGACGCAGCGCTCACCGCCGATGACCGCGCGCTTTTTGCTTCCGCCGATGCAGCGCTTGAAACCGCGCGGGACGCCATGGGCCAACAAGCGATCCACAAGGCACTGGAAGCGGTCTTTGGCCTCGTCACACAAGCAGACCGCTATATCGACACCAATGCGCCCTGGGTGCTGCGCAAAACTGATCCGGCGCGCATGGGCACCGTGCTTTATGCCGTCGCCGAAACCGTGCGCCGCATAGCCATTCTCGCCCAGCCGTTCATGCCGGCGTCCAGCGCCAAGCTGCTCGATCTGGTGGCCGTCCCTTCGGACAAGCGCAGCTTTGCCCATCTTGGCGAGCGCCTTATCGCCGGAACGGCGTTGCCGGCGCCGCAGGGTGTTTTCCCGAGGTATGTGGAGAAGGCTGACGAGGCTGAGGCCTGACCGATGCCCATCCTTGTCGACAGCCATTGCCATCTGGATTTTCCGGAGTTCGCCGACGAACTCGACGCGATCGTCGAGCGCGCGCGGGCGGCGGGGCTGGTGCGCATGGTGACGATCTCGACACGGGTGGCGCGAATTGCCGCGTTGCTGGCGATCACCGAGCGGTATGATGATGTGTACTGTTCGGTCGGCACTCATCCCAACAGTGCCGACAAGGAGCCCGATATCACGGCAGACGATTTGGTTGCGCTGACGGACCACCCGAAGGTTGTCGCCATCGGCGAGGCGGGGCTCGATTATTTCTATACCGACAAGGCCCCGCGCGCGGCGCAGGAGCAGGGTTTTCGCCGGCACATCGATGCCGCACGGCGCACTGGCCTGCCGTTGGTCATCCATGCGCGCGATGCCGACGACGACATGGCGGCGATCCTGACCGAGGAAAAAGGGAAGGGGGCCTTCCCTTTCGTGCTGCACTGCTTCTCGTCGGGGCGTGCACTCGCCGAGACCGGCGTAGCGCTGGGCGGCTATGTGTCGTTTTCGGGCATCGCCGCCTTCAAGAATTCCGAGGAATTGCGGTCAATAGCCGCCGAACTGCCGCGCGACCGGTTGCTGGTCGAGACGGACGCGCCTTACCTGGCGCCGCCGCCGCACCGGGGCAAGCGCAACGAACCGGCCTATGTGGCGCGCACTGCCGCCATCCTTGCCGAAAGCCTGGGTGAAGACGAAGACAGGTTCGCGGCGCAGACGACCGAGAATTTCTACCGGCTGTTTTCCAAAGTGCCGCGCCATGACCGGTGACGATGCCGAACTGCGGATCACGGTTCTGGGCTGCGGCTCATCGCCCGGCACACCGCGTCCGAATGGCGACTGGGGCGCCTGCGATCCGGCCAATCCGAAGAACCGGCGGATGCGCGCATCGATCCTTGTCGAGCGGGTTTCAGCGTCCGGCCGCACGACCGTGGTCATCGATACCGGGCCGGATTTCCGTGCGCAGATGCTGCTGGCGGGCGTCACCGATCTGGATGCGATCGTCTATACCCATCCGCATGCCGACCATATCCATGGCATCGATGACCTTCGCACCTTTGTTCTCGCGCAAGGCCAGATGCTGCCGGCCTATGCCGACACGGCCACCACCGCGCGGCTGATGGAGGCGTTCGGCTACTGCTTCCAGACGCCGCGCGGCAGCGACTATCCGCCGATCCTTGTGCTGCGCGACATCGTGCTCGGCAAGGCATTCATGGTTGAAGGGCAGGGGGGCCCCCTCTTCTTCGAGCCGTTGCTGCAGCACCATGGAGCCATCCATTCGCTCGGCTTCCGGATCGGTGGTTTTGCCTATTGTCCCGATGTGTCGGCCTTTCCCGCGGCAACACTCGAACAGTTGGGCGGCCTCGACGTCCTGATCATCGATGCCCTGCAATATCGCGAGCATCCGAGCCATCTGTCATTGCGGCAGGCTTTGGACGTGATCGAGACGGTCAAGCCGAAGCGCGCTTACCTGACCCACATGCACATTCCGCTCGACTACGACACCGTGCTTTCCGAAACGCCGGCCCATGTCGAACCGGCCTATGATGGGCTGGTGATCGAGCTTGCAGCAGTCGATATACGCCTTGAATCAGAGGGTTGAGCGCAAACATTGAATTCAGACGTCAACTTGGCGACAGCTTTCGTAATGCGCTTCAGTTCCATAATCCATCTTATGCGACTTTCATGTGTGGCAGTCGGGCACCGGATGGCCGTGTCAGAGTTCTCTTCTTGATGTCGGCAGTACCGCGGCCATGACAATCACCAGCCAGCCGCCGATCAGGATCATGCCGCCGGTCGGTGCTGCATTGGTGAAAAGCCCGACCCCGCGTGTCGCGCTCAGCGTCAGGTCCCCGCAGAACAGGACGAGACCAAGCGCGATCAGCGCGGATGCGATGGTCAAGATCATGCCGCGTCCGGCAAGCGCCAGCGCAACCAGCAAAGCCGCGTGGGTCAAGGCGACAAGCGCCACAGCCGACATCAGGCGCTGATCACCGCCATGGGCCGAGGCTGCGGCTGCTGCAACGCCACCGGCGCCGGCAAGACCGCCAAGCGCCAGAAACAGGCGTTGGCTCAACTGCATTGTCTTCATATCAAAATATCCCAAACAGTCATGTGGATTGCCACGTTTGGGCAACTTCTCCCATGCGGCAAGATGGTATGACCTGTCCATGGAACCATCACGCGACATTTCCCGCCTCATCGAAATCATGGCCCGCCTGCGTGACCCGGAAACCGGGTGCCCGTGGGATGTCGAGCAGACGTTTGCGACGATTGCGCCCTACACGATCGAGGAAGCCTATGAGGTGGCCGATGCGATCGAGCGGCGCGACATGGTCGATCTGGCCGACGAACTGGGCGACCTGCTTCTGCAGGTGGTTTATCATGCGCGCATGGCCGAGGAAGCCGGTGACTTTGCCTTCGGCGATGTGGTCGAGGCGATCACCACCAAGATGATCCGTCGCCATCCGCACGTGTTTGGTGACCGGCGCGTCACCGGCGGCAAACTTGCCAAGGGCATGTGGGACCAGATCAAGGCGCAGGAGAAGGCGGAAAAGGCCGAGCGCAAGGCCGCACACGGCGGTGACGACAGCGCACCCGTATCGCTGCTGGACGAGGTGCCGCGTGCCCTGCCCGCCTTGACGCGCGCGCTCAAGGTTCAAAAGCGTGCGGCGACGGTCGGCTTCGATTGGGACACAGCGCCGCCGATCCTCGCCAAGATCGAAGAGGAAATCGGCGAACTGCGCGAGGCGCTGGCGTCCGGCAAGCAACGCGACATTGCCGACGAGTTCGGTGACCTGCTGTTTGCGATGGTCAATCTGGCGCGGCACATCGATGTCGAGCCGGAATCGGCGCTTGATGGTTCGACTGAGAAGTTCCGCCGGCGCTTCCGCCACATCGAGGCACGCCTGGTCGAGCGTGGGACGACGCCCGCCGCCGCATCCCTCGAGGAGATGGAAACGCTGTGGGTTGAAGCCAAGCTTGCCGAACGAGCGGCCAAAAACCACGACTGATCGGCGCTCGCCTCAGGGGGCAACGGCGCCCGAAAACCGGCGATCAAGTTCCTCGACCATGGCCGCGGGCAGCATGATCGACAGCGTGATGCCGCCATCCTCGCGGTCTTCGCGCCCGTCGACGGTGGTGTTGTCGTATAGCCAGGCGAGTTCGCCGAGGCGATCGGGTGACAGCGTCACCGACCGGCTGATGACGGCGCCACTGACCTTGCGTTCGATCAGTTCAAGAAGGGTGTCGATGCCCTCCCCCGTGATGCCCGAGACAGCAACGGCAGAGCGTCCCGTGGTTGCCGCACAGCGATCCTTAAGCGCCTCGGCTGCCGCCGGATCGAGCAGATCGACCTTGTTCCACAACTCGATCACATGCTCGTCTTCGCCTTTGACGCCAAGGTCGGCGAGGACAGCGCGCACATCGGCAGCCTGCGAGGCGCCCTGCGCATCGGCCGCATCGTGCACGTGCAGGATGATGTCGGCCTCCTCGACCTCTTCCAACGTGGCGCGAAAGGCGGCAACCAGATGCGTCGGCAGATCGGAGATGAACCCGACCGTGTCGGACAGGATGATCGGCGTGCCGCCCGGAAGGCGCACCCTGCGCAAGGTCGGATCAAGCGTTGCAAACAGCATGTCTTCCGCCAGAACCTGCGCCCCGGTGATCCGGTTGAACAGTGTCGACTTGCCTGCATTGGTATAGCCGACAAACGCAACGATCGGCAGCGGCACCTTCTTGCGCTTCTTGCGATGCAGCGTGCGGGTGCGGCGGACGCGCTCAAGCTCGGTTTCGAGCTTCTTTATCTTGTCGCGAATGATGCGCCGGTCCGCCTCGATCTGCGTTTCGCCGGGGCCGCCAAGGAAGCCGGCACCGCCGCGCTGACGTTCAAGGTGGGTCCAGGACCGCACAAGCCGGCCGCGCTGGTAGTTAAGATGCGCCAGTTCGACCTGCAGCGATCCTTCGCTCGTTGCCGCACGGCGCCCGAAAATCTCCAGAATGAGACCGGTGCGGTCGAGCACCTTGGCATTCCACGCCTTTTCGAGATTGCGCTGCTGCACCGGTGTCAGGGAATGATCGACGATCACAAGGCCCGCATTGCAGGCTTCGATCACACCGGCCAGTTCTTCGACCTTGCCCGACCCGAGAAGGGTTGCCGGCACACGCTTGGCCAGCGGAATGATCGTGCTGTGGACGATTTCCAGATCGATGGCGAGGGCAAGGCCGATCGCCTCTTCGAGCCGCTGTTCAGGGGTGCGACGGTTCAGGTCGCGCTCGGTCTTTTCGCCGCGCGGCCTTGGCAGGTCGGGCGCAAGAACGACAGCGCGCATGGGCTCGCCACGAGGGTCAATGCCCTCGCCCCTGCCCTTGCGTACGGGCTTTTCATCGTCGTCGAAAAATTGGGTCAATCGTTCTTCTGTGCCGCGGTCTCGGCTTCAAACATCTGCACGGGTTGTCCCGGCATGATGGTGGAGATCGCATGCTTATAGACCAATTGGGCGCTGCCGTCACGGCGAAGCAGCACGCAGAAATTATCAAAACTTGTAACAACGCCGGTCAGTTTGACGCCGTTGACCAAAAAAATGGTCAGCGGGACCTTTTGCTTGCGCACCGCATTCAGGAATTGATCCTGGAGATTCTGGGGCCGTTCAACCATTTTTGTTCTTGCCGCTTTTCTTCATTGTTGTTTTTCGGAGCCGACATGGCAATCCGAGCGCACCCTCTTCCTCAATCCTGTTTTCATGCCAGGGTGTCACAATGAGGGTCAGACGCGCCAATCACCACAGATATTGAAATGTGCGCTTTCTGGCCGCTTACGCAAGTGCGTGACGAGCATAGACGGGCCATTTTTCTGCGGTTTCGAGAAAAGCCTCGCGCAACTGGCCCGCAATCTGGCCCGGATGACCGTTCGCGACCGGCTTTCCGTCAATTGCGACCACCGGCATGACGCGCGACGTGGCCGATGTCATGAAGGCTTCGCGCGCGTTGTGGGCTTCCGTCACGGTGAAGGCCCGTTCCTCGAACCGGAGGCCCAGATTTTCGACGATATCGAGCACGGTTGCCCGCGTGACACCGCGCAGGATGCCGTGGTCTGCCGGCCGGGTCACCAGCGCGCCATCGGCCGTGACGATCCAGGCATTGGTGGCAGCGCCCTCTTTCACGGTTCCATCCGGGTCGACATACCATGCTTCGGCGGCACCGCTGTCCATCGCCTGCTGCCGGGCCAGCACATTGGGCAGGAGACCGGTGGTCTTGATGTCCACGCGATCCCAGCGGTTTTCCGGAACCGTGATTACGGTGACGCCTTTTGCGGCCTTTGCTGCAAAGGATGCCGGATCGAGCCGCTTGGCGGTCACGACCAGCGAGGCCGGCGTTCCGGGCGGCGGGAACGGATGGTCGCGGCGGGCTACGCCGCGGCTGACTTGAATATAAACGAGGCCATCGCGCACGCGGTTCTGCCGCACCGTTTCCGCAAGGATCCCGGCAAGTGCCGTTCGATCGACAGGCCAGCCCATCGCCAGTTCCCCGAGCGACCGTTCAAGCCGGTCAAGGTGTCGGGTCATGTCGATGATGGCACCGCCGGACACTTCGCAAACCTCATAGACCGCATCGGCAAACTGGTAGCCACGGTCTTCCACATGCACGCTGGCCTCCCGGTGCGGGCGGTAGCGTCCGTTGACAAAGGCAATGCGCGACATGGGAGGACTTTCCTGGAGATCGGTGTTTCAGAAGAACTGGAGGCTGACGCGAAACAACTGCTCGACCTTTTTCACGGCCGAGGCTTCTGCGAAAATGACGACGCGGTCATGCGCCTTGATGCGGAAATCACCGTCGGGTTTCAAGACCTTGCCATCGCGATAGATTGCCCCGATCCGGATGTTGTCGGGCAGTTCGATTTCGCGCAAAGGACCGCCGACAAGCGGCGAGGTTTCCAAAGCTTCGGCCTCAAGCATTTCGGCCATGCCCTTCTGGACCGAATAGACTTGGCGGATGCGGCCGCGCCGCATGTGCTGGAGAACGCGTGAAATCGTGACGGCACGCGGGTTGATCTGTGCGTCGATGCCAAGCGCTGCGGTGAAGCTCTGATAGCCAAGGTCGTTGATCAGGCTCATGGTGGATTGGCAGCCGAGGCGCTTTGCCATCACGTTTGAAAGGATGTTGACCTGGTCATCGTTGGTCAGCGCGACCATCAGTTCGGCGTCCTGGATGTCAGCCTCGTGCATCACCTGCTGGTCAAGTGCCGACCCGTGCAGCACGATCGTGCGGCGTAGCGTATCGGCGATCTCCACAGCCCGGCTGCGATTGGATTCGATGATCTTGACGTTGGTGCGCGATCCGCTCTCTTCGAGCTTTGTCGCAACATAGTGCCCGATATTGCCGCCGCCAGCGATCACGATGCGGCGCGCTTCGGTTTCCTCGTGGCCGAACAGCGAGAGCGTGCGGCGCACCTGATCATTCTGCGAGACCACATAGACAAGATCGCCGACGAGCAACTGATCGGCGGAATGCGGGATGAACAGTTTTTCGTTGCGCCAAACGCCGACGACCGTCGATTGCAGATCCGGGAACAGGTCGCTGAGCTGATTGAGCGGCGTGTTGATCACCGGGCAGTCGTCGCGGCACTCGATCGACAGCATCGTCACCTTGCCATCGGCAAACTGGACGACATCGGAAGCGCCCGGCAGCGCTATGCGTTTCAGGACGACTTCGCCGACTTCGCGTTCCGGCGAAATGATCACGTCGATCGGCAGGTTTTCGCGAGAGAACAGATCGCTGTAGTGGGCCTGAAGGTACGATTGGGAGCGCACGCGCGCGATCTTCGTCGGTACATCGAACAGCGAATGGGCCACCTGACAGGCGGTCATGTTGACTTCATCGTAGAGCGTGACGGCAATCAGCAGTTCGGCTTCGGCCGCGCCCGCTGCTGCCAGAACATCCGGATGGCTGCCGTGACCGACAATACCGCGTACATCGAGCGTATCACGCACCCGCTGGATCAGGATCTTGGACGTATCGATGACCGAAACGTCATTGTCTTCGGCAGCAAGGCGTTCGGCAATGCCGAAGCCGACCTGACCGGCACCGCAAATGATGACGCGCATAGGCGCTCAGACCCCCAATGACTTCAGCTTGCGGTGCAAGGCGGAGCGCTCCATACCAATGAATTCGGCGGTCCGCGATATGTTTCCGCCAAATCGTGAAATCTGCGCCAAAAGGTAGTCACGCTCGAACCGCTCGCGGGCTTCGCGAAGCGGCAGCGACATGATGTGCGTATCATCGGCGGTCGGCGCCTTTGGCAGGTTTTCCGACAGTTCGGCCGGCAGCATTTCGGCGCTGATCGGCTCTTCCTCGGATCCGTCGCGGGTCAGGATCATCAGGCGCTCGATCGTGTTGCGTAGCTGGCGTGTGTTGCCGGGCCAGGCATGTGACTGCAGGATCGCCATGGCATCCTCGCCGACCAGCCGAGCCTTGATGCCGGTCTGAAGGCAAATCTGCTTCATGAAAGTCTGGACGAGGACCGGAATGTCCTCGCGGCGCTCGGCCAGCGCGGGCACGGAAATCGGAACCACCGCAAGCCGGTTGTAGAGATCGCGCCGGAAGCGGGATTGCTCGATCAGTGTTTCCAGATCGAAGGCTGTCGACGACAGGATGCGCACGTCGACCTTGACCCGGCGCAGGCCGCCGACGCGCTCAAACTCCTGTTCGACGAGAACGCGCAGGATTTTCGACTGGGTTTCGAGCGGCATGTCGGCGATTTCATCAAGATAGAGTATGCCGCCATGGGCCTGTTCCAGCGCACCGACCTTGCGTTCCGAACCATTGGCTTCGGTACCGAAGAGTTCGATTTCCATCCGGCTTGGCGTGATTGCTGCAGCATTGAGAGTCACGAACGGGCCCTTGGCCCTCGTCGAGGCAGCATGGATCGCGCGCGCGACAAGCTCCTTGCCGCTGCCGGAGGGGCCGATGATCATGACGCGGCTGTTGGTCGGGCCGACCTTGTCGATCGACTGGCGAAGCGCCATCATCGCCGATGAATTGCCGATCAGGTCGCCGTTCTCGCCAGAACGTTCGCGCAGTTCGCGCAGTTCGCGCCGCATGGCGGAGGCTTCGAGCGCCCGCTCGGCGACCAGCACGAGACGGTCGGCCTTGAACGGCTTTTCGATGTAATCGTACGCGCCGCGCTTGATCGCGGAAACGGCAGTTTCGATGTTTCCGTGGCCGGAAATCATCACGACCGGCAGACCGGGATGGTTCTTCTGGATGAGGTCGAGAAGCGCAAGGCCGTCGAGCTTGGAGTTCTGGATCCAGATGTCGAGAAAAACCAGGCGTGGCACGCGGTCGGCAATGGCCGCCAGCGCGGCATCGCTGTCGCCGGCCGTCCGGGTTTCGTGGCCCTCGTCTTCCAGGATACCCGAAACGATATCGCGGATGTCGGCCTCGTCGTCGACGATGAGAATATCAGCTTTCATAGTTCACCTCCGTCGACGCGGTCTTCGTCCGCGTCTCGGTTTCTTTGGACGCCCCTTGCCCGGCTGCAGGAAAGACGAGCCTGATCATGGCGCCAGTGCCGCCATGAAAATCTTCGGGCGCGTCGTGAAGTTCGAGAAATCCGCCATGGTCTTCCATGATCTTGCGAACAATGGCGAGGCCAAGGCCGGTGCCTTTTTCGCGTGTCGTCATGTAGGGTTCGAGCAGTTTGTTCCGGTTGGTTTTCGGCAGGCCCTTGCCATTGTCGATGATATCGATCCGGTAGGCTTGCCCCTGCCCCGCACGTGAAGCCCGCACCAGCACATGTCCGGCCTCGTCGCTGCGCGTTCCCTCGGCCAGACGCGCGTCGATGGCTTCGGCAGCGTTCTTGATCACATTGCCGATCGCCTGCCCTGCGAGCCGGTCATCCAATAGCACCGGCATGGGTTCGCCGGGCATCTGGCGTTCGAAGCTTATTTCACTGCGCGAAACTTCGACGAGGAACGAGGCCTCGCGCACCACTTCGCGCAAGTCCTTGACCGCCATGACGGGCTTTGGCATGCGCGCAAAAGCCGAAAATTCGTCCACCATGCGGCCGATATCGCCCACCTGGCGGATGATCGTATCGGTGCATTGATCAAACACTTCGCGATCCTCGCCGATCTTGTGACCGTAGCGACGCCGGATGCGCTCGGCTGACAACTGGATCGGCGTCAGCGGGTTTTTGATCTCGTGCGCAATCCGGCGGGCGATGTCAGCCCATGCGCTGGAACGCTGCGCGTCGACAAGATCGGAGATGTCGTCGACCGTGACCACATGGGTGCGGTGGCGGCCATTGCCCTTTGCGCCGTCCAGATTGACCTGCACGCTGAGCACCCGTTCGCGGCCGGTGCGCCCTGTGAACGAGACCTGCTTGCGCAGTTCGCGCCGGCCGGATGCCAATGCTTCAGCCAGAACCGAATCGACATACGGTTCCAGATCCTTCAGCGCTGTTCCGGCGCGAATGCCGGCCGGGCGGTCAAGAACGCGCGCGGCAGATGCGTTGGCCACCGTTACCTTGCCGTCCTGGTCCACGCCAAGCACACCTGCGGAAACGCCTGACAGCACCGCCTCCGAAAAGCGCCGGCGTTCATCGATCTGGTCTTTGGCGCGCAGGATCTGGTCGCGCTGCGATTTGAGCTGGCCAAGCATGGCGTTGAAGGTTTCACCGAGATGCCCGACATCGCCATCGGACGTGCGAACCGGAACGCGGACTTCAAGGTTGCCGCTGCCAACCTCGTCAGAGGCGTGGATCAACTGCCGGATCGGCCGGACGATGCGGTCGGCAACGGCGATGCCGGTCCAGATGGCGGACAGGAGCAGGATCAGCGTCAAACCGAAATAGAGCAGTGCAAAGGCGAGTTGCACTGTGCCCTGGTTGCGATCGAGGTTCTGATATTCCGCCCGGTTCTGTTCCATCAGGCGGACGGCATCGAGCACGTCCGGATCGACGGCGCGCACCGTGTACAACAATGCGTCCTCGATCTCCCGCAACTTGATCATGGCGCCGACAAGGTTTGTGACCCCCGGCGGAATGATCACCGGACTGCCATCAAGGGCAGCTTTCAACGCATCGGCTGGCGGCAATGGCAGCGGTCGATCGGTGGCGATATCGGCTGAAAAGATCACGCTTCCGTCCGGGCGAACGACCGATGCGCCGAGCATGCCGCGGCCGCGCGCCTGTTGCGTCAGGATTTGCCGGAAGCCGTTGCGGTCGAGATTGAAGACAAAGCGCTGTGCGTCGAGCGCGTAGGCCATGTTGATGGTCGCATCGCGCAGGTTCACGGCGTTTTCGTTGAGGTAGGATTCGGCAACCTGCAGCGAGGATTCGACAATCGTGCGTGTGCGGATTTCAAACCAACGGTCCAGCCCGCGGTCGAGCGTGATCGCTGCAACGATGGCAACGATCAGCGCCGGAATGGCGGCAACGAGTGAGAAAAGGCCAACGATGCGCACATGCAGGCGCGACGCTGCCTTGCGGTTGCGGCGCGCATCGACGATCCGCCAGATTTCCATGCCGATCAGCCCGAGGAGAACCGCGACCAGCAGTCCGTTCAAGGCAATGGCAACCAGCGTGACGCGCTGGCTCGGCTGGATCGGTGTCAGTCCGGTCAGGACGACGAAAGAGAGGCCTGCCGTAAGGAGAGCCAGCGCCACCACTGCAACGCCGCGCAACGGCCCTGCCCTTCGCTTGCCAAGGTCATGGTTGCGGCTGGTGCTGAGCACGCCCTGATCGAGGGTTGCCATGGAACTCCGGACTGGCACTGACGGTTACAGTCGCAATCATGCAACACTTTGTGGCAATATTGCAACGCGTCTGCCTGCTAACCCTTGAAAACCGTCACGTTGTGGTCGCGGATTTTCTTGCGCAATGTGTTGCGGTTGAGGCCCAGAATGTCGGCGGCCTTGATCTGGTTGCCGCGGGTGGCCGTCAGCGTTGCCATGATCAGCGGATATTCCAGTTCGGCCAGTACACGGTGATAGAGCCCCGGCGGCGGCAGGCTGTCGCCGAACGAGGCGAAATAGGACTGGATGTTGGCCTCGACCGCCTGCGAGATCGTCATGCCCTGCAGGGCAAGACCGAGTGACGCCGCGCCTTTCCCGCCGTTCTCATCTGCCGCCTGGTCGAGTTCGCCGGCAACGATGTCGGCCGTGATCTCGTCCTGCGGATAAAGTGCCACAAGGCGACGAATCAGGTTCTCAAGCTCGCGCACATTGCCCGGCCAGTTGTAGCGACCGAGCATTTCAAGGGCATCCGGCATGATCCGCTTCTGCTCGAGGCCCTCTTCCCGGACCTTGACGAGGAAGTGCGAGACCAGATCAGCCATGTCCTCGAGGCGCTCACGCAGCGGCGGTATGCGCAGCGGCACCACGTTCAGACGGTAGTACAAGTCCTCGCGGAACAGGCCCTGATTGATCAGCTGGCGCAGGTCCTTGTTGGTGGCGGCCACGATGCGGACATTGGTGCGGATCGGCGTGCGCCCACCGACGGTCATGTATTCGCCCTGCTGCAGGACGCGCAGGAGGCGGGTCTGCGCCTCCATCGGCATGTCGCCGATTTCGTCGAGGAACAACGTACCACCCTCGGCCTGCTCGAAGCGGCCGGACATCCGGGTCTGAGCACCGGTAAACGAGCCCTTCTCATGACCGAACAACTCGCTCTCGATCAATTCGCGCGGGATCGCCGCCATGTTGAGCGCCACGAACGGGCCGTTGCGGCGCTTGCCGTAGTCATGCAGGACGCGTGCGACGAGTTCCTTGCCGGTGCCCGATTCCCCCGTGATCATGACGGTCAGGTCGGTCTGCGTCAGTCGCGCCAGCACACGGTAGATTTCCTGCATCGCCGCCGAGCGGCCGATCAGCGGCAGATCGGCAGTATCCTCGCTGCCGCGCTCTGAGGTATCGCGCTGGCGACGGCTCGGCTCGGCCATGGCGCGACCGACGACGGCAACCAGCTCGTTGAGATCGAACGGCTTGGGGAGATACTCGAAGGCGCCCTTCTCGGCCGCCGTCAGTGCCGTCATCAGCGTGTTCTGCGCGCTCATCACGATGATCGGCAGTTCGGGGCGAAGCTTGCGCACGCGCGGGATCAATTCGAAGGCATTCTCGTCCGGCATAACCACGTCGGTGATGACGACGTCACCTTCGCCCTGAGACACCCACCGCCATAGCGTGGCTGCATTCCCGGTCGTGCGCGGGATGTAGCCGGCCCGGGCCAGCGCCTGGTTGAGCACGGTACGGATGGCGGTATCGTCGTCGGCGACGAGTACGGTACCTTTAGCCATGACGGTTGCCTCGCTTGGGTGATCCGGAGACGAAAGGGTTGGCTGCGTACGATCGCGCCGTGCCGCCAGCCTGCTGGCCAGCGTCACGAGCGTCCTGCATCGGCAGCAACAGGCGAAACACGGTACGTTGCGGTTCCGACTCGCACTCGATGATGCCGCCGTGGTCGCCGACTATCTTGGCGACGAGCGCGAGACCAAGCCCGGAGCCTTGCCGCTTGGTGGTCACGAACGGGTCGAACAGGTGCGGCTTCAACGCATCCGGCACGCCGGCGCCATTGTCTTCGACCTGAATCATCAACGGCAGACTGACGCGCGCATCGCTGCCCGGCACTGATAACCGGACACCGGGGCGGAATGCGGTTTGCAGGACGATGCGGCCGGGCTCGCCGGTCTCCTGGACCGCCTCGGCAGCGTTCTTGACGAGATTGAGCAAGGCCTGGATCAGCTTGTCGCGATTACCTGGAACCGGCGGCAGCGACGGGTCGTACTCGGCATGAATGGCGATATCGCGTGCGAAGCCGGACAGAGCCAGCCGACGAACGTGATCGAGAACGTCGTGGATATTGATCGGCTCGCGAACCAGCGGGCGCTCGTCCCCGAACACCTCCATGCGGTCGACCAGATTGCGGATGCGATCGGTCTCGGTGCAGATCAGCTGGGTCAGCACGCGGTCGTTGTCGTCGAGGCCGGGCTCGAGCAATTGCGCGGCGCCACGGATGCCCGACAGCGGATTCTTGATTTCGTGAGCGAGCACCGACGCCATGCCCGAGACCGAACGGGCAGCAGCGCGATGAGTGAACTGGCGCTCGATCATCTGCGCCATCGATCGCTGCTGGAGCATGACGAGTATATGCCCCTGCCGTTCGGGCAGCGGACCCGCGTAGACATCGACCAGGCGGCTGCCCTCGAACCGCGGCATCGTCACATCGATGGCGTATTCGTTGACGGTCGCGCCGGTCCGCCGGACCTGCTCGACAAGCGCCAGGACCGGGCAGCCGAAAGCGATGATCTCGGCCAGCGTCTGGCGCTTGAGGACGGCGTGACTGGAGCCGGTGAAAATCTCGGCAGCTTGGTTGGCGTAGACAATCCGGTCGTTCTCGCCGAGCACCAGGATCGGATGCGGCAGCGCCGACAGCAGCAGGTCGTGCTCGATGGGCCGCCGCGAAGCCATGCCGGCTGCCGTCTGATCGGTGATGTTTGGTATTGCTGCCGGGTGTGCGGCGCTGGCGGCCTCGTTTGCAGTCATGCCGCGATCTCCATTGTCTCGTGGTAGAACTGCCCGAGATGAGTGAGCGCGGCTGCCGCATCGTCGATCGTGCAGAGCCGCCGCCGCCACGACTTGGCAGTCGCGGCACCCACGCCACTCTCCTCGACGTACCAGGCCATGTGCTTGCGCGCGTTGCGCAGTCCGAGAGCAGTGCCATAGTGCGATAACATCGCATCGATGTGCTGGCGGGCCAGTTCGGCGCGGCGGACGGCAGGTGGTGGTCCGGGATCGATGCCTGTCGCCAGGGCCGTGGCGATGCGGCCCGG
>JBGSWL010000031.1:0-15576 GCA_041752455.1 Roseitalea sp. | reverse complement strand
GCGTGCCATGGGCAAGGCCATGGGCGCCGGGACAGAAGCTGGCGCGCGCCGTGCACCCGACTATCTCAATGGCCTGAACCCGGAACAGCGCCGCGCGGTCGAAACAACCGAAGGCGCCGTGCTGGTGCTGGCCGGTGCCGGAACCGGCAAGACCCGCGTGCTGACCACGCGCATCGCCCATATTCTCGCCCAAGGTCTTGCCTGGCCGAGCCAGATCCTTGCTGTGACCTTCACCAACAAGGCGGCGCGCGAGATGAAGATCCGCGTCGGCGCCATGGTCGGCGATGTGGTGGAAGGCATGCCGTGGCTCGGCACGTTCCACTCGATCGGCGTGAAGATGCTGCGCCGCAACGCCGAAATGGCCGGCCTTCGCTCCGACTTCACCATTCTGGACACCGACGACCAGATCCGGCTGATCAAGCAGATCATCCAGGCCGAGGGGCTCGACGACAAGCGCTGGCCGGCGCGCCAGTTCGCGATGCTGATCGACGGCTGGAAGAACAAGGGCCTCGCCCCGCACGAAATTCCCGAAGGCGATGCCCGCGCCTTCGCCAATGGCAAGGGCCGCGAACTCTATGCCGCCTATCAGGACCGGTTGAAGACGCTGAACGCCTGCGATTTCGGCGATCTTCTGTGCCATCCGATCCGCATCCTGCGCACCCACAAGGATGTGCTCGCCGACTATCAGGACAAGTTCCGCTACATTCTTGTCGACGAGTATCAGGACACCAACACGGCGCAGTACATGTGGCTGCGGTTGCTGGCGCAGCGCACGAGAAAGCAGTTCTCCCCCCTTGAGGGGGAGATGCCCGGCAGGGCAGAGGGGGGTGTCTCGCACCGACCTCTACCCCCCTCTGTCGCCTCTGGCGACATCTCCCCCTCAAGGGGGGAGAGTGAGCGAATGCCCAACATCTGCTGCGTCGGCGATGACGACCAGTCGATCTATGGCTGGCGCGGCGCAGAGGTCGACAACATCCTGCGTTTCGACAAGGACTTTCCCGGCGCAGCCGTCATCAAGCTGGAGCGCAACTTCCGCTCGACCGGCCACATCCTCGGCGCGGCCTCGCACCTGATCGCCCACAACGAGGACCGGCTCGGCAAGACGCTGTTCACCGATGCGCCGGACCCCGACGACCCGAAGGTTCAGGTCCACGCGGCGTGGGACTCGGAAGAAGAAGCGCGCGCCGTCGGCGAGACCATCGAAAGCCACCAGCGCGAGGGCAAGACGCTCAACGACATGGCGATCCTTGTGCGCGCCTCGTTCCAGATGCGCGAGTTCGAAGACCGTTTCGTCACGCTCGGCCTGAACTACCGCGTCATCGGCGGCCCGCGCTTCTACGAGCGCATGGAAATCCGCGACGCGATGGCCTATTTCCGCGTCACCTGCCAGGACGCCGACGATCTGGCCTTCGAGCGCGTGGTCAACACGCCAAAGCGCGGGCTTGGCGATGCATCGATCCGCCTCGTCCACGACCATGCCCGAAGGCGTGGCATCCCGATGCTGGCGGCGGCGGAAGAAATCGTCGCAACGGAAGAACTGAAGCCCAAGCCCCGCGCTGCGCTGCGCGATCTGGTCGAAAGCTTCCGCCGTTGGCAGGCCGCGCTCGATCGCACGCCCCATGCGCAACTGGCCGAGACGATCCTCGACGAAAGCGGCTATACCGGCATGTGGCAGGCCGACCGCTCGGCCGAAGCGCCGGGACGCCTTGAAAACCTGAAGGAACTTGTCCGCTCGATGGAAGAGTTCGAGAGCATGCGCGCATTCCTCGAACACGTCTCGCTGGTCATGGATGCCGAGCAGAACGCCGACCTCGACGCCGTCTCGATCATGACGCTGCATGCCGCCAAGGGGCTGGAATTCGACACGATCTTCCTGCCCGGCTGGGAAGAGGGCCTGTTCCCGCACCAGCGCGCGCTGGACGAAGGCGGCCGCTCGGGCCTCGAGGAGGAGCGGCGCCTGGCTTATGTCGGCATCACCCGCGCCAAGCGCAATTGCCACATCTGGTTTGTTTCAAACCGGCGCATCCACGGCATGTGGCAATCCACCCTGCCCTCGCGCTTCCTTGACGAGTTGCCGACCGCCCACTGCGATGTCGCCGAACCGCCGGCCTATGGCGGCGGCTTTGGCACCTCGCGCTTTGACCGGATGGAACCGTTCGGCTCGAACCATGCATCGCCCGGCTGGCAGCGCGCCAAGGCCAACCAGACCAGCGCGACGCGCGAGAACTGGGGCTCCCGCTCCGGTTCGGCGGTCGAACGCATCGGCTACGGCGAAACAGATTCAGGCTTCGGCGCCGGCAAGGGCTCGGTCAAGGGCCGCGTCATCGATGGCGAACTGGTCGCCAAAAGCGTCACCGACACGCCGTCGAACTTTGCCGAAGGCGACCGGGTGTTTCACCTGAAATTCGGCAATGGCGATGTCGTCATGGTCGAAGGCAACAAGCTGACCATCGATTTCGACAAGGCCGGCCGCAAAAAGGTGCTGGACGGGTTCGTGCAGCGGGGGTGAGTTCGGCTATTCATCAGTCTTCAAATTACCCAGTATTCTGGTCACAGCATCCCTGAGCAGCGCGAGATCGCCATTTGCCCAGATGTTCCAAAGGATCTCGAAATCAACCCGGTGATAGGCATGTCTCAGGTGATTTCCGATATTGGCCACCTGGCGCCATGGGATCGACGGTTCATTTGCCCTCAGATCATCGTCTATGTGCCTCGATGCTTTGCTCAAAATTTCAAGGAACCGCTCGAAAGCCGCGCGGCGGACGACGTCAGTTTACAAGTCGTCAAAAGTTGAAGCAGACAACATGCTGTCGATGCGATCAATCGCCTCTATGATATCGTTGAGCCGGAACGCCGTTCGCCGATCCATCAGAACACGACAACCCCGTCGCGGGCGATTTCCTGCCGAAACGCCGGACCAAGCGAGCGCAGCATGAAAGCATTGGCTGGTATGCCGGTCTTGTCCGAGATCGTCTGCTCCACACCGACCAGATCGAGAATGGAAAACCGGCTGCCCCGCCGCACATCAATCGCTATGTCCAGATCGCTGTCGGCGCGCGAAGTCCCACGGGCGCGCGAGCCAAACAGGATCATGCGCTCAACGCCTTCGAACTCAAGTTCGGCCTTGAGCCCCCGCAAAGTATCGATGATTTCCGACATGACGCGAAACCTGTTTGTTGCCGATTGTCCCAGAAGGCGCGACTGTACGCAATAACGACCTCACTATCGTCAACCCTTCCGCCTGATCAGTCACCCTCAGTCGGCGCCAGCACGCGCAATCCGCCCGGATCGATGCGGATCGTCACCGGGCCGCGCATCATCACCAGTTCGCCGTCGATGGCGGTTTTCATCCTGCGGCGGTGATCGAGTTTCAGTCTTGGCAAGGTTGAACATTCGACAAACGACAGGTCCTGCCAATTGCCGGTCTGCAGGCTTGCGGCGAGCGCAGCAACCTGATGCGGCGCACGCGAGCGCACGAGGTAAACACCAAGAACCCCGGCATCGAGCCGGTCGGCATAGGGTGCATGGCCGACGCCGTAGGGGTTGTTGGAGACAACCAGCGCCGCAACCGCCACCGGCTTGGCCACGCCGCCATCATCCAGCCAGACGCGCACCTGCGACGGGCGCAACACCAGTTTGACCGCCGAGCGTGCCGTACCCAGCATCTTGGCAAGCTTGGAGCCGTAGCGTTGCCGGTCGCGGTCGGCGATCAATTCCGGGTGCAGGCCAAGCGAAAACTCATGCACGAAGGGTTGGCCATTGGCGAATGCGATATCGACGGTCCGGATGTCCGCTGCCGCCAGCGCCTCGACCGCTGCCGACGGTTCCAGCGGCAGGCCGAGCGACCGGGCAAAGAAGTTCATGTTGCCGCCGGGGATGATCCCCAGCACCTTGCCGTGCTTGTGGGCAAGGCCGGCGGCCAGAGAGACCGTGCCATCGCCGCCGCCGACAATCAGCGTGTCATGCGCTGTGTCGCGCGCAGCCTTGCCGACGGCGTTCGCGATGGCCTCTCCGCCAGCCATGACGACCGATACGTCCCGTCCCTGCGCGCCGAACGCCGCGACGATCTCGGCACCGAGCGCGTCGGCATCCAACGTCTTGAGGCTGGAAGCTTCACGGTTCAGGACCGCGATGGTGCTCATTCAGGTTTGCCGGATGTCCAGGTCACGGCCTGGTTCCACAGCGGCACGGTCGAGATCGCCATCTTGGCCGAGCCTTCCGAAACCTCGCGTGAATGCGACAGGTAGACCAGCGTGTCGGTGGTCCTGTCATAGATGCGCTTGACGACAAGCTGCTTCCAGATCAGCGAACGGCGTTCGCGGAACACTTCCGCGCCATCACGATCAAGGTCGATGTCGCCAATCACGATCGGGCCAGTCTGGCGGCAGGCAATCGACGAATTGGAAGGGTCTTCGAACCAGTTGCCCTTCGACAGCCGGTCGATCACGCCGCGCTGGAAATAGGTGACGTGGCAGGTCACGCCCTGCACGTCCGGGTCAGCAATCGCCTCGATGACAATGTCGTTGCCGAGCCAATCGACGCCGACCTGGCCGATTTCCTCGGCATGCGCCGAAGAAGCGCCAAGAAGCATGAGGGCCAGAACCCCGCCCGGCATGGATCTTTTGTGCATGGTGATTGCACCCCTTTGTTGACGCGACTGTCACCGGCAAGTGGGGTGCAACTGCGGCGCAATTGGGGTGCAGGACGCCTGGCTGCAGGCTGTGCGCCGATTATCGCGGCTGCGGCCCGACAGCCTTTTTGTAGATGTGCCATGTCGCATGGCCAAGTACCGGCAGGGTGATGAACAAGCCGAGAAATGCAGGGATCATCGAGGCAAGTACCGTCAGCGTGACGATGACACCCCAGCCGAGCATGACGACCGGCGATGCAATGACCGCCTTCACCGATGTGATCATTGCCGTGACGAAATCCACATTGCGCTCCATCAGCATCGGGATCGAGACGACCGTCAGCGAAAACAGGATCAGCGCCAGCACGGCACCCACCGCATGCCCGACCACCAGAAAGGTCCAGCCCTCCGGCGTGTGGAGCACGATGTCGAGGAACTTGTCGAGCGTCGAGAACGACATCCGCCCGAGAATGATCGCGACCAGCAGGCGGATCTGGTACATCCAGATCCAGAAGATGAAGAGGATGACAAAGGCCATCCAGGAGAATTCCCGGCTGCCCTGGAACCGCACCGACGACAGGATCTCGTTCCAGGCCAGCGGTTCCCCCGCCTGCAGGCGGCGCGAGACCTCGTAAAGACCGGCTGCGGCAAACGGGCCGATCAGCGGAAAGCCGATCGCCACCGGATACACCATCCAGCTCTGGTTCCAGACAAACAGCGACTGCACGATCAGCAAACCGCCGATCACATAGGCGCCGGCAAAGAACAGGCCAAACAGCGGCGCACGCCGGAAATCGTTGACGCCTTGGACCAGCGCTTCACGGATATCGGCCGCCGTCAGGACATTGACCGGCGGCATTGTTGAAACAGGACGCGGAACAATTTGCGTGTCGGCCATGGTTTCCTCCCTCACCGATGCCCTTTTTCACGCACTATCATGTTCTGCGCCCGGCTTCACCTTGATCGTGATCAAGCCTTTGCCTGGTTCGTTCAGACCGGACGGACCATCCGTTTCATCGTCTCATCCTTGAAAACGAAGTGATGCGCCAGAGCGCCGGCAATGTGCAGCAAGACCGCCGGAAGCAGCACGAACCGCGCGATCGAATGGCCGTAGGCCGCCTGCTCGATACTGAGGAACCACGCCGCCGAACCGGAGATCGGCATCGCCAGAAGCAGCGCGTAAAGCAGGAAGTGGATGAACGCCGCGAGCTTTTCCAGCAGCGGATTGCCGCCCGGAACCGGCGCTGGCACACCGCGTGTGAAGCGCAGCGAAACCCGCCACAGCGCAAACAGCCAGATCACGATACCGGCAATCACGTGGCCACGCGCCAGCAGCATGTCGAGGGCGGCGGGAACTTCGCCATCGTTCAAGGCATCATAGGCTTCAACCATGAATTCATGGCCGACAATCTGGAAAACGATCAGGATCGCAACGATCCAGTGCAGTGCGATCTGCAATTTGGAATAGCCCGCCGGAGTGGCGGCAGCGGCAGAAGCGGCGCTCATGGTGTGTCCCCGAGGTTGGAAAATCCCCCCATCGGCACCATAATATCAGTATACTTGGATATGAAGTGAAACTTCTGTAATGTGTGATCCATGACGATCATCAAAGACCAACCGATGACATCCGAAAATGCCGGGACCGGACCCGTCGCCAGCGCCATGCCGGCGGGATCGCTGGTCGTTGCAGGCATCATCGTGGCGGCGGGCGTGGCCGGACTGCTGGCCATGGACATGGCCGGCTCGCGCATGTTCCTGTCCATGGTCGAAGCCGGGCTCGCCTGGTGTTTCTGACAAACCAACACCCTGCGTGAAAATGGCCCGGTGCAATCGTCTTGCCAAAGCCCTAGATGCAGCACGTCAGTTTTTGCCCGATCGTCTCTGAGGACCTCGCCATGCGCATTCTCTTTTCAGCCCTGGTTGTCGCGCTTGGCATTGCCATTTTCGCGATCACATTGACCATCCAGTCACAACGCACGACCGAGACGCCGTTTGGCGTGCCGTTCGCTCTGGTCACCGATGATGGCGAACCGATCACGGAAGCGGCCTTCCGCGGCCAGCCGACAGTGCTGTTCTTCGGCTTCACCCATTGCCCCGAGATCTGCCCGACCACGATGTATGAACTGGACCAGTGGTTTGCCGCGCTCGGACCCGAAGCCGACCGGATCAAGGCCTATTTCATCACCATCGATCCAGAGCGCGATACGCCGGAAATCCTTGGCGAATACATCAACTCGGTGAACCAGCGCGTCACCGGGGTCACCGGCGATCCGGACAAGGTGCGCGAAATGGCGCAGGGTTTTGCGGTCTACTTCAAGCGCATCGAGCTGGATGACGGCGACTATACGATGGACCACACCGCCTCGATCTTCCTGCTCGATTCGGATGGCGTCTTCCGCAAGACGATTGCCTATGGCGAGGCCGCCGATACGGCGATCGCCAAACTGCGCGATCTTGCCAAGTTGTGACCTGCCGCCCATGACCTTTGACATTTGAAGCTTGACCGCCGATGTGTCGGCGGTGACGCGCAAATGATTTCACCGGATCGCACCGCATGACTACGACAGCCGTTCGCCTTGTCTCCAGCGCTCCCGAACGTGAGGCCGAAGCGCTGTTTGCGCATATGGAAGCGGCCTTCGAAGACGATGGCTATGCGCTCGCCTGCGTCGAGGTCGTCACCGACAGCGGCATTCGCGAAATCGCGGTCTATTTGCCCGACGATGACGCAGACCGGATCGCGGAGACGCAATCACGCCTCGCCGACTGCCTGAAGGCTGCCGGCCTTCATCTCGATTTTGCCGTCGAGGTCCTGCCCGATGTCGATTGGGTAGCCCTGTCGCTGGAAGGGCTGAAACCGGTGCGGGCCGGCCGCTTCGTCGTGCACGGCGCCCATGACCGCAGCGCCGTCGGGGCTTCGGATATCGGCATCGAGATCGAAGCCGGCCAAGCCTTCGGCACCGGCCATCACGGCACCACCTGGGGCTGCTTGTCGCTGATCGGCGATGTATTGAAACGCCGCATACCCGCCGTGACGCTCGATCTCGGCACCGGAAGCGCGGTTCTTGCCATCGCCATCGCCAAGGCGGCGCGGGTGCCGGTTCTGGCGACCGACATCGATCCGGTCGCAACCAAGGTGGCCACAGGCAATGTGCGGCTCAACCAGGTGCAGGACTTTGTCGAATGCGCCACGGCGACCGGTTTTGCGCACGAAGCGTTTCGCCGCGCCGCGCCGTTCGACCTGATCGTCGCCAACATCCTGGCGAGGCCGCTGATGAAACTGGCGCCGCAGATCGCGATCCACGCGGCGCCGGGTGCCGACATCGTCCTGTCAGGCATCCTGACCCACCAGCGATGGCCGGTGATCGCGGCGATGAATGGCGCAGGGTTGACCCATGTGCGCACGATCAGCTGTGACGGCTGGGTCGCGATCCACCTGCAACGCTGAGACGGCACGCACAAAAAAGGCGGCCGATGGCCGCCTTGGTCTTGTTCGGTCCGGTTACCCGAGCTTACTTGTTGAGCGTCTTGCGCTCGATTCCGTAGCGGGCCAGCGTTGAGTCATCGAGCATGAGCAGTGTCGAGTTGAGATAAGCGCGAGCCTGACGCTCGCGGGCAACGACCATGGCGTCCATGGCATTGCGGAGGATGTTCTTGCGTGCGGTTTTCATCGCGTTTCTCCAGATTACTGTCTGCAGTGAAGATGGGCGCACGCGACCTCTTTGACCATAGTCTATGCTGCATTGCACCCATGCGTATATCGCATGCGCGAAAAACCGCCCCGGTAACCGTTGATTTACTTTCAGGCAGCCGAGCCCCGAGCGATTGCCATTGAAGCGGCTCGCCGGCGGCATTAGCGTCCGCTGCAGCACAAGGGGATTTCCACGATGTTCCAGAACTTCACCGTCAAGGCCGACCCGGCAACCGTGGCCCCGCGCCTCAAGGCCCTGCGCGCCGCGATGTCAGCGGAAAACCTCGATATCCTGCTGGTGCCCCATGCCGACGAGTACCAGAACGAATACATTCCCGCCTGTGCCGAGCGCCTTGCGTTCCTGACCGGATTCACCGGCTCGGCCGGCGAAGCGCTGGTGTTTCACGACACGGCGATCCTGTTTGTCGATGGCCGCTACACCATCCAGGCCGCCGTGCAGACCGACCCGGCCTGCTTTGGCGTCGGCGATCTCGTCAATGATCCGCCGATCAGCTTTCTGGCGCGCGAATTGCAGCCGGGCATGCGCGTCGGGTTCGACCCTTGGCTTCTGACTGTCGCGCAAGCCCGTCGGCTGGAATCGCTTTGCGAAAAGACCGGCGCTGTCGCCGTGGCAACGCAGATCAATCTGATCGATCGCATCTGGACCGACCGCCCGGCCGAACCGATGGCAAAGGTTACCCTGCATCCGGTGTCCCGCGCCGGCCTTGCAGCCTCGCGCAAGCTTGCCGCCATGGCCAAGAACATGCGCGCCGCAAAAGTCGCATCCGTCGTCCTCACTGATCCGTCGTCGATTGCCTGGGCGCTGAACATTCGCGGCGCCGATGTCTCCCACACGCCGCTGGCGCTGGCGCGCATGATCGTGCCGGCCCGAGGCCGCGCGACGCTCTTTGTCGAGGGCGCCAAGCTTGACGAGGCGACGCGCGCCGAACTGCTAGCGCTCGTAGTCCTTGCCGAACCGGATGCATTCGAAGCCGCGTTGGCTACGGCCGACGGCCCGGTGATGCTGGACCCGGACCGCGCCCCGGCACTTGTCGGTGTCCTGATCGCCGATGCCGGTGTCGCCGTCGTCGAAGCGCGCGATCCGGTGATCGCCCCGCGCGCAGCCAAGAACAGCATCGAACTGAAGGGCGCTGCCGCTGCCCATCGCCGCGATGGCGCGGCCATGGCCGCCTTTCTGGCTTGGTACGACCAGCAAGACGCTGCCACGCTCGACGAAATCACCATCGTGCGCAAACTGGAAGCCGTGCGCACCGAAACCGGCGCGCGCCTCGGCATGCCGCTCCGCGACATCTCGTTCGACACGATTTGTGGCGCCGGGCCGAACGGCGCCATCAACCATTACCGCGTCGATGAAAAGTCCAATCGCAAGGTCCGCGCCGGCGATCTGGTTCTGTTGGACTCCGGCGCCCAGTATGACGACGGCACCACCGACATCACCCGCGTCCTGCCTGCCGGCGAGGTATCCGACGAATATCGTCGCCACTTCACGCTTGTGCTGAAGGGCATGATCGCGATTTCTCTCGCCCGCTTTCCGTCAGGCACCCGCGGCGTTGACATCGATGTTCTGGCCCGCAAGGCGCTGTGGGACGCAGGGTTCGACTATGCCCACGGCACAGGCCATGGCGTCGGCTCCTATCTCGGTGTGCACGAGGGTCCGCAGTCGATTTCAAAGCGCGGCCTTGCGCCGTTGCATAACGGCATGATCCTTTCCAACGAGCCGGGGCTTTATGTCGAAGGCAGCCACGGCATCCGCATCGAGAACCTGATCGTCGTGACTGCGCCCAAGCCGGTGCCCGGCGGCATCATGCCGATGCATGGCTTTGCAACGCTGACGCTCTGCCCGATCGACCGGCGCCTGATCCACCGCAAGCTGCTGACGACGCAAGAGCGGCGCTGGCTCAACGCCTATCATGCGCGCGTGCGCCGCGAGATCACGCCGCTGGTTGAAAGCGAGGCGGTCGCAGGCTGGCTCGAACAAGCGACACAGAAGATCTGAAGCAATTCCAGCGAAAGTGGGAACCGGTTTTGCGTCCGGAATTGCGAGAAGAAAAATAACTGATCAGCCGATGATCGCCCTCAGCGCCAGGATCGCTGCCCAGCCGACGGCAAACATGCCGAGCAGAAGCAATTCCAGCGAAAGTGGGAACCGGTTTCGCGTCTGGAATTGCGAGAAAAACCTGATCAGCCGATGATCGCCCTCAGAGCAAGGATCGCTGCCCAACCGACGGCAAACATGCCGAGCGGCGGCAGATAAAGCGCGGCGATGGCCGCAATCACCAGCGTCGCCGTCTCCGCAGGACCGGCATAGACCAGCGACGGCGCGACAATCGTCGTCAAGACCGCAGGCGGAACGGCATTCAGCGCCGCTTCGACCCGCGGATGGATCACCGGGAAACGCGACAGCACCAGATGCCCGCCGATCCGGGTGAGGTAGGTCGCGAGCGCGCCGGCCAAAATGATCCAGACGGTCGTCGTCATGGTCGCCCTTGCCTCATGGCGCCAGCACCCGCGCCTTGGCCGGTTCGCCGAGCGCAGCCCCCGTCAGCACACCGGCAATCGCACCGATCGACACATGCCAGGGCGAGCCGACAAAATGGTAAGCGGCAATCGACGCAAGGCCGCTCGCCAGCACCACCGGCACCCAGTTGGGCCGTTTGCGAAATGCCATCACAAGGCTGAGGAAATAGACAGGCAGCAGGAAATCGATCCCGAGCGCTTCGGGGTTCGGAACCAGTCGCCCGAACAGTGCGCCGATGAACGTGACGATGATCCAGCTGATCCACCAGGTGAGACCGCCGCCGATCATCCAGGCAAAAGTCAGTTTCTTGCCGCTTTCGGCGCGGCGCTCGGATTCGGCAAAATGCGGGTCGAGCAGAAAGAAGAAGGCGACAGACCGTTGCCAGGTCGACATGTGTCCCATGCGCCGGCCGAGCACCGCCGAATAGAGCACATGGCGAAAATTGACCGCAAAGATCGAAAACACGATCAGCCAAGGCGCGACGTTCTGGCCGAACAGTTCGATACCGACCATCTGGCTGGCCCCGGCAAAGACCGTTGCGCTCATCAGCACCGCTTCGCCGACACTGAACCCGTTGTCGACCGCCAGCGCACCAAACAGCGCGCCGAACGGCGCTGCCGCCACCATCGGGGCAAACGGCGAGCGCGCACCGGCCCAGAACTCGGCGCGCAGATCAGGAACAGCATGTGTCGGGTTGGCCATGGCAGGAACCGCTAGCGCAATTCCAGCGAAAGTGGGAACCGGTTTCGTGTGCGGAATTGCAAAATATTTGAGAACCCGCGCAAGCACGGACTTGTCACGGTGCGTGAGCGGCCAAGCGGTACGCCTCAGGGCGTCACATCTGCTCCAATGTGATCGTCAGTCGCGAACCTGTCGCTTTTGCATAACGCTGCAGAGCCTTCATGGAAGGACTGACACGCCCGCTTTCCAACTTGGCGATGTAAGACTGCGAGGTCTGCATTTTTTCGGCAACTTCATCCTGCGTCATGCCAGCCTGGGCACGAGCGGCAATGAGCGTGGACGCAATGGAAAACTCCGCTTCCATCGCCTCGTATTCCTTGAGGAACTCCGGATCCTTTTTCCATTTTTCAAAAAGGACGTTCACGTTGGTCATGGTATTTCCCTTGCTCGCTTCAGAGCCAAATCGATTTCGTTGCGCGGAGTCTTCTGCGTCTTTTTGGCGAACACCCTGACAACAATTACCCGCCTGCCTTGTTCGACGACATATAGTGCCCGGGAGATGCCATCCCTGCCCTTCATGCGGATTTCCCAGAGCCCTTGTTCCAGATATTTCACATAGGGCTCACGTACCATTTGCAGGCCGTGTTCTTGTATCAGCCGGGCAATCCAGAAAAACTTGGCACGCTGATCGGCCGGTAGCGCTTCAAGCTCCGCGTCCACCACCGGGTTCAAGGTCTCGACAGTCCACGGTTCTTTCATATCATATTTGACGTATTTTGCCAATCACGAAGTTTCCTCCACCCGCCGGAACCACTCCGCCTCGTCGATCACCTCGATGCCGAATTCGGCGGCTTTGGCGAGTTTGGAACCGGCGCCGGGGCCGGCCACCACCAGATCGGTCTTGGCCGAGACAGAACCGGCCGCCTTGGCGCCCAGCTTTTCGGCCATGACTTTCGCTTCGTCGCGGCTCATCCGTTCAAGCGCACCGGTAAAGACGATTGTTTTGCCGGTGAACGGCGTATTGCCCAAGGGCTTTGCCACGTCCGCAATCGTCAGCTGATCTACCAATGCCTCGACCATGCGCAGATTGTGCGCCTCGCCGAAGAACCGGCCGACCGCATCGATCACCGCATCGCCGACATCGTCGAGCGCGTCCATCTCCTCGCGCGCCGCCGCATCGCCCGCCGCAACTTTCAGCGCGGCGTCATGGAAAGCGCCCCACGAGCCATAGGCCCGCGCCAGCACCCGTGCCGTCGTTTCACCCACATGGCGGATGCCGAGGGAAAAGATCAGCCGGTCGAGCGCCACGCTGCGCCGCGCCTCGATGGCCGCAAACAGCTTTGCGGCGGATGTTTCGCCATAACCGTCGCGGTTCTTCAGTTTTTTGAGCGGATTGGCCGCATCGCGCGCAGCCAGCGTGAAGATATCGGCGGGCGTGCGGATCGGCAGGTCCGCATCATCGTAGAAGAATTCGATTTGCTTGTCGCCAAGCCCCTCGATATCGAAGCCCTTGCGGCCGACAAACAGCTTCAGGTGTTCCTTCCGTTGGTAAGGACAGGCGAACTCACCCGAGCAGCGCCGCACCACGCCTTCCTCGCCCGAGGCAACAGCCTCACGCACGATCGGGGTCTGCAGCGGGCAGGGACAGACCGTCGGAAAGGTGAAAACCTGCGCGTCCGCCGGACGCCGTTCCGGCACGAACCCCAGCACCTGCGGGATCACGTCTCCGGCGCGCTGCACGATGACCGTATCGCCGATCATCAGGCCGAGCCGTTCGATTTCCTCGCCATTGTGCAGCGTCGCATTGGTCACGACGACGCCGCCGACCGTCACCGGGGACAATCGCGCCACCGGCGTCAGCGCGCCGGTCCGCCCGACCTGGATGTCGATGGCATTCAACGTCGTCATCGCCTTTTCGGCGGCAAACTTGTGCGCAATCGCCCAGCGCGGCGAGCGCGACACGAAACCGAGCCGCCCCTGCAGCGCCAGATCATCCACCTTGTAGACGACACCATCAATGTCAAAGGCCAGGTCCGCCCGTCCAAGTTCGATGTGCCGGTAGTGGCCGATCAGCCCGGCAGCATCGTCGAAAACCGCCATCAACGGATTGGTGGCAAATCCGTAAGCGGCAAGTTTCGCAACCATGGCCGATTGCGTTTCCGCCGGCATGTCCGACACCTCGCCCCAGGCATAGGCAAAGAATTTGAGCGGCCGCGCCGCCGTCACGCTCGCGTCGAGCTGGCGAAGGGACCCTGCCGCCGTGTTGCGCGGATTGACATAAGTCTGCTTGCCGGCGGCCGCCTGCGCCTCGTTCAGTGCGGCAAAGTCGGCTTTCGTCATGTAGACCTCGCCGCGCACTTCCAGCACGGCTGGCGGATTGCCCTTCAACACGTGCGGAATGTCGGCAATGGTGCGCGCATTGGCGGTGACGTTTTCGCCCACCGCCCCGTCACCGCGCGTCGCAGCATGGACAAGGCGCCCATCCTCGTAGCGCAGCGACAGCGACAGGCCGTCGATCTTCGGTTCCGCCGTCATCGCCAGCGGCTGGTCGTCGGGCAGTTTCAGGAACCGCCGCACCCGGGCAACGAAATCGGCGGCATCGGCATCGGAAAACGCATTGTCGAGCGAGAGCATCGGCACGCGGTGGGTGATCTTGTCGAACTTTTCCGAGACCCCGCCGCCAACCGTCTCCGACGGGCTGTCGCTGCGCTTCAGGGCCGGAAACCGTGCTTCGATGGCGCCGTTGCGCCGCTTCAGCGCATCATAGGCCGCATCATCGACAAGCGGTGCATCGTTGGTGTGATAGGCCTCGTCGTGGCGCGCGATCTCGCTTGCAAGGCGCGCCAGTTCTTCGGCCGCCTGCGCTTCGGTCAGAGTCTCCACGGGGATATCGGCGATCGGCAGGATGGTCATTGAGGGGCAAACCCTTGCGCTGTTGAATGGTGCCTGCGTTGTCCCAAACGCGGGCGGGGGTTTCAAGCCGCCTCAGGTGCCAGCACCCGCAAGAACATCCATCACCTCGCCATGCACTTTGTCGGTCGCGGACGCCACGATGGCGCCATGCGAGGCCGTCGTCAGCGGCCTGCCCTGCCAATCGCTGATGCACCCGCCTGCCCCATGAACGACCGGTACCAGCGCCGCGATGTCGAATGGCTCGAGGTTGGGGCCGTTGAGGCACAGACCGATCCGCCCCTTCGCCAGCGCCGCATAACCAAGGCAACCGCCGTCATAGACATTCCACCGCGTGCGCTGGCGGATGGCCTCGAACCCCGGCAGCGTTGCCGCATCGAACGCATCGGGATCCGACTTGCAGCCAATTGCCTCGCCTATCGTCCGGATCGGCGCACAGCGCACGGCGCGCCCGTCGATAAAGGTTCCGCTTTCTGCCGATGGGCCATGCCCGGAGACGCCGAGGCAGACCGAACCGAGCATCGGCTGGATGATCGCGCCGATCACCGGAATACCCTGATGGCCGAGCGCGATCAGCACGCCGAAATTCGGCAGGCCCGCCGCGAACTGGCGCGTGCCATCGATCGGATCGATGATCCACACCCAGTCGCTGTCCTCGCGCGCGCTGCCATATTCCTCGCCGATGATCCCGTGCGTTGGCAGCGCCTGTTCGATATGGCGGCGAATGGCGGCTTCCACCGCCTGGTCGATGGCAGTCACCGGTGAACCGTCAGCCTTCGTCACCACGGCCACGTCGGGGTCATGCGCGCGAAACTCGGCAATCGCGATCGCTGCAAGATCCCGCGCAACGGCGGCAAAGGCATCAAGGTGGTCGGTCATGGTGGTGATCTTTCAGAGTACTGCCGCAGCGCGCAGGGTCCTTGCCGCAGCGCGCGCCTCGTCGGTGATCGATGCGCCAGCCAGCATCCGGGCGATCTCTTCAAGACGGGCGCCTTCGTCCATTTCGCGCACCGAGGTCGAAACGGTCGCGTCGCGCCCGGCGCCCTTGGCGATCAGGAAATGATGGCGCGCGCGGGCCGCCACCTGCGGTGCATGCGTCACGGAAAGCACCTGCACGGTCTCGGACAG
>JBGSWL010000030.1:0-19545 GCA_041752455.1 Roseitalea sp. | reverse complement strand
CCACCGCGCCGCGCTGGCGGTGCGGCAGGAGGCGGCAGGATCGGGCTGGCAGCCGCTTCGGCACGCTCTTCGGCTTCCGATGAGGTCCGATAGTCCTCGACCGCGTCGGTTTCCGGCTCCGAAGGCTCGGCGAGGTTGTCTGCCGGATCCGCATCGCCGGAACCTGCCTCGGCGCCTTCCATGGACGCAGACTCAGCAACACCGACGGTAGCCGTCGCGTCTGTCTCTGCTTCGAACACCTGACGGTCTTCGTCACCGTTCGCATCCGTGGGGTCGGTTGCCATCATGCCATCGGACATCTCGACATCATTGGCTTCCAGATCGATGGTCACCGGCTTGCGCGTCGTTGTCATGCCCGTGCCGCCCTTGGGTCCGGTTTCTGCCATGGCGCCCTCCGTCCTTGCGTTGAATTGCTTGTCCGCTTTTCTATCGCTTGCCATCGCTTGCGAAAAGGCCTTCGGCGCGGAAGTGTCATGCCGATCCATACAGTGACAGGACAGCCTTGCTCATCGCCGTGTCGTCCGGCGCGTCGGCGACAATCGTTCTGGATCGCCATTCCGAAGGCAACGCATCGGCGACGCGCTCGGAAATCGCGAAAAACAGCGTCTTTTCAGAGACAAGCGCGTTTCGGTCCGCAGTTGGCAACTGCGCGAGCGCCTGTGCCGCGCTTTGCGCATGCAACAGGACCCCGGCGAAAGTCGGTTGAAAGCGGTCCCGGTCAAACACAGTCAATTGACTGACTAATTGCGTATCATAGACCGGCAAAACCGTGACGGTGATGCCGGCCGCGACCAATGTGTCTTCCAGTGTCGAAACCCTCCGGCAACCGCACAAAAAAGCGATATGGCCACCATTGTGGCCACGTTGTAGCAGGTCGTTCGCAAGGTGAGACGCATCGCCGCCGCCGACAAGCACGTGCGCGAACCCGGCCTGCCTCGCCGCAGCAGCGGTGGCTTCACCGACGGCATGGACGGGTTTTGACCGAAGCGAACCAAGCAGGCTTTCCGGCGCATGGCGCAGCGCATTGGCGCTGGTCACGGCAACAATGTTGGCGTCGCTCGCCCTCGCAACGGCATCCGGTGCCGGTTCAACCGCAACGATCCGCGTCAGCGGAAGGGTCTCGACGTCGAACCCCAGGGCCCTGAGGCGATCTGCGGTTTTCGTCGCGCCCGGCTCCGGCCGCGTCACCAGCAGCCGTGGCCGGATCACGTTCACACCCAGCTTTCGAAGAAGGCAGGCCCTGCCTTGTCGCGCAGTGCAAGGCCCGCCTCTTCGCCGGTCGCCAAGGCGTCAGCAACGCGGCCCTCGTGCGCAATATCGTGCCAGAGACGACCATCGGGCGTCAGGACCGTACCGGCAAAGCGGATCACCTCGCCTTCGATCCGGGCATGGCCGGCAATCGGTGTCCGGCAGGAGCCATCGAGAACGGCGAGATACGCCCGCTCGCAGGTCAGCGCCGCGGCAGTCTCCGCATGATTGAGCGGTGCAACCAGCGCATCTGTGCGCGCATCACCAAGGCGCCCCTCGATGCAGATTGCGCCCTGTCCGGGCGCCGGCGGAAACACATCCATGTCGATCAGGTCGGTGATCACATGGTCGAGGCCCAACCGGCGAAGACCGGCATTGGCGAGAAGGGTCGCATGGGCGACACCGTCTTCGAGCTTCCTTAGCCGTGTCTGCACATTGCCGCGAAAACCGACGACCTCGAGATCTGGTCTCGCCCGGCGCACCAGAGCCTGACGGCGCAGCGAGGACGTACCGACGATGGCGCCAGCAGGCAAATCGGCCAGACGCGGCGCAAGCTTGCCGATGAAGGCATCGCGCGGGTCTTCGCGTTCCAGAAAGGCGGTGATCGCCAGCCCGTCCGGCAGCCGCGTCGGCATGTCCTTGGAGGAATGCACAGCGATATCGATCTGACCCGTCAGAAGCTGCGCTTCCAGTTCCTCGGTGAAAAGTCCCTTGCCACCGACCTCCGACAGTGGCCGGTCCAGGATGCGGTCGCCGGCCGTCGAGATCACGACGATTTCGACAGAAGCCGCATCGATGCCGTGGGCAGCGACCAGCCGGTCGCGCACTTCATGGGCTTGCGCCAAGGCCAGCGGGCTTCCGCGTGTCCCGATCCGGATCGTTTCGTTGTCATTCGTCAAGGTTTGCAAGCCTCATCTTCCGTGATAGCCACCCCGCTTAACGTGAATTGGGCACAGCGGCAATCGGCACGGGCCGACAGCGCCAGGAGCCGTTTGCGCCCGGAGAAACCCCATGCCCACCGTGCTCGGAATCGAGACGAGCTGCGATGAAACGGCCGCAGCCGTGGTCACCGGATCGGCGGGCGCCGAGGTCCCGGCGGGCACGATCCTGTCCAATGTCGTCCACAGCCAGATCGCTGACCACGCGGCCTTCGGCGGCGTGGTTCCGGAAATCGCCGCCCGCGCCCATGTGGAAAAGCTCGACGGGATCATCATGCGCGCCATGGACGAGGCGGGGGTCGCTTGGAGCGATCTGGACGCGGTCGCTGTCACCGCCGGTCCCGGCCTGATCGGCGGGCTGATCGTCGGCGTCATGACCGGTGCCGCCATCGCTGCCGCGCGCGGCCTGCCGCTCTACGGGATCAACCATCTGGAAGGCCATGCGCTGACGGCGCGCCTCACCCATGGTCTTTCCTACCCTTATCTGATGCTGCTGGTATCCGGCGGCCACACGCAGATCGTGCGGGTCGGCGGTCCGGGTGACCATCAGCGGCTGGCAACGACCATAGACGATGCGCTCGGCGAAGCCTTCGATAAGACCGCCAAGCTTTTGGGCCTGCCCTATCCCGGCGGACCGGCGGTGGAGAAGGCAGCGCGCGCGGGCAATCCGCGCCGGTTTGAACTGCCGCGACCGCTCAGAGGCGAAGCCCGGCCGGATTTCTCGTTCTCCGGTCTGAAAACCGCGCTGCGCAAGCAGGCAACTGCCACGGCACCGCTGAGCGAGACCGACATCGCCGATCTCTGCGCATCCTTCCAGCACGCTGTCACCGAAACGCTGGCGGACCGGGTCGGGCGGGCGCTTGAACTGGCGCGGCCATCGTTGGGCGCAGATCCCGTGCTGGTCGTTGCCGGGGGCGTTGCGGCGAATGCATCGATCCGCACCATGCTGGAACAACTGACAGCGCAAAACGGCTACCGCTTTGCCGCGCCGCCGCTGGCGCTTTGCACGGACAACGCGGCGATGATCGCCTGGGCCGGTATCGAGCGGATGGCCGCCGGCCTTTCTGCCGACACGGTCGTCATCCCCCGCCCGCGCTGGCCGCTCGACGAACTGAGCGCGCCGCTTTTCGGATCGGGCCGCAAGGGTGCCAAGGCATGACCGGCCGGGTGCAGATCACCATTGCCGGGGCAGGCGCTTGGGGAACGGCGCTGGCGGCAAGTTTTTGTGCGCGCCAAGGCCGCGTCGTGATCTGGGGCCGTGATGGTGAGACCGTGGCCGCAATAAACACCCAGAGACGCAATCGGCGTCATCTTGGTGATCTGGTTCTGCCGGATCAACTTCAGGCCACGACAGATTTTGAAGAGGCCATGTCCGGCACCACGCATCTGGTGCTTGCAGTCCCGGCGCAGAAAATGCGAGGATTTCTGGGAAGCGTCGCCGGACTGCTCCCCGGTGGGCTCACTCTCATCTGCGCGGCCAAGGGCATCGAGCAGGCAACCGGTGCGACGATGACCCACATCATGCGGGAGGTTGCATCGGGTCATCAGGCCCATGTCTTGTCCGGCCCGAGCTTTGCCACCGATCTTGCCGCCGGATTGCCGACAGCCGTCACCGTTGCCGGGGCGGACATGGCGGCGGCGCTTGGCGTCTGCCATGCTCTCTCCAATGCGACCCTTCGGTGCTATGCGTCGGACGATGTGACCGGCGTCGAACTCGGCGGTGCGCTCAAGAATGTGCTGGCCATCGCCGCCGGCATCGTCGACGGGCGCGGCCTTGGAGCTAGCGCCCGCGCTGCGGTCATTACGCGCGGATTTGCGGAAATGACGCGGCTTGCAACGGCCCTCGGGGCGCGCAGTGAAACGCTGGCCGGGCTTTCAGGTCTGGGTGACCTGGTGCTGACCGCTTCATCTACCCAGTCGCGCAACTTTGCCTATGGTCGCGCGATCGGTTCGGGTGCCGGACCGGATGCTGTGAAGCTTGCCGAAGGTGTGGCGACCGCAGCGATTGCGGCGAAAATCGCCCGAGACCGCAAGATCGATGCGCCTCTGATCGACACGGTTGCGCAGATCCTGCACGGCACGCTTGACGTTGAAAGTGCGATAGCCACTTTGCTGTCGCGACCGCTGAAACCGGAAAACGAGTGATCGTCCGCAGATGACAAACCATTGGCTCTTCAAATCCGAACCGTTCAAATGGTCGTGGGACATGCAGAAGGCTGCCGGCCATTCCGGTACCCAATGGGATGGCGTGCGCAATTACCTCGCCCGCAACCACATGCGGTCGATGCAGCTCGGCGACAAGGGTTTCTTCTATCATTCCAACGAGGGGCTGGAGGTTGTCGGCATTGTCGAGGTCGCGGCGCTCGCCCATCCCGACACGACAACGGATGATCCCCGCTGGGAATGCATTGACCTGCGGGCCGTGACCGACATGCCGCGCGCCGTCACGCTCAAGGACATCAAGGCCAACCCGGCCCTTTCGAAAATGTCGCTCGTCACCTCGATGCGCCTGTCCGTGCAGCCCGTGACACAAGATGAGTGGATCGAGGTCTGCCGGATGGGCGGTCTCGATGGCCGGACCCTGCAACCACTGTGAAGCGGATCGCTGATCACACGGCTTTCATCCTCGACAATACGGCACTGATTGCGCCGCCGCATGTGCCGGAACTGCGCCTGCATCTGGCCGATGAAGCGCACGACCTCTGGCACCGCACCGAAGACGAGTTGCAGCAACACGGCCTCGAGCCACCCTATTGGGCGTTTGCCTGGGCGGGAGGGCAGGGTCTTGCCCGCACACTCCTCGATCATCCGCACTGGGTTGCCGGCAAGCGTGTATTCGATTTTGCGACCGGTTCAGGAATCGTTGCGATCGCAGCCGCGCGCGCCGGTGCCGCTTTCGTGACCGCAAATGACATCGATGCCTTCTGCGGCAAGGCGGTCGCACTCAACGCGGCCGCCAATGGTGTTGACGTCGGCTTTGAGGATGGTGACCGGATCGGCGATCCGATGGAAGGCTATGATGTCATCACGGCGGGCGATGTTTTCTACGACCGCGCCATGAGTGCCCGCGTCACCCCATGGCTTGCAGCGCTTGCCGACGCCGGCAAGACGATCCTTGTCGGCGATCCGGGCCGCCACTACCGGCCCAAGGAGCGGCTGTCGCAGATTGCCGTGCACAGCGTTCAGGTGACGCGGGCACTGGAAGATGCCGAGGTCAGGCAAACCACCGTGTGGAAGTTCGACCCGCGCTAACGCAGGACGATGATCCGGGTCGAAGGACCGGTACGCGCAAGCAGCCACTTCAGGTCAGGTCGGTTGAGCGCGATGCAGCCTGCCGTCGGCAAGTAGCCGGGTTTGGCCTGATGCATGAAGATCGCCGAGCCGGACGCCCGTCCGCGACGGCTGGCACCTGCCATGTTCCAGTCGAAGATCACGCAGAGATCGTAGACGCCATCGTCGCGCCACATCCGCTCATGGGATGCGGCAAAGGGCAGGCGCACCGGGCCGTTGTAATGGCGATGACCCGGTGCATCGCACCAGCCATCGCTTTGCCGGATACGCCGTATCGCAAGCGGTGAGACCGGGCGCTGCAGGCGATCGCCGCGATAGCACAGTGCGAGCGGTGCAAGGCGCGCCATGGCCGGCGTCGCGCCATCCCCCTCGCGCTTGAAGACAGAGGTCGAACCGCGACCAATCGCCGCGCGGAGCACCCGGCCTCCCGCGATCACCAGCGCCTGTGTGCTGTTGCCCGGTCGGCGTCGCACAATAATCAACGAAACAGCCACGTTCGATCCTCAGGCGTTCACAATGACTACACGCTGCTTTGACAGCACGTGACTATCTTTTGCTGCCACATTTTCTGTTATCGTGCCAAATGGAAGCCTGAGCAGTTTTGGAGAAAGTAACCTATGACCTCCCGCACGATCCTTCTTGTCGACGATGATGATGACCTGCGCGAAGTGCTGCTGGAACAGTTGTCTCTCTATGACGAGTTCGACGTCCTGCATGCGCCCAACGCCACAAAGGGCATCGAGGCCGCGCGCCACGGCATGATCGATCTGGTCGTCATGGATGTCGACATGCCCGACATGGACGGGCGAGAGGCGGTCAAGATCCTGCGCAAGGGCGGGTTCAAGTCGCCGGTGATCATGCTGACCGGCCAGAATACCGATTCCGACACCATCCTCGGTCTGGAAGCCGGCGCCAACGACTACGTGACCAAGCCCTTCAAGTTCGCCGTGCTTCTTGCGCGCATTCGCGCGCAACTGCGCCAGCACGAACAGAGTGAAGATGCAACCTTCGTCGTCGGCCCGTACACCTTCAAACCGAGCCAGAAAATGCTGATCGACGGCAATGGCGGCAAGGTCCGGCTGACTGAAAAGGAAGCCGCGATCATCAAGTACCTGTACCGCAATGGTCCGCAGGTCGTCACCCGCGATACGCTGCTGGAAGAAGTCTGGGGCTACAACTCCGGCGTCACGACCCACACGCTGGAAACCCATGTCTATCGGCTTCGCCAGAAAATCGAGCGGGATCCGTCGAATGCGACGATTCTCGTGACCGAAAGTGGCGGCTACAAGCTCGTTCCTTGAGGACAAGTCGCCGGGTCTTTTTGACTTGAACCGGCGGCGTGTTACAGCCAGCACCAATTGGTGCAGGAGCGAAACCCGCCTTGAGCCTCGATAACGACATTTCGGTTCTTGCGAGCACGGAGCTTTTTGCTGACCTCAACAGCGATCAGTTGCGGCTGCTTGCGTTCGGGACGGAACGAACCCGCTTCAACGCGGGCCGCACGATTTATCGCGAAGGTGACAAGGCCGACTGCGCCTATGTCGTCGCGCAGGGCTCCGTTTCGCTTCACCGGGAAGGCCGGGAGGGACTGTTGCCGGCCGAAAATGCCGAGGTCGGCACCATGATCGGTGAGATGGCGCTCTTGACCGCCACGCAGCGCGACCGTACCGCCATTGCCGCCAGCGATTTGGAACTGTTGCGGATCAATCGATCCCTGTTCCAGCGCATGCTGTCGGAATATCCCGAACTGGCCATGGACCTGCACGAACGCATGTCCGAGCGCTTGCGCCGCCTGCTCGCAGACATCGCGGCAATTGATGGACGTTTCGCCAAACTGCGGGATTTCTGATCTTCAGAAAGAAAACCGGGCTGTGACCGGCACATGGTCGGATGGGCGCTCCCAACCGCGCGCCGAGGACAGGACATCAACCGACCGCAGCGCACTCGCAAGATTTTCCGATCCCCAGACATGATCGAGGCGACGACCCCGGTTGGAGCCGAGCCAGTCCTGCGACCGGTAGCTCCACCAGGTAAAGAGCTTTTCGCTCGGCGGCACATGCTGGCGCATCAGATCGACCCATCCGGCCTTGACGCGCAGATCTTCCATCGTTTCGGTTTCGACCGGCGTGTGGCTGACGACCTTCAGCATCTGCTTGTGTGACCAGACATCGTTTTCCAGCGGAGCGACATTAAGGTCGCCAACAAGGATCGCGCTGTCATGGATGCCTGCATCGACGGTGACCGCCCGCATCTCGTCGAGAAACTTCAGCTTGTGGGCAAATTTGACGTTGACTTCGGGGTCGGGTTCATCGCCACCCGCAGGGACGTAGAAATTGTGGATGCGGATGGCGCGATCTGCCGCCTTGACCACACATTCGATATGGCGGGCATCGCCCATGCCGCAGAAATCACGCTTGCCGACCGAATGAAGCGGACGCTTCGAGACCATGGCGACGCCATGGTAGCCCTTCTGCCCATGCAGCGCGATATGGCCATAGCCGAGCTTGGCAAAGGCGGAGGCGGGAAACTCCGCATCCTGGCACTTGGTCTCCTGCAGGCAGAGAATGTCGGGCCGGGCGCTCGCCAGAAAATCTTCGACAAGGCCGCGCCTGAGGCGCACCGAGTTGATGTTCCATGTCGAGACGACAAGATGTTCGCTGCTGTTGCCGGCCATGGCGCACCCCTGCTTTCGCTGGATTGCGTTCGACCAGCTGAAGCCAGACAAACGCCGGGCCTTTGCCCGGCGCAAGCCGAAATGGTCAACTGATCACAGAAAACCGGCAGGGGGCTTCAGCCGCCCTTCTTTTCCATGCGGATACGCTGATAGTCGATGTCGAAGGTCTTGGGTCCGAAGGTCACGCCCTGCTGGACATTGAAGATCATCACGGTCGTGTCCTTGCCCTTGGCATCGCGGATCGTCCACTGGCGAAGATCGTAGCTGGCGGGATCAAACATCATGGTGATCGTCGAATCGCCGAATACCTGCTTGTCCTGCATGACGATGGTCGTCAGGTCGGCCTCTTCCTTGACTTCCCGCACCCGGTTTCCGGAAAGGTCGATCTTGCTCGCGAGCACAAGGTTCAGCGGTGTTTTCGACAAGGGATAGACGTCCCATGTCTGCAGCTTCTTGTTGTTGACCACCACGCTGTCGCCGTCGGAAACCACGCGGATGTTGGACGGCTCCTCGTACAGGAACAGCACCTTGCCTGGACGCTGGATGTAGAACTTGCCGCCGGTCTGTTCGCCGGTCGGTCCGAACTGCACGAACTCGCCGCTCATTGTCTTCACCTTGGTGAAGTGATCGGCGATCTGCTGCGGCGCGGCTGACTGCGCAACGGCTGCCGGCGCGGCAGCTATAACCGGCAAGCATGCGGCCAGTGCGAAAAGAGCGCGTCGGGTGAAACATGTCTTGGCGCGGGGCAATTGGGTCATGGTGCTTCTCGTCTCGCTTTCGGGCGGCGAAAACCGCTTTGGTGTTGCTGCAAACTAGGCAGCGAACTTGACGTCACTAAGGCATGTGCCCGTGCCAAGTTGTGCCGGGTTTCACAGGTCGATGTCATGCGATGCCTGCCATCCGTTCTTCTTCCGAAGGCACGAGGATTTCGCGCTTGCCGGCATGGTTGGCCGGTCCGACGAGACCCTCGTCTTCCATCCGTTCGATGATCGAGGCGGCGCGGTTGTAGCCGATGCCGAGCCTGCGCTGGATATAGGAGGTCGAGGCCTTGCGATCGCGCAGCACCACGGCGACTGCCTGGTCGTAGGGATCATCGCTCTCGTCGCCCCAGTTCCCGGCATCTCCCGCCGAACCGCCGGGCGCGGCGCCATCTTCGTCGCCGTCGTCATCCTCGGTTACGGCATCGAGATATTGCGGCACGCCCTGGCACTTCAGGTGGCTGACGATTTCTTCGACTTCCTGATCCGAGACAAACGGACCGTGCACGCGCTGGATGCGCCCGCCGCCGGCCATGTAGAGCATGTCGCCCATGCCGAGCAGCTGTTCGGCGCCCTGTTCGCCAAGAATGGTGCGGCTGTCGATCTTGGACGTTACCTGGAACGAGATGCGGGTGGGGAAATTGGCCTTGATTGTGCCGGTGATGACATCGACCGACGGACGCTGGGTGGCCATGATCACATGGATGCCGGCGGCGCGGGCCATCTGCGCGAGGCGCTGCACCGCCCCTTCGATGTCCTTGCCCGCGACCATCATCAGATCGGCCATCTCGTCGATGATCACGACGATATATGGCATGGCTTCGAGCGAGAGTGCTTCGGTCTCGTAGATCGCCTCGCCGGTCTGCCGATCAAAGCCGGTCTGCACGGTGCGGGAGATGGTTTCGCCGCGCGCTGTCGCCTCGGCAACCCGCTGGTTGAACCCGTCAATGTTGCGCACACCGACCTTCGACATGTTCTTGTAGCGGTTCTCCATCTCGCGCACGGTCCATTTGAGCGCGACAACCGCCTTTTTCGGATCGGTCACGACCGGTGTCAGAAGATGCGGAATGCCGTCATAAACCGACAGTTCCAGCATCTTCGGATCGATCATGATCAGGCGGCACTGTTCCGGCGTCATCTTGTAGAGCAGCGACAGGATCATCGTGTTGATCGCAACCGACTTGCCCGAACCGGTGGTGCCGGCAACCAGCAGATGCGGCATCTTGGCAAGATCGGCGATCACCGCCTCGCCGTTGATGGTCTTGCCGAGCGCAAGCGACAGGCGCGCCTTCGACTTGTCATAGGCTTGCGAGGAGATCAGTTCGCTGAGGTAGACGGTTTCGCGCAGCGCGTTGGGCAGTTCGATGCCGATGGCATTGCGACCGGGAACGACGGCCACACGGGCCGCAATCGCGCTCATCGACCGGGCAATGTCCTCGGCAAGGCCGATGACGCGGCTCGACTTGATGCCGGGCGCAGGTTCCAGTTCGTAAAGCGTGACGACCGGACCGGGGCGCACATGGATGATTTCGCCGCGAACGCCGAAATCTTCAAGCACGCCTTCCAGCAACCGGGCATTCTGTTCGAGGGCATCGGCAGACAGCGTCTCGTCGCGTGACGTCGGCGGTGCCTGCTTCAACAGACGAATCGGCGGCAGTTCGAACCCGCCGTCGCGAATCAGTGACGGCTGTGCTTCGCGCTCGACGCGGACGCTGGGCTTCGGCGGGCTCGGTGGTGCAGCAACGCGTGTCGACGCGGCCGCCGGACGGACCGCTGCGGGCACCACGCGTGGCTGCGGCGCAACCTGCATCCAGTCATCGGTTTCGGCTTCGAAATCAGGCTCATCCCGCGATGGCGAGAACGGAGACATTTCGTTGGTGTCGATGTCATCGTCTTCAAAGACAGGATCGAAGGACGGCGCCATCACCGGTTCGCGCCGCGCTGCGCCATCGGTCTTCCGCGTTGCTGCCGGGCGGGAGACTGGCTGACCGCTGCGCGTGGCCTTCTTCGGCAGCATCCGGCGCAGATTGCCCTTAAGCACATAAAATCCATGCATCAGGGCGCCGAGTGTCACCGCTGTTCCAGCCTCTTCCTCATCGTCCGACGCAGCATCGTCCCTGCCGGTGCGCCAGCCAAAGCCGCTGGCAAGGCGCAGCAGGGCCGCCGACAACGGTGCCAGCACCAAAAATGTGAGAACTGCGGTCATGCCCTGCGGATAGCCGCCAAGGAAAAAACCGGGAACCGCGAGCACGACATCGCCGATGGCGCCGCCCGGACCGGTTGGCAATGGCCAGGCTGACGTCGGCGGAATCGTTCCGGCAGCGCCCGCACCAAGGCAGACGCCGGCAATGCCTGCCAGTGCGCGACGCAGCCCGTGGCCCGGCACATGCCCGCGAATCAACCCATGGCCCGTGAAAGCCAACGGCAATAGCGCAGCCAGAGAAGCCAGACCGAAAAATTGCATGGCAAGGTCGGCAAAGACCGCACCGGGCATGCCCATCAGGTTGGCGACGGACGCATCGGTTGCGTGGCTGAGCGACGGATCGTCGGCATTCCAGGTCGAGATCGCGACAGCCGCAAACAGCACCAGCGCGATCAGCGCGAGGCCACCGGCAAAAGCCAGTTGGCGGCGCACGAGATCAGTCATGGTCGGGCCACTGCCATGGCCTTGCATGTGATCGTCAAGGGTCAGCTCAACCGCCGAAGCGGATCGGTTTGCACGCATGGTTCGTCCTGCAATTGCATCGGCAATATCGTGCAGGAGCCTACCGGCCAGTGGTTAATCGTGCATTAACCATGGGGCCAACGGGTTTGGGGAAAGGCTCCGGCTGAACGAAAAAAAGGCCCGGTCTTTCGACCGGGCCAGTTGGTGTGATGGAGACCATCACGACGGGACTTGTGGCCGGGCGAACGTGCCGCCCGGTGATGTCGAAAATCAGCTGTGGTAAGCCGCTTCGCCGTGCGAGGTGACGTCGAGACCCTGCCGTTCGTCATCGTTGGCGACGCGCAGGCCGACAACCAGATCGACGACCTTGAAGGCGATCGCCGCAACGATGCCGCTCCACAGGATCGTGATGCCGACACCGGCCAACTGGGCATAAACCTGTGCGCCCATGGTGCCGCCTTCTGCGATGAAGCCTGTGCCGCCAAGCGACGGTGCAGCAAGGATGCCGGTACCGATGGCGCCGATGATCCCGCCGATCCCGTGGATGCCGAACACGTCGAGCGAGTCGTCATAGCCGGCACGCTGCTTGACCACGGCGACAAAGAAGTAGGCACAAGCGGAGGCGATGGCGCCAAGGAAGATGGCTGCAACCGGGCCGGTTGTTCCGCAAGCCGGGGTGATGGCAACGAGGCCGGTCACCATGCCCGATGCGGCGCCGAGCATCGATGCCTTGCCGCGCAAGACCGCTTCGATGGCAGTCCAGGCGAGAATGGCACCGGCCGTGGCAACGAAGGTGTTGATCAGGGCGAGCGTTGCACCGGACGTTGCTTCAAGGTTTGACCCGGCATTGAAGCCGAACCAGCCAACCCACAGCATCGAGGCACCGACCATTGTCAGCGTCATGGAGTGGGGTGCCATGTTGTCCTTGCCGTAGCCGAGACGTGGACCGATCAGGTAGGCACCGACAAGCGCAGCGATACCGGCATTGATGTGAACCACCGTGCCACCGGCAAAGTCGATTGCGCCCATGTTGTAGATGAGGCCAGCGGCATCCCAGACCATGTGTGCGATCGGGAAATAGGCAAACGTCACCCAGATGACGGTGAACAGGATCACGGCCGAGAACTTGATGCGCTCGGCAAAGGCACCGACGATCAGAGCGGGCGTGATCGCAGCAAACGTCATCTGGAAGGCGATGAAGACGTACTCCGGAAGAACGACGCCAGCACTGAAGGTTGCTGCCGTTGAATCCTTCGTCACGCCTGCGAGCAGCACCTTGCCGAGGCCACCCCAGTACGGGCTGGTGGAACCGCCGAAGGCGAATGAGTAGCCATAGAGCACCCAGATCACCATGACGACGGCGGTGATGACCGTGCACTGCATCAGCACGGACAGCATGTTCTTGGCGCGCACAAGACCGCCATAGAAAAGCGCAAGGCCGGGAACGATCATGAACAGGACGAGCAGGCTGGACACCATCATCCAGGCGACGTCGCCCTTGTCGACAGTGGCAACCACTTCGGTTGCAGCCGCGGCAGCTTCAGCGGCAGGCGCCGCCGCTTCCTGCGCGAAGGCAGGACCGGCGAACATCGCCGCGCCTGCCACTGCGGCAAGCATGAGTAGTTTCTTGGACATTGTGGAAATCTCCTGACAATCACGCATCACAGCGCCTCGGAATCGGTTTCGCCGGTGCGAATGCGCACGGCATGCTCGATGGCGTAGACGAAGATCTTGCCGTCACCGATCTGGCCTGTCTTGGCGGCCGTTGTGATCGCATCGGTGACTTTGCCGACCATGTCATCGTCGATGACGAGTTCGATCTTCAGCTTCGGGAGGAAGCTGATGGCGTACTCGGCCCCGCGATAGATTTCGGTGTGGCCCTTCTGCCGTCCGTAGCCCTTGACCTCGGTCACGGTCAGGCCCTGGACGCCAAGTCCGGTGAGGGCTTCACGCACCTCATCCAGCTTGAAGGGCTTGATGATAGCCATGACAATTTTCATGCGCTGTACTTCCCCGTTTGTTGGCTGCCGCGACACCATGCCGGCGACTGCATCCGCACCGCACCCGGACCACGACATTGCGTGACGTCTGCGCTGCGCTGCACCACAGTATCCAACTGCCATGCCAGACCGGCAGAACGTTGAAAAATAACGGAAAATTAGGAGTTCTGGATCGAAAGCCGACACAGAACAAACGCATGTTGCCTAAAAAACAGGCTGTTTTTCAATTTTGCCGGATTATTGATCAGTCCGTAGGCGGATCAGCCCTTCCTGCGCCACCGAGGCGATCAGGTGGCCGTCGCGGGCGTAAAGTCCGCCACGGGTGAAGCCGCGCGACCCTGATGTGTTGGGGCTGTCCTGCGAATACAGCAACCAGTCGTCTAGCCGGTGCGGCCGGTGAAACCACATGGCGTGGTCAAGACTGGCGACCTGGAGGTCGTGATCGAAGATCGATCGCCCATGCACAAACAGCGACGTGTCGAGCAAGGTCATGTCGGAGAGATAGGCCAGAACCGCGACCTGGATCGCCGGATCATCGGGCACCGGAGCCGTTGCACGCACCCAGATGTCCTGCGTCGGCTCCAGCACATCGCGGGTCATGTAGTGGACCAGCGAAACCGGGCGCAGCTCGATCGGCCGTTCGCGGCCCCAATACCGGCGAACGTTTTCGGGCACTTGCTCGATGAAGGAAGCAATCAGTTGCTTTTCGCTGAGAAGGTCTTCCGGCTGCGGCACCTTTCGCGGCACCGGCACAAAATGTTCGAGCCCGGCTTCCTCGCGCTGGAACGAAGCCGACAGGGAAAAGATCGCCTTGTCGTGCTGGCTGGCGACCACCCGGCGCGTTGCAAAACTCGCGCCGTCGCGGATCCGGTCGACAGAAAAATGGATCGGCACTGCCGGATCGCCGGGGCGCATGAAGTAGCAATGCAGCGAGTGGATCCTGCGGTCGTCACCGACGGTGCGCTGCGCCGCCACAACCGACTGGCCGATGACCTGTCCGCCGAACACCCGCTGCCAGCCGACCTGCGGGCTGCGCCCGACAAATCGGTCGGTGCCGGTCACCTCCAGATCGAGCACCCGCAGAAGTTCGTCCATTGCTGCCGACATCTGACCGTCCCCATCCGCCAAGATCTTGTCTTGTGTGCCAAGTCGTCTTGTGTGCCAAGTCGTCCTGTGTGCCAAGTCGCCGCAGTGAGACAATGCGGCATTTCCCGAATTCGCGAGCTTTTGCTACAAGGGGCCATGCGCGTGTCAAGAACGCGGCGCCTGGAGGACCAATGACCAGCCCGGACCAAGAACACAAGTCTGATGCCATTCACCTACCGGAAACGGCGGCGATGACCGAACGCTGCGACATCCTGGTGGCTGGCGCCGGTTATGTGGGGCTTGCAACCGCCGTTGCAATTGCACGCGCGGCGCCGTCCCTTTCGGTTCGTGTCGTCGATGCGGCGCTGGAAGGTGTCTGGGAGCGCGACAGCCGCGCCTCGGCAATCGCCGCTGCTGCCAGCCGCATGCTGGATGAAATGGGATGCTGGGACGACATCGTTCCCCATGCCCAGCCGATGACGGAAATGATCGTCACGGATTCGCGCACCAGCGATCCGGTTCGCCCGGTCTTTCTGACATTTGACGGCAATATTGCGCCGGGCGAGCCGTTTGCGCACATGGTGCCGAATGTCGAAATGAACCGTGCCCTGCGCGGCCGTTGCGCCGAACTTGGCATAGCCATTACAGCGGGGGCAGGGGTGACCGCCATCGGCGAGACGGAAGGCGATACGCCTTACCGCGTGGTCGCACTCAGCAATGGAACGTCGATCGCGACCCGGCTGCTGATTGCTTGCGACGGGGCAAAATCGCGCCTGCGTGACTTGGCTGGCATCCGCACGGTCCACTGGGATTATGGCCAGTCAGGCATCGTCGCAACGATTTCCCATGAACGTCCGCACGGCGGCCGCGCCGAGGAGCATTTTCTCCCGGCCGGACCGTTTGCGATCCTGCCGCTTGCCGGCAACCGGTCGTCGATCGTCTGGACCGAATCGACGCACAATGCCGAGCGCCTGCTTGCAGCCGATCCTTTGACGTTCGAGATGGAACTCGAACAGCGTTTCGGCTTCCATCTTGGGGCCATCAAGGTCGAGACCACGCCGAAGGCCTATCCGCTGTGTCTGACATTGGCGCGCGACTTCGTGCGGCCACGGTTTGCACTGGCCGGCGATGCCGCCCATTTCATGCACCCGATCGCCGGGCAGGGGCTGAACATGGGCTTCAAGGATGTCGCCGCCCTGGCACAAGTGGTCGTGGAAGCCGAGCGGCTGGGCGAAGACATCGGCGCCATCGACGTGCTGGAACGCTACCAGCGCTGGCGCCGTTTTGACACGGTGCGCATGGGTGCAACGACCGATGTGCTGAACCGGCTGTTTTCCAATGACCTGCCACCGGTGCGCGCGCTGCGCGATTTCGGCCTTGGCCTCGTTGACCGGGTCCCATCGCTCAAGAGCTTTTTCATCAAGCAGGCGGCAGGCATGGGAGCCGGCGAACCCCGGCTACTGCGCGGCGAACCGATCTGAACGGTCAGTCGACGGGGCGGGTGATCATCCGCTCCAGCCGGGCAAACGCTTCGGCCAGAACATGCGGTTCCTGAAGTGCATGGGCGAGCGCGATGCCGCCCTGCCATTCGGAGACAAAGGCCCGCGCAGCACCAAGTGCCAACGACGGCCGAAGGCCGGTGCGGCCGAGTTCCGCAGCAACAAAACCGATCAGCATCGTGAAACTGTCAGCCGCCCGTAGCGATGCGCTTGGCGCCTCGGCGCGAAATTCCCGCGCAGCCCCGGCGATCGGGCAACCGTGCCGCACTCGCATCGCCTGGGTCTGGCGGAGACGATCAACAAGCACCTTCAGCCGCACCCGCGGATCTTCGCTTTGGCGGCGAACTCCGTCGAGCATTGCACCGGTTTCCTCGTGAAACATGTCGGCAACGGCATCGGCGAGCGCCGCCTTGGTGCGAAAATAGTGGTAGACATTGCCGACAGGAATGCCGGCGCTGGCAGCCACATCGGCAATGCTGGTCGCCTTGTAGCCGCCTGTGGAGAACAGTTGCGCCGCCGCCTCGACAAGCGCCAGCCGGTTTTCACCGCCGCGACGACGAACGCCTGTCTGCGCGGGCGCGCTCATGACTTTGGCTCATCGCTGAACGGATCATCGGTGTGGCGCGCTTCCGACGGCAAGAGGATCGGAACGCCGCCCCTGATCGGATAGGCGAGCCTTGCGCGCGCCGAGACGAGTTCCTTTTTGTCCCGGTCGAACGTCAACGGGCCTTTGGTCAACGGGCAGACCAGAAGATCAAGCATCTTCGGATCGACTTGGTCGGAGCCGTCGCTTTCCGGTTTCACCGGATCCTGGTCAGATGCCGGATTTTGATCAGATACCATGAAGAGCTCGCGCCGTTGATCGATGGATCGAGCCTACTGCAGAATCGTCGGCTTATCATCCCCGCTGCGCGCCAACGACAATTCGGTGATTGCAACCAGCGTTGCAGCCCGGTTCTTCAGATCAGGCGCTTCAAGCAGGGCCTGTTTTTCCGCAGGACCAAAGGGTGACATCACCGACAGCGCGTTGACCAGCGAAGGGTTGCTCGCCTTGGTCACGCTGTCCCAATCGGCCTCCAACTGGTTGGCATCAAGAAAGGCGCGGAACGTGGACAGCAAGGCCGCACGGTCGACATCGGCGCCATCATCGTCATCCGACAGATCGGACGCGAACGGTGCGATGCGGCACTGCCGGTATGGCGTCGTGACATCCAGTTCTTCCAGAACGCGGTAACGGCACACGCCGGCAAGGGTGAGCAGATACCGCCCGTCTCCGGTTTCCGTGTGCGCGGTGATTCGCCCGAGGCAGCCGATCTTGCACAGTCCCGCCTTGCCGCCGGCGCCGACCGCTCCGGTCAGGTCCGGCTGGATCATGCCGATCAGCCGGGTATGCCGGATGGCCGCATCGAACATAGCCAGATAGCGCGGCTCGAAAATGTTCAGCGGCATCTGGCTTCCGGGCAGAAGCAGCGCCCCCGATAGCGGAAAGATCGGAACAACGGCCGGTATGTCGTCCACATCGCGGTAGTGAGCATTGCCTGCCTGCATGGAAAAATCCCTTCGACGGCAAAGATGGGTCGGCCAGAACCGGAAGCAAGCCCGCCCCCGCAAGGACCGGCGCAAACTACCGGAAAAGCAGGCTCGAAAGCTTGCGGCGGGCGCGCAATGTCGCCGGATCTGTGTGGCCCCAGGCTTCGAAGAACTTGAGCAATTCCTTGCGGGCGCCATCGTCGCGCCATTCCCGGTCGGCCGCCATTATGTCGAACAGCGCGTCGGCCGCCGCTTCACGGTCGCCGCGTGCATTGAAAATCTGCGCAAGATCGAACCGTGCGTCGTGATCGGCAGGGTTCTTTTCGAGCCGCGCCGCCAGATCGGCCGGATCGCCGATGCCGGCAACCTTTTCGGCCAATTCAAGTCGCGTGCGAACAGCCGCGAGCGCCGGCGCATTGCGGATTTTTTCCGGCGCCTCGTCGAGCAACTGGCGCGCCCGCGCAGGCTCGCCGTGATCGGCCATCAGCCCTGCCATGCCCGCATAGGCACCGGGGTGCTCCGGATCCTGTTGCAACACCATGGCGAAGATCTGCGCAGCGGTGTTGACATCGCCCTGCGCGACCGCCTCGGCCGCCTGGGCAAGCGCCTGATCGATGGCAGCAGCGACCGCCCCGCCCTTGCCGAGTTTTGCGACGCGCTCGATGAATGCCTTGACCTGGCTGTCCGGCTGGGCGCCCATGAACCCGTCGACCGGCTGGCCGTCGACAAAGGCGATGACCGCCGGGATCGATTGCACGCCGAGTTGCCCGGCAATCGCCGGGTGCTCATCGATGTTCATCTTGACCAGCTTCACCTTGCCGCCAGCCGCCTTGACGGCAGCTTCGATGATCGGCGTCAATTGCTTGCACGGGCCGCACCAGGGCGCCCAGAAATCGACCAGAACCGGCTGACTGCGCGATTCAACAAGAACATCGGCCTGGAAGCCGGCGGTGGTCGTGTCCTTGATCAGCGGCCCGGCCGGCTTTTGGGGAACAGCTGGAGAAGCCGGCGCGGCGCCATATCCCATGGTTGTCGTTCCATAGCCGCTTTGCGGTGCAAAAGGATTGTCGCTGCTCATCGGTCACGTCCCTTCAACGGTGCTTTCGCCCGGTTTGATCCTGTCGCCGTCTATGTCGCCTCGTTGCCTGAAAGTTTCAAGACAAGAGGCTCATGACCGCATGCACGCGCAAAGGCGAGGAGGTCATCGCGGGCAATCGATGTCGTACGGTCATTGCGGAGCGGATGGGCATTGATGATGTCATGGCGCAGCAGCGCTTCATCGAAGACCAGCGTCACCTCGCCGCCCTCGTCGTTGAACACGCCGAAGGCGGTCACGGCGCCCGGTATCACGCCAAGCAGACGCATCATGTCTTCCGCCTTGCCGAACGAAACCCGCCCTTGCGCCCCGATGATCTGGTGTACGGATTTCAGGTCGATCTCCGCATCTTCCTCGACCGTGAGAAGGAAGTGCCGACCCTTCTTGTCCTTGACGAACAGGTTCTTGGTGTGGCCGCCGGCAATGGAATCACGCAGCGCCTGGGATTCGGCCACGGTGAAGACCGGCTCATGCTCATGCGTTGTCACGGCGATGCCAAGGCTGGTGAGCCGGTTGAAAAGGTCCTGGTCGTTTTTCGGCATTTTCAGCCTCCGCTTTTTGGCTGGCTATGCCGGAGGGCAACGGTCGCTGCAAGGCCGCTCGGGGCGAGCGCTGGCCTGATTTTGGCTCTTGCAAACCCATCTGCCTTGCGCCATAGAGCGGCGGTCCGGTTCGCTGGACATGAGCGGGCGTAGCTCAGGGGTAGAGCACAACCTTGCCAAGGTTGGGGTCGAGGGTTCGAATCCCTTCGCCCGCTCCA
>JBGSWL010000029.1:0-13453 GCA_041752455.1 Roseitalea sp. | reverse complement strand
GCGCATCAACGCAGAGTCGCGCGCCATCACATCCAGGTCCGCCCCCACATGCGGCGCCAGTGATATCTTGTTAATTAGCAACAGATCGCTGTGACGAATGGCCGGACCACCCTTGCGCGGAATTTTGTCCCCTTCGGCAACATCGATGACGTAAATAAACGCATCGACTAACTCTGGAGAAAATGTGGCAGACAAATTATCGCCTCCACTCTCAATGAGGATAAGCTGCAAGTCCGAATGTCGCTCCTCAAGTTCTTTGACAGCCGCGAGGTTCATGCTGGTGTCATCCCGGATGGCAGTGTGCGGGCACCCCCCGGTTTCAACACCGATCACGCGGTCGGCGGCGAGTGCTCCGTTTTTTACCAGAAACTCGGCGTCTTCGCGGGTGTAAATATCGTTGGTGATTACACCCAGACTCAACTCGTCCTTCAACCACTGGCAGAGGCGCAGCACACACATGGTTTTCCCGGAACCAACCGGGCCACCGATTCCAATTCGTATTATTTTTTTCATGAGATAAAAAGTCGTTCAAATGCTATTTCATGCCGCATGGAGGCAATATCGGTCAAGGGATCAAACCATCCGGCAACTTCGGGCGAAATATCCCGGGGCGACCTCACGTTGAGTGTGGACATGGCGGCGGTCAACACCCGTTGGGCGCCATCCTGACCAAATCGCAGCAGTTTCATGGCTGACAGACAAAGCCCGGTCAAGGCCTGATGGGCATAGGCGATCGTTGCTACTTCTGCCGGAAACGGCGCATACACCAATGCAAAAACGGTGAGGTGATGACACGGTGTGCGGTCATTTTTGACGGCCTGCGAAAAGTTTTCGAGCGTGGACGATGGAAACAATTGCGTGACCATTTCCAAACGCCGTTTCCCGGCCGCAATGGAAGCACGGCGCAGTTCGGCGGCTGGCTTCTGGCCGTCAACCTGATGATCCAATTGGATGACGCTCCCCAGATCGTCTGCCGTTGCATGCACGGCGAGCAGCATAGGAATTTCGAAATGTTCAAGAGCCGGAATGCTGTGTTGTCTGCAGTATTGAAGAAGTGATTTTTCATCGGTCACCACCCCAAGGCGCACCACTTCTTCGAGCCCCATGGAATGGGCATATCCACCTATGGGAAACGCCGAGTCATTGGTCTGCAACACAAACCCGAGCCAGTCAGACTCAATGCTCATGCGGTCCGTGCGAATGATGTCCCTGCGTTGTGAGCGGAATGAATACCGCTTCCACCTGACGATAGGGAATGGATTCACGCTCCAGCATTTGCGCAATTGCGGGATCGTTTGCGACCCGCACAAATCCCTCAAAAGTTTCGAGTCCAAAATGCAAATTCCCGATCAACCATCCAATGGAAGCCGCCATGCCGGGATCATTTGGTAACGGGACTTCCAGAACCGGTTCCGGTTTTTGTGCAATCCGGTAGGCAGTTGTACCGGCATAATAAATGATATCTCCGTGCGAAAGAGGATGTGAAACATCAAAGCCGAAATCCGTGCGATCCTCGGCCATTGCACGCCAGCGCCGTTTGGCCAGCGTATGTCTGTCGGCATGCAGGGATATCACTTTTTCCGGCACGCCACCCTGGTCCGGCAACATCTGTATAAGAATCATAAGTCGGTTAGACTAAAACAAAAAATAGCGTTGCGCCATGGGAAGTATCGACATCGGTTCACAGGTGAGAATGCGGCCATCGGCTTTCACGGTGTAGGTTTCCGGGTCCACTTCAATGTGCGGAAGCGTGTCGTTCCACAGCAAATCTTTTTTACCAATCGTTCGCGTGTTTCGCACGGCACAGAGACGTTTGGACAGGTTCAATTTCGTGAGAATACCACAGTCCATTGAAGCCTGACTTACAAAGGTCAGACTGGTGGAATATTTTGCCCGTCCATGTGCGGCAAATTGCGGACGGTAAATCATCGGCTGCGGCGTTGGGATGGAGGCGTTCGGGTCGCCCATCGGCGCGGCGACAATCGTGCCGCCGAGCATGACCATGGCGGGCTTGACGCCAAAGAAGGCAAAGTCCCACAGCACCAGGTCGGCACGTTTTCCCACTTCGATGGAGCCGATCTCGTGGGAAATGCCGTGGGCGATGGCCGGGTTGATCGTGTATTTGGCGATGTAGCGGCGCACGCGGAAATTGTCGGCGCCGGTGCCGATGTCCTCGGCCAGCGTGCCGCGCTGCTTCTTCATCTTGTCGGCGGTCTGCCAGGTGCGGATCAGCACTTCGCCGACCCGGCCCATGGCCTGGCTGTCGGACGCGATGATCGAAAACGCGCCCATGTCATGCAGGATGTCTTCGGCGGCAATCGTCTCCTTGCGGATGCGGCTCTCGGCAAAGGCGATGTCTTCCGGGATCGACGCGTCGAGGTGATGGCAGACCATCAGCATGTCGAGATGCTCTTCGAGCGTGTTGACCGTGTAGGGCCGCGTCGGATTGGTCGACGAGGGCAAGACGTTCAACTCGCCGCAGACCTTGATGATATCTGGCGCGTGGCCGCCACCAGCGCCTTCCGTGTGGAACGCGTGGATGGTGCGGCCCTTGAGCGCGTCCACGGTCGTTTCGACAAAGCCGCTCTCGTTCAGCGTGTCGGTATGGATCATCACCTGCACGTCCATCTCGTCGGCGACCGACAGGCAGCAGTCGATGGCGGCGGGCGTGGTGCCCCAGTCTTCGTGCAATTTGAGCGCACAGGCGCCGCCGAGCACCTGTTCGCGCAGCGCGCCGGGAAGCGAGGCATTGCCCTTGCCGGCAAAAGCGAGATTCATCGGAAAAGCGTCGGCCGACTGGATCATCCGGCCGATATGCCAGGTGCCCGGCGTGCAGGTGGTGGCGAGCGTTCCGTGCGCCGGGCCGGTGCCGCCGCCGAGCATGGTCGTCAGGCCGCTGTAGAGCGCATCCTCGATCTGCTGCGGGCAGATGAAATGGATGTGGCTGTCAAAGCCTCCGGCGGTGAGGATGCGGCCTTCACCGGTAATCGCCTCCGTGCCCGGGCCGACGATGATGGTGACGCCGGGCTGTGTATCGGGATTGCCGGCTTTGCCGATGGCGGCGATGCGGCCATCCTTCAGGCCGATATCGGCCTTGTAGATGCCGGTGACATCAACCACGAGCGCATTGGTGATGACGGTATCGACCGCGCCGTCGGCGCGCGTCACCTGGCTCTGGCCCATGCCGTCGCGGATCACCTTGCCGCCGCCGAATTTCACCTCTTCGCCATAGGTGGTGAAGTCCTTCTCGACCTTGATGAAGAGTTCGGTATCGGCAAGGCGCACCATGTCCCCGGTGGTCGGGCCATACATGGCAGCATAGGCGGCGCGGGAGATTGTAGCGGGCATGGGGCGGTTCCGATGTCTGAATTTCTATTCGTTATCTGCAGGTTCTTCTTCGCGGCTATTGAGCACAACTACCACCGTAACGATCGCGATAGTCGCCAAGATTGTTGCGACCCATGCAGCGGGCGGTAATGCAAAGCGCACTTGCTGAAGAATGGAGTCACTTTCGACGATCTTGTAGATCGACCTGTGGAATGAGGCCGGGGTAACGAGATTGTATACGAAGGCTGCGACAAAACCGGCAACAATGTTGGTCACCGCAAGTAGGCGAAATGGCAGACCAAGTCTATTGCTTGCGATCAAGCTTGCTGCCACGGCAACAATGACTGTAATTGTTGTGGGTATGAAGGCTAAAAAAGCCGCATATCCATATAAAATAATATCCTCAAGTCTCATAAAAATGATCCCCTTTTATTTCGTCCAACTCAATTTGTTTCAAGGAGCAACAGCAGTTCTTCGGTGCGCTTGCGCGTCAGCGTGGCCTTGCAGCCGGAGACCAGCATCGGCTGCATGGAGCCACCAGCGGCAGCCATGCCTTCCGTCTCGCAATGGCCATCGCGGTAGTCGATCCACGCGCGCTGGGCTTTCAGCAGGCTGTCATGGGCGATGGCAAATTGCGGCTGCCATTCGCGGGTGGATTCGTCCATGTCCTTTGCCCACTGGACGACCTTGGGCCAGACCACGTTCAGCGCCCGGTCGGCGCGCTCATAGTCCTGGTAGGTGCACATGTTGAGGCCCAGTTGCGGCAGGTTCGCCGTGTCATTGCAGTCCCACGGGGCATCCTGCGCGAAGGCGGGCGGGGCAGCGAGCATGAAGAGTGCGACGAGCCAGCGTTTCACAGCGGCCCCATGATCTTCTGGTTGAAGCCGTAGATCTCGCGCTTGCCGCTTATGGGAACCAGCGTCACATCGCGCGCCTGGCCGGGCTCGAAGCGCACGGCGGTTCCGGCGGCGATGTCGAGGCGCATGCCCCGCGCTATGTCGCGGTCAAAATCGAGCGCGGCATTGGTTTCGAAGAAATGGTAGTGCGAGCCGACCTGCACCGGCCGGTCGCCGGTATTGGCGACCTTCAGCGTGACGGTCGGCGCTCCGTCGTTCAGGGTGATGGTGCCTTCGGGGGTGATGATTTCACCGGGGATCATGTGGCAACCTTTCGCTTGTCCGTGCAATCGGCACGGCTCGCATGATAGCGCTTGGTTGAAGGCGGGTATTTGGCCTTGTAGTGCGCAGGCCGGATCGGGCGCGACACGAAATTGCCGGCACAGTTGGGGCACACGCCGCCGAGGACCGTTTCCACGCAATCGGCGCAGAACGTGCATTCGAAGGTGCAGATCATCGCGTCGCGGGCCTCCCAGGGCAGGTTCTTGTCGCAGCATTCGCAGTTGGGCTTCAGTTCCATCATGATCATTGTTCCGTTGTGATTTCAGTCTGGATCCTCGGGACGGAGCCCGAGGATGACGCTGAAACTTTGGGGCGTTCAATGACGGATTCCAACCTCGCCGCCGACGCATCGAACCGCGCCTCCAACGCCGGCGCCTCACCGCGACACACATCGACCACGCGGCGCGCCCATTTCAGATATTTGTGCGCGCCACCGGCATCGAAACGCTCCGGCGCGATGTCGAGCAGTTCCTCGACATTGGAGATCTTGTCGGCCAGTTTCAGCAGCCTGACGGGCCGTCCGCAAACGGCAGTGTGGTCCACCTGGCGCTGGCGGCGGGGTCTGCCTTTCAGTCCTTCCGGGTCGGTGACATCCAGCACGATCGCGGTGACCGCATTGCCGAAGCGGGTGCGCAGTTCATCGGCGGTGACCGGCGTTTCCTCCAGCACATCATGCAGAACGCAGGCGGCAATCAGCGCCGCGTCATCCGGTTCCACGGAAGCGACCATCTGTGCCACCTCAATGACATGGTTCACGTAGGGGTCACGATTGCCGGTGCGGTGCTGGCCGCTATGAGCGCGCGCCGCAAAAGCGAGGGCTTCCATGGCAAGCGGCGCAAGGCTCATCGGATCGGCTCCCGCAGAGTTACGTTTATTGTCCCATCGGAAGCGATTGTTTCACCGTGGGTCATGTCGCTGCTCCGATACACATTCCAACGAACGGAACCAAGAAAGCCGCCGCAGGCCAAAGTACATAATTTGGCACGATAGTAGCTCCCAAAACTGGGCCGAACATCATGTTTCTCGTATCGTACTCGTTTCTACTAAGCTGAATCGAAGAGCTGATAACTTCTGTCCCAGATTGACGAGCCCATTCTTCTCGATATCGTTCGTAAAGAGCGTAATGAAACGCTCTTCCAATTGCTATTTTTGCAACTATTGCGGATGCTAAAAATGAAAAAGCAAACAAAAGCCACAATGAGGTCGGATTTTTGCTAAGCGATAGTGTGCCGGTTGTTACGAATATACCGGCCATTATTGCGCTCAAGAGCGTCTCGTATCTTTGAACAATTTCGGCTTCGATGATCATTCCGGACTTCAGATGTTCAGCTGGATCTGCCATCAGCTTACCTGATCGGCTCGTGCACGGTGACCAGCTTGGTCCCGTCGGGGAACGTCGCTTCCACCTGGATGTCGGGGATCATTTCCGCGATGCCATCCATGCATTGCGCGCGGGTGATGACATGGGCGCCGGCCTCCATCAGGTCGGCAACCGAGCGGCCGTCGCGGGCGCCTTCCACGACAAAGTCGGAGATCAGCGCAATGGCTTCCGGATGGTTCAGCTTGACGCCGCGCGCGAGGCGCTTGCGCGCCACTTCGGCCGCCATGGCGATCAGCAACTTGTCTTTTTCACGCGGTGTCAGAAGCATGCCATCCCCGGATCCTCTTGGCCCTCAAATTCTTGGCGTCTGGCGCCATGCTAATGCGACCTGTGTGCCGCCGAAAGCCCGAAGTTCCGGCACCTCTGCCTAAAATTTGATCAGCCGGTCAGCCAGTCGGCAAGCCGCGCCTTGCGCATGTCGGCGAGGAGTTCCGCGAAGCCTTTCGCCTGATGGCCGGCGGCCAGGCGCCCTTTTTCCGCGGTGGCGAGATGGGCCTCCCCGACGACGCCGTCCGGGTTGAGATCGCCGGCAATCCAGGCAAAGGCGTGCGGGCTCTGGTGGGCGAGATGGGTGAAGGCCTCCCGCGCTTTCGGCACAGCGCTTTCGAAGTCGCGCGCCTTGTCCATCTTCACCGTTTCGGGCGCAAAATGCAGCATCACGCTCGTCTCATAGTCGTCGCCATGGATGCCGTAGCTGCGGTTGTGTTCCGAGAACAGCCCGTCCGGAAAGCCGAACCGGCTCCACGAGGTCTTGGCGACCAGCATGTCGAAACGCACGCGCAGTTCGCGCGCGACGATGCCCATGATTTCCTCATTGCCGCCATGGGAGTTGACCATGACCAGCTTGCGGATTCCGGCGCGGGCAATGCTTTCGCCAAGCTCGGTCCAGGCGGCAATCAGCGTGGTGGCCCCCATCGACAAGGTGCCGGGCACGCGGATGTGCTCGTTCGATTTGCCGATGCACTGGACCGGCAAAAAGCGGACATCCAGATCATCCGGAAGCAGCGGAAACACCGTCTCCAGCATGCCCTTCATGATGGCATGGTCGGTGGAAACCGGCAGATGCGGGCCGTGCTGCTCGGTAGCGGCGATCGGCAGGACGGCGATGACGGCTTCCGGATCGAGGCCGGAAAATTCGCGGGCGGTGAAATCGCTCCACCAGACACGGCGGCTCATCGGGCTTTTCCTGCGGCCAGCGCTTCGATCTCGACGGTGAAGACCTCGCGGGCAAATCCGGAGACGATCATCAGCGTGGAGGCTGGCGCCGGATCGGCAAACATTTCGTCGCGCACCTTCATGTAGGGAGCGAGGTGCTCGCGGCCCGAGACATAGGCGTTGATGCGCACGATGTCGGCGAGCGTCAAACCGGCATCGGCAAGGATCGCCGCGATATTGGCGAAACACAGGCGCGCCTGGCCCTCCGTGTCAGCGGGAACATGGTCGTCCGCGGCAATGCCTAGTTGGCCGGAGCAGAATACTAGGCGGGTTCCGGCGGGCACTTCGACGCCATGGCTGTACTTGGCAAAGGGCGCGCGGATTTCGGTTGGCATGAGATGGCGGAGCATGAGGGAGGTCCTTTCGCACTCCGATGATGAGCAGAGGACAACGCGGATGGCAAGTTGCGGGCAGGCGAGCGGTGACGCCACTTTTTTGTGCACATCTGGCGCCGCGCAGACTTGCGATGTCCGCGATTTTGTCCGCAAATGGAGGAAAGGCGGCCTCATCTGCGCATCTGCACCCATGGCATGGGGCTTGCATTGCAGATGATATCGCAGAAGCATGGCGATGTCCGTCCATGTCCACCACCCATGAGGTATCTTTGATGAAACGTGCCCTTCTTGCCTCGACGATTTTGATGATCAGTGCCGGTGCTTCGCTGGCAGCCAGCCACAGCAAGACCTTCACGTTCGGCACCAACTGGCTCGCCCAGCCTGAGCATGGCGGCTTCTACCAGTCTGTTGCTGACGGCACCTATGCCGCTTGCGGAATCGAAGTCGTGATCCAGCAGGGCGGACCGCAGGTCAACAATCGCGCACTGCTGCTGGCCGGCAAGATCGACGCCCATATGGGCGGCAACATGCTGGAAGCGTTCAATGCCGTCGTCGAAAACATCCCGGTTGTTGTCGTCGCCGCGTCGTTCCAGAAGGAACCGCAGGTGCTGATGACGCATCCGGGTCAGGGCCTCGATACCTGGGAAGACCTGAAGAATGCCGAGGAGTTCATCCTCGGCGATGCCGGTTTCCAGTCCTACTACCAGTGGATGATCACCGAACTCGGCTATGACGCGGCCAAGCGCGTGCCCTACACCTTCAACCCGGCACCGTTCATCGCCAATCCGAAGTCGGCCCAGCAGGGCTACATCACGTCGGAACCCTTTGCGGTTGAAAAGGAAGGCGGGTTCAAGCCGAATCTTTTCCTCCTCGCCGACTATGGCTTTGACACCTATTCGACGACCATCGAGATGATGCAGCCGAATGTCGATGCCAAGCCGGAAGAAACCAAGTGCTTCGTCGAAGGCTCGATCAAGGGCTGGTACAACTATCTCTATGGCGACAATGCTGCCGCCAACGCCCTGATCCAGAAAGACAATCCGGACATGACCGACGAGCAGATCGCGTTCTCGATCGCCAAGCTCAAGGAATACGGCATCGTCGATTCCGGCGACACCGAGACCATGGGTATCGGCGCGATGACCGACGAGCGCATGGCGAGCTTCTATGCCAAGATGGTCAAGGCCGGCGTCATTGCCGACGGTATCGACATCAAGAAGTCCTACACCCTCACTTACGTCAATCAGGGCCTTGGTCTCGATCTGAAGAAGTGAACGGCTGAAGCGGGGCATCAGACGTGACGACGGCGACCACGGTCATGAAGGACGATATCGGTCGGCCGCAGCTGATGCTGCGGTCGGTTGGCAAGACCTTTGGCCAAGGCGTCGTCGCGCTGCGTGATGTCAACATGACGATCCGGCAGGGGGATTTTGTCTCCCTGCTCGGCCCCTCCGGTTGCGGCAAGTCGACCGCGCTGCGGCTGATCGCCGGACTGTCCAGCCCGACCTCCGGCGTCATGGATTGGCGCGGAGCGCCTATGGGCAAGACCGACATCGGCTTTGTCTTCCAGGAGCCGACACTGATGCCGTGGGCGAGCGTTTTCGAGAATGTCTGGCTGCCGCTGCGGCTGCAGGGTGTTTCGCGCGAGCAGGCGCGCGAGCGGGTCGAAACGGTGCTCGCCCAGGTCAACCTCACAGGATTCGAGAACGCTGTGCCGCGCGAACTGTCCGGCGGCATGAAGATGCGCGTCTCGATTGCCCGCGGGCTGGTGACACGCCCGCGTGTGCTTTTGATGGATGAGCCGTTTGCGGCGCTCGACGAGATCACACGGTTCCAGCTGAACAACGATTTGCTGGCGCTGTGGGAGCGCGAGCGGTTCACCGTGGTCTTTGTCACCCATTCGGTATTCGAAAGCGTGTTTCTCTCAAACCGCATCATCGTGATGGCGGCCAAGCCCGGCCGGGTGTTCGACGAAATGGATGTGGATGCGCCCTATCCGCGCGACGAAGCCTTCCGCACCTCCGAAGACTACACGCGGCTGACGCGGGACGCGTCCACCATGCTGCGCGCCGCGATGGGCCTGAAACCGGGGGAACATGCCCATGTCCTCCATTGATGCGTCCGGCGCAGCCGCCAAGATCACCGATGTCGCGCTGCCGGTCGATGCCGAGGAAATGGCGCGCCAGCGCATCCGGCGGCTGGAGCGGATTGGCAAATGGGCGCTGCCGCTCGCCATCATGATCCTGGCGATCATCCTGTGGGACCGGATTTGCGTCTGGAACGGCATTCCGCGCTATATTCTTCCGCGCCCGCACGAGGTGCTGCAGACGCTGATCGCCGATTTCGCGCTGCTCTCATCATCGCTGATGGTGACGCTGAAAATCACCTTCCTGTCGCTGGCGCTTGCAGTTGCGGGCGGGGTCGGGCTTGCGGTGTTGTTCACCCAATCCAAGTTCATCGAGATGAGCCTGTTTCCGTTCGCGATCATCCTGCAGGTGACGCCGATCGTTGCGATCTTTCCGTTGATCAACATCTATGTCGACAACCAGACCGCCAAGCTTCTGCTGTGCGCGTGGATTGTCGCGTTCTTTCCGATCCTGTCGAACACGACGCTCGGGCTCAACTCGGTTGATCGCAACCTGATCGACCTCTTCAAGCTCAGCGGCGCGACACGCTGGCAGACCCTTTGGCATTTGCGCCTTCCGGCCTCGATGCCGTATTTCCTTGGCGGTCTGAAGATTGCCGGCGGGCTGGCGCTGATCGGGGCGGTGGTTGCCGAATTCGTGGCCGGTGCTGCCGGGCAATCGTCCGGTCTTGCCAGCCGCATCATTGAAGCCGGATACCGGCTCAATGCGCCGCGGCTGTTTGCGGCGCTGATCCTGATCTCGCTCACCGGGATCGTCATCTTCCTTGTCCTTTCATGGGTGTCGAACCGGATCCTCCGGCGCTGGCATGAGAGCGCCATGGTTCAGGAGCACTGAGTGTTTGAGCCCGCAATGACGGTTGGCCATAGCGCCGGAACGCTTGCCGATGTGCGCCTGCATGACAGCTGGCTCGGTGAGATCGCCATGCGCGCCGTGCATGATGGCGACGGATTTGCCCGCTACGACCTGACTGTCGAGGGCGGGCGGGTTACCGGCATTGGACCGGCAACCGGTCGCGGGCTGGGCGGGCGGATCGTCATGCCGTGTCCGGTCGATTGCCACACCCACCTCGACAAAGGCCATATCTGGGCGCGGTCGCCCAATCCCGATGGTTCGTTCATGGGCGCGCTGGAAACGGTCGGTGCCGACCGGCGCGCTGCCTGGACAGCCGAGGACGTGGAAGCGCGCATGGAGTTTTCCCTGCAATGCGCCTACGCGCACGGCACCAAGGCGATCCGCACGCATCTGGATTCGCTGCCGCCGCAGGAGGACATTTCCTGGCCAGTCTTCGAGACGGTGCGCACGCGCTGGAAGGGCCGGATCGACCTGCAGGGCGCTTGCCTGTTCGGCATCGATGCGGCACGTGATGAGGCCTGGTTCGACCGTCTGGCGGGCATCGTTGCGCGCTCTGGCGGCGTGCTCGGTGCCGTCACCTACATGGTGCCTGATCTGGATGACCTGCTCGACCGGATGTTTGCCAAGGCGATAGCGCTTGGTCTCGACCTCGATTTCCATGCGGACGAAACCGATGCGCTGGAAGCGCGGTCGCTGCATGCCATTGCCAAAGCCGCGCTACGCCACGGCTATCAGGGACGCATTCTCGTCGGCCATTGCTGTTCGCTGGCGCGCCAGCCCGATGACGTGATCATGGCGACGCTTGACGATGTGGCGCGCGCCGGGCTTTCCATCGTTTCACTGCCGATGTGCAACATGTATCTGCAGGACCGGCGCCACGACCAGACGACGCCGCGCTGGCGCGGTGTGACACTGCTGCACGAGATGAAGGCGCGCGGCATCAATGTCTGCGTCGCCTCGGACAACACGCGCGACCCGTTCTACGCCTACGGCGATCTCGACGTTCTGGAGGTCTACCGCATGGCGACGCGCATCCTCCATTTCGACCATCCGGTCGCCGATTGGCCGAAGGCGGTCACTTCGACGCCCGGCGAAATCATGCGCCTGGAAGGGGCGGGCGCGCTCGCTGCCGGCGGCCCTGCGGATTTTATTGTTTTCAAAGGCCGCAGTTGGACCGAATTGCTCTCGCGGCCCGAATCGGATCGCATCGTTGTCCGCGACGGCAAGGTGATCGCACGCGACGTGCCGGACTACGCCGAACTCGACGATCTGATGGGTGCGTGAATGGACATGACCGCGCTGCGCCGCGACCTCGACGGCCTGAAGATCGAGGACAACGCCAGGATCGTCCAGCAGAAGAGCCGCGACTTCTACTGGTACAGCCCGGTGCTGAAACGCCAGCTCGACCACGTCACCGCGGATCTCGTGGTTTCGCCACGGAGCGAAGCCGAGGTCATCCGCGTGCTCGCCGCCTGCCATAAACACGGCGTCCCCGTCACACCGCGCGGCACCGGCACCGGCAATTATGGTCAGGCCATGCCGCTTTCGGGTGGCGTCGTGCTCAGCCTTGCCGACATGAACGCCGTGACCTCCATTTCGACCGGCCGTGTCGTTGCCGGTCCGGGCGCCATCGTCGCCGATATCGACAAGGCTACGCGCGCCCACTCTGGCCAGGAACTTCGGCTTCACCCGTCCACCTACGCCACCGCGTCGATTGGCGGCTTTATCGCAGGCGGCTCGGGCGGCATCGGTTCGATCAACTTCGGCGGATTGCGCGATTTCGGCAATGTGTTGCGCCTGCGCGTCGTCACCATGGAGGCCGAGCCACGCGTGCTGGAACTGACCGGCGAGGATCTGCACAAGGTGACGCACGCCTACGGCACCAACGGCGTCATCACCGAGGTCGAAATGCCGCTGACATCAGCCTACGACTGGGTCGATGTCATCGTCGGCTTCGAAAGTTTCATGGGCGCGGCGCGCTATGGCAATGCGCTCGCCTGCCAGGACGGCCTGCTCACGAAGCTTGTGACGCCGATCGCCGCGCCGGTGCCGTGGCTCTATTTTAAGCGCCATCAGAAGTTCCTGGGCGAAGGCATGAGCGTTTGCGTCGCCATGGTTGCTCCGCATTCGCTTGATGCATTCCTCGCCTTCACGCGGCGCGCCGGCGGCGATGTCGTCTACAACGCCGCCACAGCCTCGGACGAGGACAAGAAGGGCCTGCCGCCGGCCTATGAGCTTGCCTGGAACCATACGACCCTGCGCGCGCTGCGCGTCGACCCCGCAATCACCTATCTCCAGTCGCTCTACCCGTTCCCCAATCACCTCCAACTGGTGGATAAGATCGACCGACTCTTCCCCGGCGAGGTCTTTTCCCACCTGGAATTCGTCCGTTTCGACGGCAATATCACCTGTTTTGGGCTCAATCTCGTGCGTTTCACCACGGAGGAGCGCCTCGACGAGATCGTCCGCACCTTCGAGAAGAACGGTTGTCCGATCTTCAACCCGCACCGCTACACGCTGGAGGAGGGCGGCATGAAGCAGACCGACGAGGTGCAACTGGCCTTCAAGCGGGAGGCCGACCCCCAGGGCCTGCTCAACCCCGGCAAGATGATCGCCTGGGAAAACCCCGACTACGATTTCCGCTCCGGCAAGACTTTCCTGTTCAAGGGGCTGGAGCGATCCTCGTGATGGCAAGCGGATGAAAGTCCTCGTCCTCTACGCGCACCCGGTGGAGACCAGCTACAATGCCGCGCTCCACCACCTGATCGTCGAGAGGCTGACGGCCGCCGGCCACGCTGTGGATGACCTCGACCTCTACGCCGAAGACTTCGATCCGCGCCTGACCCGCGCGGAACGGCTCGCCTACCATGACCCGCGTGGGCCGCAGGACGCCGTCGATCCCTATGTGCGCCGGCTGCTCGCAGCCGAGGCGTTGGTGCTTTCCTATCCGACCTGGAACTACGGCTTCCCGGCGATCCTGAAAGGCTTCTTCGACCGCGTGTTCCTGCCTGGTGTGTC
>JBGSWL010000028.1:0-32101 GCA_041752455.1 Roseitalea sp. | reverse complement strand
GCAAACCGGCCGCGCGGCGCACCACGTGCGCCATTCTGGCCGCCCTGCTGCCCGGGACGATTGTCATTGCGCCGTTCCGGCATGCCGAAGAACGCGCCGATCCGCTCGCGCATGTCCTGTCCGTAATGGCGGCGTACGCTGTCGTCTGCGATGACAGCAGTCGCTTCGCGAAGGCTTGCCTCAAGCTGGGCGCGTCGCTCCGGCGTGTCGAAAGAGCGCCCGGCCGTCTCGCGCAGCCACAACATGTCGGCGGCCGACCGGGCATCGGCCAACACCGCGTCGAAGGCCGCTCCGCCCGAAGCCTTGACCAGATCGTCGGGGTCCTTGCCTTCGGGCAGGACCGCAAAGCGCAGCGAACGACCCGCCTTCATGTGCGGCAGTGCCAGTTCAAGCGTGCGGAAGGCGGCGCGCTGGCCGGGCTTGTCACCATCAAAGCACAGAACCGGCTCGCCGGTGACGCGCCAGATCTTGTCGAGATGGCTTTCAGTCAGGGCGGTGCCGAGCGGCGCGACCACATTGGCAAAGCCTGCCTGGTCGAGCGCGATCACATCCATGTAGCCTTCGACCGCAATCAGCGTGCCGGCATCCTCTTTGCCGGTTTTGGCGAGGGCCGCGCGGGCGCGCTTGAAATTGTAAAGAACGTCGGACTTGTGAAACAGCGGGCCTTCCGGCGAGTTGAGGTACTTGGCCGGCACGTCGGCGCTCATCGCGCGGCCACCGAAGGCGATCACGCGCCCCTGCGGGTCCTCGATCGGAAACATGATCCGGTCGCGGAAACGGTCGTAGGACACCGGAATGTCAGGGCCGTGGACGACAAGGCCGCAGGCTTCGATCTGGTCCTTTCCAACGCCCTTGCCGGCGAGAAAATCCTTCAGACCCTTGCGGTTGTCCGGCGCATAGCCAAGCCGGAACTTGGTGACGGTCGCCGGCGTCAAGGCGCGATTGCGCAGATAGGCGCGCGCCGCATCGCCGACCTGCATCTGCAACTGCTGCTCGAACCACTGGGCGGCCATTTCCATGACATCGTGCAAGGAGGCCCGTTCGCGCTCGCGCTTTTCGGCTTCCGGGTCCGGTGCAGGCATCGCAACGCCGGCCATGGCCGCGACTTTTTCCACAGCCTCTGGAAACGACAGGCCTTCCTGCTCGGTCAGGAAGCGGAAATGGTCGCCCGATACGCCGCAGCCGAAGCAGTGGTAGCGGCCCTTGCGATCCTCGCAGTGGAAGCTGGGGGATTTTTCACCGTGGAACGGGCAGCAGGCCCACCAATCGCCGCGCCCGGCATTGGACTTGCGCTTGTCCCAGCTGACGCGTTGACCCACCACGTCCGAAATCGGAACGCGGTCGCGGATCTCGTCGAGGAAGGATTGGCCAAAGCGCATCGTTCCGTTGAACCCCCCGGCCTGCCTTCCGGTCAAGCAAATTGTGACCCGGCGTCAGCCTTCGAAAATGTGAAAAGGCGTGAGTGGCACGCGGACGTCCCATCGGCCAACGTCGAACCATCATCGCATATGGGGGTTTCCGTGCCAAAGCTTCAATTCGTCATACTCGCGCTTGTCGGCGCACTCGCCTTTCCCGGCCAAGCCCTTGCGCAGGATCGTGCGGGCAATGACACCCCTGGTGAATGGAAGGTCACGCATTTCGAGCCCTACGGTTTGTGGGAGACGATCTGCGACGAGCGCAAAACCGGGGAGAATCTCGAGCAGCGATGCTATGTCCGCTACGTCGAAGTCTTCAGCCCGCGCCCGAATTTCGGCGCTGCGTTTGCCTTCGTCCAGCCAGACACGGACAACGGCGGCGTGAAACACGAGTACAGTTTCGAGCAGGGCACGACATTTTCGCCGGACGGCTTCCGCATCGAGGTGGACGGGAAGCCCACGTGGTCCTTTGACACGGGCGCCTGTATCGGTGGCACACGCTGCGTGTTGCTCGGCCCGCAGGCTGCGGACGTTGCCGCCGTCATCGGCCAGCCGGCGGAGTCGATCACCTTTGCCCTCGACTTCACCGACAAGATCGGGCGCGCGTGGAACCTGCGTTGGGAGTCCGGCAAACTCGCCGACGCGATCGCAGACATGCTCGAGCAGGCCAAATCGCGCGACCTTCTCTGAAGCTGCGGGTTGCCTGCGCGTGAAGGCTTGAGGGTGGACAAACCTTCCTGCCGTCGCGGATAGTGCGCCCGACCAGTCCGGGCGAGTTGCGCGCCGGCGGAACCACACAAGGCGCCCATCATGCTCGGCTGGCTGACCGTCGTCTTTTCCTGCCAGCTTGCCGGCGAAACGTTGGTGGCGGCAACCGGCATGCCGCTGCCCGGCCCGGTGGCCGGCATGGTGATGATGCTGGTCATCCTGGCGGTTCGCGGGAAAGTGCCGGAGGAGTTGTCGACGGTCTCCGGCGCACTGCTTTCCAACCTGTCGCTGCTGTTCGTTCCGGCAGGCACCGGCATCATCACGCACCTGGTGCTGATCCGGAACGATCTCCTGCCGGTCGGGCTCGCGCTTGTTGCCTCGACCTTGGGCGCGGTCGCCGTCACCGGCCTTCTGATGCAGGCGATGACCGCGCACACCGACAAGGCGGCCGCAACCGATGAATGACCAGAGCCTTCGCGATGTCTGGGTCTACCTGTCGGCAACGCCGCTGTTGCACCTGACACTGGTGCTGATCGCCTACCAGATCGGCGACCGGATTTACCGCGCGGCCAACCGCAACGCGATCCTCAACCCGGTGATGATCGCCGTGGTGCTGCTGGTCGGTTTTCTCTACGTCACCGAAACGCCCTACGACACATTCTTCGAAGGCGCGCAGTTCGTGCACTTCCTGCTCGGCCCGGCCACGGTGTGCCTTGCGATCCCGCTTTACCGGCAGTTTGCGCGGGTGCGGCGCAATGCGGCGGCCATCGCGGCAAGCCTGTTCTGCGGCTCGGCATTTGCGGCGGGGTCGGCAATTGCGATCGCGTGGATCACCGGCGCTTCACGAGACATGATCCTTTCCTTGGCGCCAAAATCGGTGACGGCACCGATTGCCATGGGCATCACCGAACAGCTTGGCGGCCTGCCGTCGCTGACGGCCGTGCTGGTCATCATGACCGGGATCATCGGCGCTGCGCTCGGGCCGATGGTGCTGAACCTTGTCGGCGTGAAGGACTGGGCAGCGCGCGGCTTTGCCATGGGCACCGCCGCCCATGGCATCGGCACGGCGCGGGCCCTTCAGGTCAATGATCTGGCGGGGGCATTCGCAGGACTTGCGATGGGGCTCAATGCCCTTGCGACCGCGATCTTCCTGCCGCTGGTCTGGCGATTCTTTGCCGGGTGAGCGGAAAGCGCGCCGACGTCACTCGCGCAGCATGCCGCGCACGATGCCCGACGCCTTGGTGAAATCCATCTGGCCGGGAAACTCCTGCTTGAGCTTGGCCATGCATTTGCCGACATCGCGCAGTCCGTCGGCGCCGGTCTTGCGCACCACCTCGGCGCAGGCCTGCCGGACTTCGTCTTCGCCCAGTTTTGCCGGCAGGAAGTCGGAAATAACCTTTATTTCCGAGCGTTCCTGCTGCGCTAGTTCGAGCCGGCCGGCCTGCTCATAGGTCTCGGCGGTCTCCTCGCGCTGGCGAACCATCTTGCCCAGAATGTCAAGGATGTCCTGATCGGTGACCGGGTCCTTGCCGGCTGTCCGATTGGCCATGTCCCGGTCCTTCACCGCAGCGCAGACGAGGCGCAGGGTGGAGATGCGACATTTGTCCTCTGATTTCTGGGCTTCCTTCAGCGCTGCCTGAATTGCATCGCGCATTTTGCACTCCTGACGCCGATCCCTGAAATGTAGCGACCTTCGATCGCCCATGCAAGTGCCGGGGTTTGCATCAACATGTTGATTAGATTGCCAATTTTGAATTTTTCACAACTTGGAGAAATCGCCTGCCATTTTTGCTGCAACGCACAGTTACCGCGCTCTTGGCGCCTGCAACCGGTTGCTTGCAACCTGTGCGTATGGTTGCTTTCGCAGCCCATATGGTGTTTTGCGTTCAGAAATCAAAGCATCATCTGCAAAAGCACATCCTCCTGCATGAGACGAGCGCTGCCATCATGATCGACCAGCAATCCTTGCCGCACGCCCCGACCACTGCACCCGAGCCGTGGGGCGAGACGGTTTCGACCGCCGTTCTGGTGCTTGCCGACGGCACGGTCCTTTACGGACAGGGCCTTGGCGCAACCGGCGCCGTGGAAGCCGAAGTCTGCTTCAACACTGCGCTGTCGGGATACCAGGAAATCCTGACCGATCCGTCCTACACCGGGCAGATCGTCACCTTCACGTTTCCGCATATCGGCAATGTCGGAACCAATGATGAAGACATCGAGGACCTGACGCCGGCAGCGCGGCACGGTGCGGTCGGCGCGGTGTTCAAGGCGCCGATCACGTCGCCCTCGAATTATCGCCAGATGCATCCGCTCAACGATTGGCTGAAGGCACGCGGCATCATTGCCATGGCCGGCATCGATACGCGGGCGCTGACCGCCCACATCCGCGCCCATGGCGTGCCCAATGCCGTGATCGCCCATGACCCGTCCGGGAATTTCGATCTGCCAGCCCTGAAGGCGCGGGCGGCAGCGTGGAGCGGCCTCGAAGGGCTCGATCTCGCCATCAAGGTCACTTCCGGCCAGACCAGCCAATGGAGCGAGACGCCCTGGGTGTGGGATGAAGGCTACGGCGAGAACACTGCTTCCGACATCCACATCGTTGCGCTGGATTATGGCGTCAAGCGTAACATCCTGCGGCTGATGGCCGGGCTCGGCGCGCGCGTCACCGTGCTTCCTGCGACGGCAACCGCTGCAGACGTCATGGCGCATCAGCCCGACGGGGTGTTCCTGTCGAATGGTCCGGGCGATCCGGCGGCGACAGGCGCTTATGCGGTCCCCGTCATTTCCGACCTGATCGAAACCGGCGTGCCGCTGTTCGGCATCTGCCTTGGCCATCAGATGCTGGCGCTGGCGCTTGGCGCCAACACCATCAAGATGCATCAGGGCCACCATGGCGCCAACCACCCGGTCAAGGACCACACCACCGGCAAGGTCGAGATCGTTTCGATGAACCACGGCTTTGCGGTGGATGCGACAACGCTTCCCGCCGGCGTCACCGAAACCCATGTGTCGCTGTTCGATGGTTCCAACTGTGGCCTTGCGGTCGATGGCAAGCCGGTGTTTTCGGTCCAGCATCATCCTGAAGCTTCGCCCGGCCCGCAGGACTCGCACTACCTCTTCAGGCGATTCTACAACCTGATCCGGCAACGGCGCGGCGAGCCCTTGGTTGCCGAGCGCTAGACGCGGCAAAAAAAGAAGCGGGCCGTTTCCGGCCCGCCTCGCTTCAATCAGGTGTTGTCAGTTTCCGGTCGCCTGGACCAGTGGCGTGATGTTGCGAAGAGTCACGCGGCGGTTCTGGCGTTCGTCGCCCTGTGTGTTGACCTTGAGGAACTGCTCCCCGTAGCCTTCAACGACAAGGTTTTCCGGCGGCACGCCGTAGCGCTGCGTCAGGATGCGCGCGACGGTTTCGGCCCGGCGGTCAGACAGTGCGAGGTTGTAGATCTCGCTGCCGACAGCATCGGTATGTCCTTCAAAGAGGAACAGGCTGCCCGGGTCACGCTCGATGGCGGCATTGACCGCCTGGGCGATGACAGCGAGCTGCTGTACCTGGCTTTCGGACACAAGGGCGCTGCCACTCTCGAAGGTGATCGTGTCGAGATCGACGCGACGGACCATCGAGCGGAGACGTTCGCTCTCGCGAATGGCGCCGAGGGTGTAGCGTTCCTCGATCGCTTCGACCGGTGGTGCCAGGAACGTCCGGTTGACGAGCTCGTAGTCAGCCCGTCCGGCCGGGACGATATACTCCTCCTGCGTGATCCGCAGGCGAAGCGGCGGCAGGCGTCGATCATAGTCGATGCGCTGGCGGGCTTCGAACGGGTCCTCGCGATCGAACAGGTAGACCTCACGTCCATCCGGTGCGACCCGGACACGCGAAACCACCGAACCACCCGGATCCTTCACCGTGATGATGCGCGCGCCATTGCGACGGGTCACTGTCTCCTCGACAAACCCGCGGTTGAGACGGCGGACCGTCACTTCGACGTCACCATCACGCAGCAGGCTGCTTTCGTCGCGGCGAACCAGATATTCGCCATCGCGCTCGACAATGATCCGGTCACCCTGGTCTTCGACAACCGTGCCGCCAAGCAGCGGGATCAGTGCGCCGACGGCAACGCCGACAGCGGCAGCACCGAGCAATTCACCACGGCGGCGACGGGCGTCCTCTCGGCGCTCCCGCTCTTCGTCATCGATACGGGCGCGCTGCTCAGGGGTGATCTCGTCGGGCACGACGACCGTCGGCGAATCCTCTGAAACATCGCGCACTTCATCTGCCGCAAGCGGCTGAGGAGGTGCGACAGTCGCGGCAGCATCCGGCGTTGCCGGTGCTTCCGTTGCGGGCTGATCAGTCGTCGGGTTCACGACCGGCGGAGTTTCAGGAGCCGGCACTACCGGCGCTGCTTCTGGTGCTGGTGCGGTTTCCGGGACGGGTGCAGCTTCGGGAACAGGTGCGGTTTCCGGGACTGGCGCAACTTCGCTGGCCGGTGCAGGAACAGGCTCGGGCGCCGGTTCTGTTTCAGGCGCAGCTTCAGGCGCTGCTTCCGGCGCAGGTTCGACGACAGGCGCCTGTTCGATCACCGGCTCAGGCGTTGGCTCCGCAGCGGGCTCAGGGGTCGGCTCGACTACCGGTGCCTCTTCAACCGCAGGAGCCTCTTCAACCGCAGGAGCCTCTTCGACCGCAGGCGCCTGTTCGACCGCAGGCGCCTGTTCGATCACAGGCTCGGGTGTTGGCTCCGGAGCGGGCTCGGGTGCAGGTTCCGGCTCAGGCGCCGGTTCAGGCGCTGGTTCCGGAGCGGGAGCTGGTTCGGGCGCAGATTCAGGCGTCGGCGTGACGGCCGTGACGCAAGCGGCGTTTTCGGCATTTTCCGCCAAGGTGCAGTCGATGACTGCTTCCTGCGCGCTCAAGCCGCCAAGCGTCGGCCAGACCACGGAAGTCGCCAGCATGGCGACGAACAGTCGATTGCGCCGGTTGGATCCGGCAATTCTTGAAATGGACAAACGCGATCTCCCTTGTACGTGGCATGAAAACCACTTTCCCGGAGATCAATGGCTGGCAAATGCGGCGCGGACGCGGCGAGGCCTGACTTGAGCTGTCAGACCGGGCCGTTGAAGGTATCGCAGGAGTCCAGGTTGCCGCTTTCAAAGCCGCGGCCGAACCAGTCGCGCCGTTGGGCGGACGTGCCGTGGTTGAAGCTTTCAGGCACGATGAAACCCTGCGTGCGCCGCTGTATGGTGTCATCGCCGATCTGCGTTGCCGCGTTGAGCGCTTCTTCCAGATCGCCGCGCTCCAGCAAACCCTTCTGCGCGGTGAAATGTCCCCAGACGCCGGCAAAACAGTCGGCCTGCAGTTCGACACGAATCGACATGGCGTTCTGCTCCGCCTGGCTCAAGCGGCGACGCATCTCGTTGAACCGCGGGAGCACGCCGATCAGGTTCTGGATGTGATGGCCAACCTCGTGCGCGAGCACGTAGGCCTGCGCAAAATCGCCTGCCGCATCGAATTTCCGCGCCAGTTCGTCGAAAAACGTCAGGTCGATATAAACTTTCTGGTCTGCCGGGCAGTAGAATGGGCCAGATGCTGCGCTGGCATAGCCGCAGGCCGATTGGACCTGTCCGGCAAACAGCACGAGCGTCGGCTTGGGATAAGTGCGTCCCGCTTCCCTGAAAATCGTTTCCCAGACGTCTTCGGTCTCGGCAAGGACCGTGCTGATGAACTGGGTCTGTTCGTCATTGCGCGGTGCCGATGATTGCGGCACTTGCTGCGTTTGCTGCTGGCGCGGCACAACCTGCTCGAACGGATTGCCGCCGATGCCACCACCGCCGCCACCGGCCAGAATTTGCATCGGATCGATGCCGCAGGCGCGCAGCACGAAAAACAGCACCACCAGCATGATGATGCCCGACAATCCGCCACCGGAGGAGCGGACAGGAGACCGGCCGGTTGGCACACGCACACGTTGGCTTCCGCTACCGGGAAACCCGCCACCCGTGCCACGGGAGCGCGATCCGCGCATGTCCTGAATATTGTCGCTCTGGCGACGCCCTTCCCAACGCATGGTCATACTCCTGTTGGCCGGCAATCGGCGCCCTGTGCCGGATACTTGCCGAATTGCGCCGGGCTGATCAACTTGTTTCAGCCACGCGCGATCAACAGAAGGCAGTATTTCGCGAAGCGTCGGCTTCCCGCTTGAAAAGCACAGGCCGATGGAATTCGGAGCGCTGAAAAGGTGCGTCGATAGGTTGACGTTAACTTGTTTTCCGTAAGGTCAACATGCAGCGTGTGGTGCGTGGCAGGATTCGTCGATGAACGAGACCAAGGCCGGAGATCCGGCAACTGAACCGAACAAGCCGGAACGCGCGGTCCGTCGCAACCGCGTCCTGAAAGAGGCGTTTGCCTCCTGGAATGGCCTCTTCAGTTCAATCAGTTGCCAGGTGCGCGACATGAGCGAAACCGGGGCGCGGGTACGCCTCGCCGACAGCACAATTCTGCCCGACCAGTTTTTTCTCCTCATCCCGATCGACGGCAAGGAATGGCCCTGCGAGATCCGGTGGCGCAAGCCCGGCGAAGTCGGGGTGTCGTTCATCGGCATGCCGCGCATCTCGTCGCTGCACCGGTCGCAGGTACTCAATGCCTATCGCGCCGATGACACGGATGCGTTTGCGCGCCTTGCCGCCGAGCGGCTTGCCAAGCAGGGCAATTCGACAAGCGAACCTATGCTCAAGCCACGGTCTGCCCAGCCATCTTTCGGACACCGGCGCTGACACCGGCTTCCGCCGCGCCATCGCCGCTTTTTCCACAAGTCGCGGGGTTACAAGTCCGAACGCTTTCGCTATAGCCGCGGTCTAGCCAGACATGAACCGAAACTGACCGGATGGGCCGCCATCGGGTCTTTTCGCGCAGCAAGAGCGACCGCCATGCCAAAACGCACCGACATCAACACCGTCCTCATCATCGGCGCGGGTCCGATCGTCATCGGCCAGGCATGCGAGTTCGACTATTCGGGGACGCAGGCCTGCAAGGCGCTGAAGGCCGAAGGCTACCGCATCGTGCTGGTCAACTCCAATCCGGCAACGATCATGACCGACCCGGATCTGGCGGATGCCACCTATATCGAGCCGATCACGCCGGAGATCGTGGCGCGGATCATCGAAAAGGAGCGCACGGCGCGTCCGGATGAAAAGCTGGTGGTCTTGCCGACCATGGGTGGCCAGACGGCGCTGAACACGGCGCTTTCGCTCAAGGCGATGGGCGTTCTCGACAAATGGGATGTCGAGATGATCGGCGCGACGCCGGAGGCGATCGACAAGGCGGAAGACCGCAAACTGTTTCGCGAGGCGATGGATCGCATCGGGCTGGAGAGCCCGCGCTCGATGCTGGTCAATGCGACCGACATCAAGGATGCCGACCGCAAGGCGCACGAGGCGCGCCGCGCCGACCTGCGCGCGACGCTGGAAGGCCCTGCCCTCGATGCGGCGCTTGACGCACTCGAACAGGAGTGGCGCGACACCACTTCGGACCGCAAGCGGCGTCACATGAACCATGCGATGGGTCAGGCGGCAGCTGCGCTCGACGAGATCGGCCTGCCGGCGATCATCCGGCCTTCGTTCACACTTGCCGGCACCGGCGGCGGCATCGCCTACAACCGCCAGGAGTTCTTCGAGATCGTCGAGCGCGGCCTCGATGCGTCGCCGACGACCGAGGTGTTGATCGACGAAAGCGTGCTCGGCTGGAAAGAATATGAAATGGAGGTCGTCCGCGACAAGGCGGACAACTGCATCATCGTCTGCTCGATCGAGAACATCGATCCGATGGGCGTGCATACCGGCGATTCGATCACGGTTGCCCCGGCGCTGACCTTGACCGACAAGGAATACCAGATGATGCGCAACGCCTCGATCGCGGTTTTGCGCGAAATCGGGGTCGAGACCGGCGGGTCCAACGTGCAGTTCGCCGTGAACCCGAAAGATGGCCGCCTCGTCGTCATCGAGATGAACCCGCGCGTGTCGCGTTCGTCAGCGCTTGCCTCCAAGGCGACCGGCTTTCCCATCGCCAAGATCGCCGCCAAGCTTGCGGTCGGTTACACGCTCGATGAACTGGACAACGACATCACCGGCGGCGTGACGCCGGCATCGTTCGAACCGTCAATCGACTACGTCGTCACCAAAGTGCCGCGTTTTGCCTTCGAGAAGTTCCCCGGCGCCGAACCGCTCCTGACCACGGCGATGAAGTCGGTCGGCGAGGTCATGGCGATCGGCCGGACCTTCCAGGAATCGCTGCAAAAGGCGCTGCGCGGCCTTGAGACCGGCTTGACCGGGCTCGACGAAATCGAGATTCCCGGCCTTGGCGAAGGTGACGACAAGAACGCCATTCGCGCCGCGCTCGGGCGGCCAACGCCGGACCGGCTGCGCATGGTCGCCCAGGCGATGCGCCTCGGCTTTTCGCTTGATGATATCCATGCCGCCTGCCGGATTGACCCGTGGTTCCTCGAACAGATCGCCGGTATCATCGCGGCGGAAGCCCGCGTGCGCGCGCACGGCCTGCCGAAAGATGCCGACAATCTTCGCGCATTGAAGGCGATGGGCTTCTCCGACAGCCGGCTTGCGACCCTTGCAGGTGGTCGTGAAGGCGATGTGGCCGGGCTTCGCCAGAGCCTTGATGTGCATCCGGTCTACAAGCGGATCGATACATGCGCGGCCGAGTTCGCCTCGCCGACGGCCTACATGTACTCGACCTACGAGACACCGTTTGCCGGTGCGCCGGCTTCCGAGGCCGGGATTTCCGATCGCCGCAAGGTGGTCATTTTGGGCGGCGGTCCGAACCGGATCGGCCAAGGCATCGAGTTCGATTACTGCTGTTGCCATGCCGCCTTCGCGCTCGCTGATGCGGGCTTTGAAGCCATCATGATCAACTGCAACCCGGAAACGGTATCGACGGACTATGACACGTCGGATCGTCTCTATTTCGAGCCGCTGACGGCCGAAGACGTGCTCGAAATCCTGCGCATCGAGCAGCAGAAGGGTGAACTGGTCGGCGTCATCGTGCAATTCGGCGGCCAGACCCCGCTGAAGCTCGCCGATGCGCTGGAGCGCGCCGGCATTCCGATCCTTGGCACATCGCCGGACGCAATCGATCTGGCGGAAGACCGTGACCGCTTCCAGAAGCTACTGGTCAAGCATGACCTCACGCAGCCGAGGAACGGCATTGCCCATTCCGTGGAACAGGCACGGCTGGTCGCCGGCCAGCTCGGCTTTCCGCTGGTGGTGCGCCCTTCCTATGTGCTGGGCGGCCGGGCGATGCAGATCATCCGCGACGACATCTCGCTGCAGACCTACCTTCTGGAGACGGTGCCGGAACTGATCCCCGAGGACATCAAGGCGCGCTATCCCAACGACAAGACCGGCCAGATCAACACGCTGCTCGGCACCAATCCGCTGCTGTTCGACACCTACCTGACCGATGCGGTCGAGGTCGATGTGGATTGCCTGTGTGACGGGCGCGATGTGCATGTCTCCGGCATCATGGAGCACATCGAGGAAGCCGGCATCCATTCGGGTGATTCGGCGTGCTCGCTGCCGGTCCATACGCTGTCGCCGGCCATTGTCGCCGAACTGACGCGCCAGTCGGAAGTGCTTGCGCGCGCGCTGAAAGTCGGCGGGCTGATGAATGTCCAGTACGCGATCAAGGATGGCGTGATCTACGTGCTCGAGGTCAATCCGCGCGCCTCGCGTACCGTGCCGTTCGTCGCCAAGGCAGTCGGACGCCCGATTGCCAAGATCGCCGCGCGGATCATGGCCGGCGAAAGCCTTGCGCAGGCTGCCGCGCACTACGGACCGCTGGTGGATTCCACCAAGCTTGCCCATGTGGCGGTCAAGGAAGCGGTGTTCCCGTTCTCCAAGTTCCCCGGCGTCGACACGCTGCTCGGCCCGGAAATGCGCTCGACCGGCGAAGTGATGGGTCTCGACCGCGACTTTGCCATGGCATTTGCCAAGGCGCAGCTTGGTGCGGGCGTCGAGCTGCCGAAATCCGGAAACGTCTTCATTTCGGTGCGCGATGGCGACAAGGAACGCATCCTTGCGACGGCGCGCCTGTTTGCCTCGCTCGGCTTTGGCGTGCTCGCGACCGGCGGGACGCAGCGCTACCTGTCCGAAAACGGCGTTGCGGCCAAGAAGATCAACAAGGTGCTCGAAGGCCGTCCGCATATCGAGGATGCCATCCGCAATCGCCAAGTGCAGTTCGTCATCAACACGACGTCCGGCAAGAAGGCGCTGTCGGATTCAAAATCGCTGCGCCGCGCCGCACTTGAAAACAAGGTGCCCTACTTCACGACGATCGCCGGTTCGGTCGCGGCCGGCGAGGCGATCGCCGCCCTCGCGAGCGGCAAGATCGATGTCCAGCCACTGCAGAGCTATTTCAACTGATGTGATTGGACGGGCATGGTTCATGCGCATATGATGTGCGCATGAACGAGCATCGCAAACCATCCAGACCGGTGCGCAAGGTCCGCACAAATCTGGCTCTGCCGGAAGACGTCGTCGCTGATGCAAAGGCGCTCGGAATCAACATGTCGGCGATTGCCAGCGACAGTATTGCCATGGAGATTGCTGCCGAGAAAGAGCGCCGTTGGAAGCAAGAGAACGCCGAAGCGATGGCGTATTGGAACAAGCGCTACGAGCACGATGGTCATCCGCTCCAAAACTTGATTGATGATGCATGGCGCGATTTGAAGTCTTCCACCTGAAAAGCGCCGGTCTGGTTGTCGATGTGCAGGCCCGTATTCTCGACCACCTGCCGACCCGGATAGTCATCCCCCTTGAGCCAGCCGACGGATCACAAATCAAGATCGACCGGCTTCACCCGTCGCTGGAAATTGACGGCAGACCGTTCGTATTGCTGACACACCTCATTGCACCCGTTCCGGCGTCAATTCTGAAAGAAGCGGCGTTCGACATTTCCAAAGAGCGCGACCCAATCACCGCTGCCCTCGACATGCTGTTCTTCGGCTTCTGACGATCAGGCCGGTCCGACCGGCTCCACGGTCACCATCACCGGGGCATGGTCGCTGCAGCGCGCCTTGTCGGTGCCGTCGCGAAAATGGTCCGACCAGACCTCGTGCTTGACGACCGTTCCCCTGCGGCGCGGGTTCTTCGGGTTCAGGCCATTGGAGACAATCGCATAGTCCAGCGTTTCGCCTGCGCCCCAGCCGGCATGGGTGATCGGGCGCACCATTTCCGCATTGGCGACGAGTGTGTAGGCATCATAAAGCCGATGCACATGCTTGAGGTGCCGGAATTCTTCCGGGATCTGCGAATAATGCACGCTGCCGATCTCCAGAACCGTGTCCGACTGGGTGAGGATGCCAAGCGAATGGCTTTCGGGCGCCTCATTCAGATCACCGAGCAGGATAACCGGAGTTTCCCGGTCATGGGCCATATCGTGCCGGAAGCGGTTGTACATGGCACCGGCTTCGGCTGCCCGTTTGGCGACCTGGTCGACGCCGCCATACATCCGCATTTCATAGAACAGCCGGAACTTCTCGTCCCAGTCTGCAATTGCGTCGATGGCATCGTCGTCAACAAACGCGCCTTGCGACTTGAAGTGGGCGCAATAGACAACGGTCTTGCCAAGGCCGGGAATGTCGATCTCGCAACGCAGCGGCTGCCTTGAAAACTTCGCCGACGAATCAACGACGGTTTTGCCGACAAGTTCGCCGAAGCCGCCAATCGCATCGACATCGGTGACCGGGTGGCGCGAGGCCAGCGCGAGCGTCGCGTTGACGTAGATCGCCGGATCGTCAGCGTCAAAACGCGGCTCGGTCAGGCAGTGAAACTCGCCGTAGCCAAGCCCTTGGCAAAGGTAGCGCAGTTCATCGACCGAAACGACTTCCTGAAAGGCGACGATATCGGCATCAAGGCCGGTCAGCATCGCCGCGACCCAGTCCTTCTTGGCCGCCCAACTCTCGGCACTGTGCGTCGCCCGGTCCTTCCGCTCGTGCCAATAGATGCCCGGCGCGGCAAAATGATAGAGGTTCAGCGTGGCAAATCTGATCTGGCTCATGGCGGACGCCCCCCGTTCAGGCCCATGCAATCACGCCTTTGCGACACTGAAAAGAACCCCGGTCAGACAAACGGCAGTCGTGGCATCAGGAAGACCTTCGTTCCGTTTTTGTCCCGCCGTCTTGCAAAGGCGGAAAATGACGCGTATATGACGGCTATTGATAAAAGGCCTCCGACACGTCGGCCCGAACTTGCCTAGCCTTCCAACGCTCCGGCCAATTCGTTTCGTTCGTCCTGTTCCTTCCTATCGATCAGTCCGCGGCACGGTTTGCCGCACGATTAACGTTGCGAAGTTAAAAAGGATACGCGACATGGCAATCGGCACAGTGAAATGGTTCAACGCAACCAAGGGTTTCGGCTTCATCGAACCGTCTGAAGGCGGCAACGATGTGTTCGTTCACATCACCGCAGTGGAACGCTCCGGGATGGCCGGCCTCAATGAAGGCCAGAAGGTCAACTTTGAAGTCGTCAAGGACCAGCGCACCGGCAAGATGTCGGCTGGCAACCTCTCGGCTGCTTGATCCGGCTCGGACTTGCGCGCTAACGCGCAGGTCCTTTCACCATCAGGGAGCGCTTGCATTGGCTTAGGCTTCGCATACACTCATCAAACTGACACGGCGGTTCCCGCGCGAAAGCAGCGGGGGCCGTTTTGCTTTGATCAATGCGCCACGCAACAGTCGGCGCCGACAAACGAAACGACGGGAAGGAAGCCGGCGATGGCAACAGAAAAGGTACCGATGACGCGGTCCGGATATGCCAGCCTTCAGGAAGAACTGAAGTGGCGGTCCGGCGAAGAGCGCCATCGCATCATTGCGGCAATTTCGGAAGCGCGCGCCCATGGCGACCTTTCGGAAAACGCCGAGTACCATGCGGCCAAGGAAGCCCAGTCGCTCAACGAGGGCCGCATTTCGGAACTCGAAGGGCTGATTTCGCGCGCCCAGATCATCGACGTTGCTTCGATGAGTGGCAGCATCGTCAAGTTCGGCGCGACAGTGACGCTGCTCGATGAAGACACCGAAGAGCACAAGATCTACCAGATCGTCGGCGATCAGGAAGCGGATGTGCGGGCCGGCAAGATTTCGATTTCCTCGCCGATCGCCCGCGCCATGATCGGCAAGACGATCGGCGATGCCATCGAGGTGCAAGCACCTGGTGGCGCCCGGGCCTACGAGATCGAGGACGTCAAGTTCGTGTGAGGCCATGGCCGGGGCTTTGATGTCGGGTAGGCAAACGTGACCTGGCTGTCGCCCGCCGATGCCGAGCGGCTGGAAGCCTTGGCGCCGAACTTCAAACGTCGCCTTTCCGGTGTCACATCCACCATCATCCAGGTTGTCCCTGCGCAGGCGCGCCAGGGTCTCACCATCGCCACGCTTGGGCCCGGCCTGCCCGACACCCTGCCAAAGCTGCGCTGGCGAGATCTCTGGAGGCTGTGGCGCCGACCGGCGGATCGGCGCTCCCGTGTCTGGCACGCCCGCCGCAACAGCGAGATGATGTTCGGCGTTCTGTTACGCGATGTCCTGCGCATGCCGCTGAAGCTTGTCTTCACGTCCGCCGGCCAGCGGGACCACCAGCGGTTCACCAAATGGCTGATCCGGTCGATGGATGCGGTCGTGGCTACAAGTGCGCGGAGCGGTTCGTTTCTCGACGTTCCGCATGTGGTGATCCCGCATGGCATAAATACGGAACGTTTCCGCCCGGCCGCTGACAGGTCCGCGGCAAAGCGCCAAGTGGGTCTTGATCCGGCGCGAGCGATCATCGGGTGTACCGGTCGCATCCGTGCGTCGAAAGGAAGCGACCTTCTGGTCGATGCGCTGATCTCGCTGCTGCCTTCGCGACCACAATGGGATGCAGTGATCACGGGACGGGCGACCCGCGAACAGGCCGCGTTTCTGTCATCCCTGGAGCAACGGATTGCCGCAGCGGGTCTGTCGTCGCGCATCCGCTTTGTCGGCGAAGTCGAGGACGTTCTGCCGTGGTACCAAGCTTTTGACGTTTTCGTCGCGCCGTCGCGCAACGAAGGCTTCGGCCTCACGCCGCTGGAGGCGATGGCCTGCGGCGTTCCGTGTGTGACCAGCGATGCCGGAAGCTATCGCGAGATGATCGACGATGGCGTGAACGGGCTTGTGGTTCCGGCCGGAGACGGCGCAGCCCTGAAGACTGCACTTGCCCGGATGATCGACGATACGGCTTTTCGCATTGACGCGGCAAAACAGGTCTCAGCGCACGTCGCCGCCGGGTTCTCGCTGGAGACCGAGGCCGAACGGCTGATTGCGATCTACCGGGAAACCGCACCACCCGCACAAAAGTGACCTTGCGCACGGCATCCTGTGACGCCACGCCGCGATCCTCCTGGCGCCTATTGCGCGTCGGATCCCCACTAACCATGTGTCGAAAAAATCAAACCCGTTGACCCTTGTTGCATCAGGAAGCAAACAGAGGGGCAGCAAAAATGAACCGGCTTGCCGCACACAGGATATCAGACATCATGCCAGAGACCATTCACGCCCCCGTCCTGATCATCGGTTCCGGCCCTGCCGGCTATACCGCCGCCATCTATGCGGCACGTGCCAACCTCAAGCCGGTGCTGGTTGCCGGCATGCAGCAGGGCGGACAGCTGACCATAACCTCGGACGTCGAGAACTACCCCGGCTATGCAGACCCGGTGCAGGGCCCGTGGATGATGGAACAGATGCGGCTGCAGTCGCTGCATGTCGGCACCGATATCCGCAACGACATCATCGTGTCCGTCGACCTTTCGATGCGCCCGTTCAAGGCGGTCGGCGACAGCGGCACGATCTACAGCTGCGATGCGTTGATCATTGCAACCGGCGCGCAGGCCAAGTGGCTCGGCATCCCGTCGGAAAAAGCCTATATGGGTTTTGGCGTTTCGGCCTGCGCCACCTGCGACGGGTTCTTCTACCGCAACAAGGATGTGGTCGTCATCGGCGGCGGCAATTCGGCGGTCGAGGAAGCGCTGTATCTCTCCAACATTGCGCGCCACGTCACGGTCGTGCACCGCCGCGACACCTTCCGTGCCGAGAAAATCCAGCAGGACCGGTTGTTCGCCAAGGAGAACGTCACCGTGCGCTGGAACACGGTGGTCGACGAGATCATCGGCGCCAAGGGCAATCCTGCCCTGCCCGCGACCGTCAACGGCATCCGGCTGAAGAGCACGGATACCGGCGTCACCGAGGAACTGGCCTGCGACGGCATTTTCGTTGCCATCGGCCATGCGCCGGCGGTTTCGCTGTTCGAAGGCAAGCTGAAGCAGAAGCCGAACGGCTATCTGTGGACAGCACCGGATTCGACCGTGACCTCGGTTCCCGGTGTCTTTGCCGCTGGCGATGTCACCGACGACATTTATCGTCAGGCGGTCACGGCAGCAGGTCTGGGCTGCATGGCGGCGCTCGAGGCAGAACGCTGGTTGTCAATCCAGGAAACAATGCTGGAAGCGGCCGAGTAAACCGACAGGAAGGACAGGCAAGTGCCTTTGGATTGGGACAAGCTGCGGGTGTTTCATGCGGCGGCTCAGGCCGGCTCGTTCACGCAGGCAGGCGAAACCCTGCACATTTCCCAGTCGGCTGTTTCCCGGCAGATCTCGACGCTGGAAACCGAAGTCGGCGTTCCGCTGTTCAATCGCCATGCGCGCGGGCTGGTACTGACCGAGCAGGGCGAGATGCTGTACCGCACGGCGCACGATGTTTTTCTGCAACTGGAGAATGTCCGCGCCCGCCTGAGCGACGCCACCGACCATCCGAGCGGGCGCCTGCGTGTGACCACCACCGTCGGCCTTGGTGCCGGCTGGCTCACCTACCGGATCCAGGAGTTCCTCGAGCTTTATCCGGACATCCAGGTCCAGATGGTGCTGTCCAACGAGGAACTGGATCTCAACCTTCGCCAGGCCGACTGCGCGATCCGGCTGCGCCAACCGCAGCAGCCGGACCTGATCCAGCGCAAGCTCTTCACCGTGCATCTGCACATTTATGCCTCGCCGCTTTATACCGAGCGTTTCGGGATTCCGCAGACGATCGCGGACCTCGACAACCACCGCCTGATCATCTTTGGCGAGCCGGCGCCAAGCTACCTGCTCGATCTCAATTCGCTGGTGACGATCGGGCGGGACGCAGAACCGCCGCGTCAGGCCGTCCTCGAAATCAATTCGATCATGGCGATCAAGCGTGCAGTGCAGCGCGGCGTCGGTGTTGCCATGCTGCCGGACTATGCGGTCGAACCGGATGCAGGCCTCATACGGGTCATCGAAGACGTGGCGCTGCCCTCGTTCGATACTTACTTTGCCTATGCTGAGACCATGCGATCTTCGGCGCGACTTCAGGTTTTCCGCGATTTTCTGTTCACCAAGGCGCGCACCTGGGAGTTCTGATCCCGCGCAGGGCTGCAACGGCAGCGGAACCACCCGGTCGAGCCATGCGTTTTTTGCATGTGTGCAATGCACAAAACGCGATTGTGCAACTTGTGGTCCGTATGCATATTTGGGACATCAAGAGCGCGGCACTCCTCCTCCCAGCCGCCCTCGAGATCCTTTGAAAGGGCACCTCCTCCCGCCCGGACAAGATATCGGACCGGATCGCTACCTCCTCCCAGCGATCCGGTCCTTTTTGTTTTTGGGGCCAGCCACAGGTCAGAGCAGCAATTCAGTAGCGGTGGATGATCCGCTGTCGCGTCATCCGGCCGTGATCTGAAGGCCGGGAAGTCGAGGCGGCTGTTTCAGCCGCCGCTCCCTCACCGCGTCAGCCGCTTGTAGGTCACACGCTTCGGATTGACCGAGTCCGGGCCGAGGCGGCGAACCTTGTCGGCTTCGTATTCGGCGAAGTTGCCTTCGAACCATTCCACATGGCTGTCGCCTTCGAAGGCGAGAATGTGGGTGGCAAGCCGGTCGAGGAACATGCGGTCGTGGCTGATGACCACGGCGCAACCGGCAAAGTTTTCCAGCGCTTCTTCCAGCGCGCCGAGCGTTTCGGTGTCGAGATCGTTGGTCGGTTCGTCAAGCAGCAGCACGTTGCCGCCGGATTTCAGCATGCGTGCCAAGTGAACGCGGTTGCGCTGGCCGCCTGAGAGCGTGCCGACCGGCTGCTGCTGGTCGCCACCCTTGAAGTTGAACGCGCCGCAATAGGCGCGGCTGTTCATTTCGTGCGGGCCGAGCTTGATGATGTCGTTGCCGCCGGAAATCTCCTCCCAGACGGTCTTCTTCGGATCGAGCGAATCGCGACTCTGATCGACATAGGCCATGTTGACGGTCTCGCCGATGATGATCTCGCCGCCATCGGGCTTGTCCTGTCCGGTGATCATGCGGAACAGCGTCGACTTGCCGGCACCGTTCGGGCCGATGACGCCGACAATACCGCCGGGCGGCAGCTTGAATTCCAGGTTGTCGATCAGCAGGCGATCGCCGAAGCCCTTTGAGACGCCCTTGGCATCGATCACCGTGTTGCCGAGCCGCTCACCCGCCGGAATGATGATCTGCGCATCGCCCGGACGGCGGTCTGCGGCTGCCGCCACGAGTTCGTCATAGGCCTTGATGCGGGCCTTGGACTTGGCCTGACGGGCCTTCGGGGAAGCGGCGATCCACTCGCTTTCGCGCGACAGCGCCTTCTGGCGGGTGGCTTCTTCGCGGCCTTCCTGGTCCATGCGCTTGCGCTTGGCGGCGAGATAGGCGGTGTAGTTGCCCTCGTAGGGAATGCCGCGGCCGCGATCGAGTTCGAGGATCCAGCCGGTGACATTGTCGAGGAAGTAGCGATCGTGGGTGATCATGATCACCGAGCCGGGATATTCGCGCAGATGCTTTTCCAGCCAGGCGATGGTTTCGGCGTCCAGATGGTTGGTCGGCTCATCCAGCAGCAGCAGATCAGGCTTCGACAGCAGCAGCTTGCACAGCGCCACGCGGCGGCGCTCGCCTCCGGACAACTTGTCGACTGATGCATCACCCGGCGGGCAGCGCAGCGCTTCCATCGCCATCTCGACTTGCGAGTCGAGGTCCCACAGGTTTTCGGCGTCGATGATGTCCTGCAGCTTGGCGCCTTCGTCCGCCGTCTCGTCGCTGTAGTTCATCATCACTTCATTGTAGCGGTCGAGGATCGCCTTCTTTTTGGCGACGCCTTCCATGACGTTGCCCATCACGTCCTTGCTCTCGTCGAGCTTCGGCTCCTGCGGCAGGTAGCCGCTGGTCGCCCCGTCAGCGAGCCAGGCTTCACCGGTATACTCGGTGTCCATCCCGGCCATGATGCGCAGCACGGTCGACTTGCCGGAACCGTTTGGTCCGAGAATGCCTATCTTCGCTTCTGGATAGAAGGACAGATGGATGTTCTCGAGGACCTTCTTGGCTCCATAGGCCTTGTTCAGCCCTGCCATATGATAAATGAACTGGCGCGCCATCGCGTCGATACTCCGAAAAAAAACGGGGGAAGTCGGGCGCTATGTATGCGCTTCGCAGCAATCCGGCAACCGGGAGACGCGGTGGCGTCAGGCGATTATTGCAGCGATGCCTTTTATTGCAGCAAAGCGCGTTCGATGCGGAAAAGCCGGAACGCCGAACCGTTTTCGACCTCGACCAATCCCGGCCAGTCCTTGCCCAGGGCCAACGCGCCATAAAGCGGCGCGCCAGACAGGTCGATGCTGCTGTCGCGCCGGCAGATGGCGACATAGTCAAATCCGGCCAGCGCCGCACGGCGTGTTGCGCTGTCGTCTGAGGTGAAGGTCTGCGCGATACGGCGGATACCAGGCGAGGCACGATGGAATGACAACCCGGCAATCGAGAATCCCGCCACCTGCTGCTGGCCGATGCCGAACGAAAGCCCAAGCGGCGCCATGATCTTGCCGGGTGCCGTTCGCGTCAGCACCGAAAAATCGGCGCCGGTGCATTCGTCCCAGGTCATCAGGTCAATGGCGTCATAGCCGCGGTCGACCGGTTTGACGGTTGCAAACAACACTCCGACCGTCACTGCACAAACTGCCAGCGCCGTTGCAATCACGCGCGACGATAGTTGCCCGCCACGAATGCCGCCATCGATCAGCCATGGCAGGAACAGCGGCAGAAAGGCTGGCGCAAAACGCACGTAGCGAACCAGCAGAAACGTCGCGAGCAAAGCGGCGATTCCGGTCACCAGCACCATTGCCGGCATCCAGTCGCGCTGGACAATACCGTCGGCAACGCGACGGGACGCCATCAGTGCAATGAACGTCATCGCCGCCAGCGTCAGCGCCAGTCCGGTCTTGCCCTCCTCGATGAACGACAGCGAGGACCGTTCCTGGGCGATGCGTTCGAACCAGAAGACCCGTGAAATGTCGTCGATCATCGGGAATGGCCCGTCAAGGCAAGCTGGAAACAGCACCACCAGCACCGCAATCATTGCCAGCCCGGGCAGTGCCAGCGTCGTCATACGCAAAGCAGCAGCGCGCCACCCCGTTGCACCAAACCGCGACCACGTCATCGGCGCCAGCGCGTAGATCGCACCGGTAAGCGTAAGGGCTGTGATATACGGTGCCGAAATCTGGTCGCACAGTGTCGCCAGAACCGGACCGGTCCCGTTGAACACCAACGCCGCCGGCGCTGACAGCCCTGTCATCGCAATGCCGGTCCACATCATTCGCTGCCGGTCGCGTTCACTGCCGAAAACGCCGCCAAGCGCCACGAATGCCAGCACGATGGCAATGAAGGGCATACATTCGAGCCCGACAAGGAAGGACATGACGATTGCCGCCCCGCCCCAGCCGCCATGGCGGGCGTCGGCGCTGGTAAAGGTGGCAAACATCGCCGCCATCGCCACCAGCTGGAAACTGTGGTGATCGATACGGCCAGGCGAAAACTCGCAAAAGGCCAGGGCCATCGCCAGCGTCGTAACGAACGCCGAGGTCAGGCTGATGTCGCTGCCGGCAAGGTTGCGCATGGTCGCAAGGTTCAGTGCCACGAATGCCGCCAGCAGCAGCAAGGGCACAGCAGCGGATGCAAAACCGAAGGCCTGCGCTGCGCCTGCGAGTGGCGTCAGCAGGCTGATGAGGATGAAATACGGCAGATCGACCAGGCGCGACCACGGCGAGTGGTACATTTCCGGCATCTGGATCAGTTCCAGCCGCGGATCGAACCAGCGATGGTCTGTCAGCAAGTCACGAATCTGGAACGCGCGCATCTGGTCATCGACGTCACCGAGATACAGAACCCCGTCAGCGATATCGATAAGGGTAAGCGTCACCGCGATGGCCAGCATCAGCAACAGCGAAACCGTCGCAGCCGAAACCGGCGCGACATCTGAGCGATGAAGCATGAATTGACGCATGGACAGCCTGCCCCCACAGACTTCGCTTTATCGCAGACAGCGATTTACAATCCTTAAATCGGCGCCAGCAAATTCCGTTTGCCGAGCGATGACTGCTCAATAAATCGGATAGGCTGGCTTCTCGTTCGGCTGGGTCAGGCGCCGGGAGGTCTCTCCGACCGGCAAACGCGTGACCTTGCCAACGTCCGAAATCGCTAAATGGGTGACCACTTGCAGCGGCAGGGTGCCGTCAATCGCGCCGCGAACCGCATCGTCCGGAACGATCGCCAACCGCCCCTGAGCATATCGTTCAGGCAACTTCAGCTGCGGAAACACTGCCACGACAAATTCGATGCACGACAACCGGCTTTTGTCTTCATAGTCGAACGATACGTCGAAAGGCACTCCCAAACGCGCCGTGATACGGGAAAGTGCCCTGCGAAGGTCACCACGCTGGCGATTGGTCGGCCGCAGGATCACCACTTCATCGTAATAATCGAGAACGTTGATCGGCGACACGCGCACATCCGTATTGGCTGCTTCAGCGATGACGCCACTCTGCTTGATGCTTTCCCGCAAGGGCACAATTTCTGGTGCGGTCCACAGTCTAGCCTGCCGAAGCTGAGGCTCATCGCCGATCCAGATCATCGAATGGGTGAAATAGGTCGGAAGGAACTCGCGCGAAGACGCGGAGTGTGACCGTCCCAGGACAATGTCGAGCGGACGAAGACTGCGCAGCAGACTTTTGCGCAATTCCAGCATTTCGCTTGTCTGCCGCGGCGCAATTGTCACCTGATCGAACAAGGCGCCAATCTTGGGCCCGACCGCCTGGGTCAGGCACAGCCGGCCGTCCGGACGATGCTCGACGAAATGCCGGGGCGCGTCTTCCGCCCGCCAATAACCCAACGCGCCGGTACACCCCGAAAGGGCGGCGACGGCGACAATCAACAGTATCCTGACAAGCAGGTTTGCTGTGTGTTTCATTGCCCCTCCATGAGGCACATTGCCGACCGCCAAGGCGTGTGGCCTTGACGAAGATCAATCTGCAATGCTCCTGTCGCCGCAGTCAAAGGACAAGACCATGGAAAAATGGAACACAGTCGAAATCCGCTCGCCTAGCGGGGCGTTGCTGAACGCCTATGCCATCATGCCGGGCAGCGGGTCCCCGCGCGCCATGGTGCAGATCAACCACGGCATGGCCGAGCATGCGGCGCGCTACCGCCGCTTTGGTGAATTCCTCGCCTTGCGCGGATATGGCGTACTCGCCCACGACCATCGTGGCCACGGCGCCACCACCGCGCCGGGCACCCAACTGGGCCAGTTCGGCGGCTGGGACAATGTACTGGCTGACGTCTCCGCCGCGCAGGACCATTGCAGATCGATAGCCCCAAGCGCGCCGGTCGTCTGCTTCGGCCATTCGATGGGCGCCATCATTGCAATGTCGCATGCGTTGGCCTTTCCCGGCCGCTGTGATGCGCTGGCCGTCTGGAACACCGGCTTCGAGACACCGATCCTGTTCCACATCGGCATCATTATATTGAAAGTTGAGCGCATGTTGAAAGGCTCGGACGTGCCGAGCGCACTTGCCCCCAAACTGACGTTCGATGCCTGGAACGCCCGCTTCAAGCCCAATCGCACCGCTTTTGACTGGCTGTCGCGCGATAATGCCGAAGTCGACAAATATGTCGCCGATCCGCTGTGCGGGTTTTCGGTGTCGATCGGCGCCTGGCTCGACGTTCTCAATGCCATAGCGCGCGTACGCAAGGGCGATCTGTCGAGCCTGCCGGCAGCAATGCCGGTCAGCCTTCGCGGAGGCGGGCAGGACATGGCGTCGGAACTCGGCAAGGCAATGCAAGCGCATGGCGAGCGCTTGAAGTCGGCCGGGATGCAGGATGTGACTGTCACCATCAATCCCGATGCCCGCCACGAATGCCTCAATGAAATCGACCGCGACGCTGCAATGTCGGATTTTGTGGCATGGCTCGATGCGCGTTTTTCGTCCGCCAGCAGGTGACCTTGGCGCAGGCACTTGCTAACAGGACCAATCCAAACCGTCCCGGAAGGCACCCATGGACCTCATCGCTTCGTTGTTCACCCTCGAGAATCTGACCACGTTCCTGATCCTGACGGCGCTTGAGACCATTCTCGGTTTCGACAACCTGCTGTACATCTCGCTGGAGGCGAAAAAGACCGGCGCGGAAAACGAGGCGCGGGTACGCAAGCTTGGCATCATTCTGGCGATCGGTCTGCGCATCGTCCTGCTGTTCGTGGTCCTGCAACTGATCAAGATGTTCGAGGAGCCGTTCTGGACCTTCGATCTTCCCCCGTTTGTCGAAGGCTCGGTTTCCGGCCACGCGCTGATCGTCTTGGCTGGTGGCGTCTTTTTGATCTACACGGCGATCAAGGAAATCTTCCACATGCTCGCCGTCGACGACCTGCACGGCAAGTCGGAACGCAAGGCGACGTCAACAGTCTGGAATGCCATGGTCTGGATCCTGCTGATGAACATGGTCTTCTCTTTCGACACGGTGTTGTCGGCGGTGGCCCTGACCGACCACTTCATCGTCATGGCGGCGGCCATCATCATCTCGGGCATCCTGATGGTCTGGATGGCCGACGCGGTCGCTTCCTTCCTCAACCGCAATCGCATGTATGAGGTGCTCGGCCTGTTCGTGCTGCTGTTGATCGGCTTCATGCTGACGTCGGAAGGCGGACATCTGGCGCATCTGGAATTCTTCGGCTTCGAGATCGTCGCCATGACCAAGGCAACCTTCTATTTCGTGCTCGTCACGATGATCGCCGTCGAGATCGTCCAGACCCGTTATCAGCGCAAGCTGCTGGCCGAAAAGACCGCCGCCGGCGAAGCGCACTGACGGCAGAAAACGATGCCGGCCGGGTGCAAACCTGGCCGGCTACACGCTGAATTCTTTCGATAAATCCGTTGTTTACCAATCATCGCGATTCACCATTTGCTAACGCTGATACTTCCAATTTTCATCGATTTTGAAGCCAATTGGCGTCTCCACTAAGCAAAACCTTAAGCCATGGCCCGTATGTTGACGGGACAAAGAGAAAAACCTTGGCAGGGGTTTGGGCGTGAATACGAAGGTACTCATCATGGCTGGGCTGGCCATGGCGTTTGGCGGCACATCCTACGTCGCTGGAAACCATTGGCTCGACAATGCGGCGCAGGCTCGATTGAACGAAATCGAGAGCCAGGCGCGCCCGGAAGTCGAATTGGCAACGCTGGTCGTCACCACCGAACAATTGCGCTTTGGCGCCAAGATCGAACGCGAAAAGCTGAAGGAAGTGCCGTGGCCGAAAGATGCCATGCCTGCCGGCGCCTTCACCAACATCGACGAATTGGTCGACAACGGCGATCGCAAGGCCATCAAGACTATCGAATCTGGCGAACCGGTGACCAGTTCCAAGCTGACCGGCGTTGACGCCAAGGCGGGTCTCGCGGGCCTGATTTCGGACGGTATGCGCGCCGTCACGATTCCGGTCGACATGGTCAACGGCGTTGGCGGCTTCGTCCAGCCGGGCGACCGCGTCGACATCGTTTTGACGCAGCGCGACCGCGACGAAGGCGAACAGACCGCCAAGATCCTGATGGAAAACGTCAAGGTCCTGTCGATCGACCAGGAAGCCGATACCCGCACCGAAGTCGCACGCGTGGCGCAGACCGTGACACTGGAAACCGACGCCGAAGGCGCACAGCGGCTGGCCCTTTCGACTTCCCTCGGGCGCTTGTCGCTGCTGCTGCGCGGTGCAGGCGATGACACTGAACTCAGCTCTTCCTCGATGTCGGGTGAAAACATCCACGGTAAGCAGGAAAGCAACGAAAAGGCAGACGCCGGAATCCTTTCGATTTTCGCGCAACCTGAAAAAACGACCACCATCATCCGAGTGGTCAAGCGTGAAGACGCCATCGAACTGGTGGTGCCGATTCTCAAGAAAGAAGAACAGAAGAACGCTGCAGAAGCGTCAATGAACTAACCATGGGGGGCCGGAAGGGACGCCGGCTGGGGACTATGACAAACGCAATCTGGAATGACAGGCTGACAACTACCCTTCGCGCAGGTGCACGAACCGCAATGGCGGCGCTGTTCCTGTCGACGGCGATCGTCGCAATGCCGGCAACTGGCTTTGCCGAAGAAGGCATCATACATCTGACCGGCAGCAGCAATTCGCACACGATCAAGATTCCGGCTGCCAAGCCGCGCACCTTCCGCGCCGATGAATCGTTTTCGGAAATCGTTGTCGGCGACCCGGATATCGCCGTGGTGACGCCACTCACCGACCGCTCGTTCTACGTCGTCGGCGCCAAGCAGGGCACCACCGGCGTCGCGCTCTACAACGAAGCCCGCGATCTGGTCGGCATGCTCGACATCGAAGTCGGCCCCGACACCAGCAAATTGAATGCGTCGCTGCAGGGTTCCGGCGTCAAGGCGTCGACTGCCAATGGCCGCGTCGTTCTCTCGGGTGAAGCCAAGAGCCCCAACGCCGCCGCCAAGGCGCGCGAAATCGCCAAGCAGTTCGACGAAGAAGCCATCGACTCGACGACCGTCAAGGGTTCGACCCAGGTACAGCTCGAAGTTCGCTTCATCGAAGCATCGCGCCGCCGCGACAAGGAAATCGGCATTTCCCTCCACGGGAACAAGCAGAACGGCTTCCTGTCCGGAAACACGAATGGTCTGTTGAGCCCCAACACCTTGTATACCAACAACCTGAACGTCGCCAACTCGCTGATCTCCGGGGCGTTGCCATTCGGGCAGATCATCGGCGGCTTGCTCAGCCATGGCGTCAGCGTGGATATCCTGCTGCAGGCGCTGGAACAAAAGGGCGTTGCGCGCCGCCTGGCGGAGCCGAACCTGGTAGCCCTTTCCGGCGATACGGCCAGCTTTCTTGCCGGCGGTGAATTCCCGGTTCCGGTTGCAGCTGAAGACGGCAAGGTCACCGTCGAATTCAAGAAGTTCGGCGTCGGCCTCGATTTCACCCCGACGGTGCTCGACAGCGGCATGATCCATCTGCAGATCGCGCCGGAAGTCAGCCAGATCGATCCGACCACCTCGGTCAAGTTCAACGATATCGAAATTCCTGGCCTGGTGGTTCGCCGCGCCAAGACAACGGTTGAACTGCGCGACGGCCAAAGTTTCGTCATGGCTGGGCTGCTGCAATCGACCGCCAACTATGATACGCGCAAATTCCCCTGGCTCGGCGACATTCCGATCCTCGGCGCATTGTTCCGTTCGTCTTCCTATCGCAAGCAGGAAACCGATCTTGTCATCATCGTCACACCGCGCCTGGTAAAGCCGCTGGTGCCAGGCGACCAGATCGTCAGCCCGCTTGATGGTTCGGCAGCACCCAATGATGTCGACCTGTTTGCCAATGGCCAGACCGAGATCAGCCGCGCCAATTTGCGCCGCCTCGCCGAAGCCAAGAGCGGCTCGTTGAAATCCGGTCACATCGTCGACTTCTGAGGAACTCACTTTCGGGCGGCATCATGCCGTCACCTAAAAGCCTGAAAAACAACAAAAAAAGACAGGAACAGGGAAATGTCGGTAACCACGAAAATCATAGGCGCCATGAGCTGCGCCGTCATGCTCACCGGATGCCAGGAATATCTGGTTCGCAGCGATCTGGTCGAACCGTATTCCGGCAACGCCGTCGCCGCCAACCAGGCCCTGCAGACCATCGACCCGTGGCCACGCCATGCATACGATTCGCATATCGCCACCGGCGGACAGCGGCAGGGCAACGCGATCAAGAAATACAACACCGCCGGCGAAGCGCAGCCAGCCGAGGAACTGAAGCCGATACAGCTCGTCGTTCCGTCGAACTGATCGTCAACTGGTTCCGCAAAGCCTGAAATCGGGAAAAGACAGATGTCCAGCACCAAAGACAACGCCCGCAAGCTTGTCATGATTTCCGCCGATGCCGCCCTCCTGGCGATGGCCAAGGGCGCCATCCGTTCGACCGAGGAAATGGCGTTCTCGGTCCTCGAGAAGGACGTCAAGGCCATTGGCGCCGAAGTCCGCGACATGAACGCCGACGCGCTGATCGTCGACATCGACGCCGCGCAGGTCGAGGATTTCGAGCAGTTGCAGAAGATCCGCCGCATGGCCGGTCCGAATTGCGCCCTCATCGTCGTCACGTCGAACTTTTCGCCAGCCGCCGCACGCATCCTGATCCAGCTAAAGGTCGCCGACTTCCTGGTGAAGCCGCTGCAGACCGCCGACCTCGTACGCGCCTGCAACAACGCCCTGAAGCAAAGCGGAGAGGAAGCGCAGGTCGAACCGCAATTCCTCGCCTTCATGCCGGCCTCTGGCGGTGTCGGAACCACCTCGATCGCGCTTGAAGCTGCACAGATCCTCAATCAGCACGGCCGCAATTTCGGCCGCACGACCTGCGTCATCGACCTGAACTTCCAGCAGGGTTCCTGCGCCGAATATCTGGACATCGAGCCGCGCTTCGACATCTCGGAAATCGAGAACAATCCCGAACGCCTGGATCGGCAATTGCTCGACGTGATGCTATCCAAGCATTCCAGCGGACTGTCCGTCATCGCGGCGCCGAACCAGCCGACCGAACTGCGCTCGTTCAAGGCGGCACTGGTGATGCGCCTGCTCGACCTCGCCTCGGCCTATTTCGACAACGTCGTCATCGATTTGCCGCGCATCTGGTTTCCATGGACCGAGACCGTCATCATGGGCTCCAACCGCCTGTTCGTCGTCAGCGACATGACGGTGCCGTCGATCCGCAATGCCAAGCGGCTGCTGGCGGCCATCGACCAGCGCATCGGCAACCAGACCGCCGTCAAGGTCATCGTCAACCGCATGGATCGGCGCAAGACGCCAAACGGCCTCAATGCCAGCGACGTCGAGGCGGCGCTGGGTGACCGGTTTGCCGGCGGGATTTCCAACAACTACCAGCTGGTTCGCGATGCCGTCGACCGCGGCATGCCACTGCAGGAAATCCAACCCGACAACAACGTCACGCGCGAATTGCGGGCATTGATCCTGCACGGGGAAGCTATGGCCGAAGAAAAACCCAAGGGGTCGGCAGGCATTCTCGATTTCGGCCGCAACCTGTTCAACCGCAAGGCTGGCTGAGGCAATCATGACCAACCGCTTCTCAGCCATCCACGCAGCGATGCACGAACCCGACATCTTTGCCGATGTCGATGAAAAGCCGGCTGCCGCACACCACGTTTCGGCACAATCGACGGCGCCGAAGCAGGAAGCGGCAAAGGCCCCGGTCGTAGCGACCCCAGCTGACATTCCGGTGGCGGGTAGCCATCAGGGCAATCCGCGCCTCCTTGAAGCCAAGGTGGTGCTGCACCGGCGCATGCTGGAAGAATTCAACCTCGTCGCGCTCGAAAAATTGCCGCGCAGCGAACTGGTGCGCGAGATCTTCAAGTTCGTAGCCGACTACGTCGCCAAGGAACGCATTGCGCTCAACAATGCCGAGCTGGAAGATTTTGTCGGCACGCTGGTCGACGAGATGACCGGCCTTGGCCCGCTCGAGCCGCTGATGCGCAATCCCGACATCAACGACATCCTGATCAACGGCATCCATAACTGCTACGCCGAAATCAAGGGTGTGCTGCAGCCGATCAACATTCCGTTCAAGGACGAGGCGCACCTTCTGCGCGTCATCAACAAGATCGTTGCCGCTGTCGGCCGCCGGATCGATGAATCGAACCCGATGTGCGACGCACGCATGGCCGACGGTTCGCGCTTCAACGCCGCCATCCGCCCGGTCGCCATCGACGGCCCGCTGGTATCGATCCGCAAGTTCTCCGCCAACAAATTGTCGCTCGACAAACTGGTCGAATACAATGCGCTGGCGCCGCAAATGGCGACCCTGCTCAAGCACGCAATCTACGCCCGCATGACAACATTGATCTCGGGCGGTACCGGTACCGGCAAGACGACAATGTTGAACGCCCTTTCGGCCTTCATTTCGCCGAAGGAACGCGTGCTGACCATCGAGGATGCCGCCGAACTGGCGCTGCACATCCCCCATGTCGGCCGCATGGAAACCCGCCCGGCCAACAATGAAGGCACCGGCGAAATCAAGCAGCGTGACCTCGTCAAGAACGCGCTGCGCATGCGCCCGGATCGCGTGATCCTGGGCGAAGTGCGTGGCGAGGAATGCTTCGACATGCTTCAGGCCATGAATACCGGCCACGAAGGTTCGATGGCGACCATCCACTCCAACCAGCCACGCGATGCCGTTGCCCGTCTGGAACAGATGCTTGGCATGACCGGCATGCCAATGACGGTTCAGTCGATCCGCAGCCAGATCTCCAGCGCCATCCACCTGATCGTCCAGCTGACCCGTCTTTCGGACGGCAGGCGCAAGATTACCTCCATCACCGAAGTGACCGGCATGGAAGGCGATATCGTTCAGATGCAGGAAATCTATCGCTTCAAGCGCACCGGCACTGGCCCGAAGGGTGAAGTCGAGGGGCATTTCGAAGCAACCGGCGTTCGTCCGCGGTTCCTCGAGCATCTCGTTGCCATGGGCATTCATATTCCGGGCAGCGCCTTTGAGCCGGGGATTCCGCTCAAATGAGTGCGTTCGAATTCTCGCCCGTGCACCTGATGATGTTGACGGCGGTGCTGTTCGCCGTCCTCATCGTTGAGGCGGGCTTTACCTGGTTTGCCGGCGCCGAAGTCGGCAAGAAGCGCCTGAACCGCCGCATGAGCCTTGGCGACGGCGCCAAGGTCTCGCAACGCGACATCCTCATCCAGTTGCGCAAGGAGCGCGGCATGGACGAGAACGGCAACATGCTGCTGCCGGTGGCCTGGCTGAACCGCCTCATCGTCCAGTCGGGACTTTCCATCGGCCTTGGCAAGGCAGCCGCCATCTACGGAATTTTCGTCGTGACGGTGATGATCGCCGTCGGCATCCTGACGCTGTCGCCGATTGCCGTCCTCGGCTCGGCTCCGGTATCGGGTATCCTCGTTCCCTACGTTTACCTGCGCATGCGCCGTGGCGGAAAGATGAACAAGTTCGGCAAACAATTGCCGGAAGCCATCGACCTGATCACCCGCAGCCTGAAGGCCGGTCATCCGGTGCCGGTGGCGATTTCAATGGTCGCCCGCGAGATGCCCGATCCGATTGGTTCGGAATTCGGCATGGTCGCCGACGAAGTTACCTACGGCTCCGATCTGGTGACGGCGCTGTCTAACCTCTACGAACGCGTTGGTCATCCCGACCTGCCGCTGCTGGTGTCGTCGGTCTCGATCCAGTCCACCACTGGCGGCAATTTGCGCGAGATCCTGGATGGCCTGTCGAAGGTCGTTCGCGACCGCCTGAAGATGAAGGCCAAGGTCAAGGCGATCTCGGCAGAAGGCCGCATGTCGGCAATCTTCCTCACCGCCATGCCGGTGATCCTGTTCATCGTCCTCAACCTGCTGATGCCGGAATACTACAGCGGCATCTGGGATTACGACGAAGCCTATATCGGTGCTGCCGGGCTGATATTCTGGCTCACTTCCGGCAATCTGCTGATCATGAAAATGGTTTCCTTCAAGGTGTGATGATGCTCGACGGAATCCTTGTCTTCGATCCGGTCCTCTTCGGCAGCCTTTCCGGTGCGCTGGTCGCTTTCGGCCTGCTGTTCTATTTCACGCAGGATCGCGGCGA